>JAYTSX010000244.1:0-54682 GCA_043745445.1 Elusimicrobiota bacterium
AACTTCGCCGCGGCGGCCAAGGCGGCCGGCGTTTCCCGCATCATCTATCTTGGCGGGCTTGGAGAGGGAGAGCTGTCCCCCCATCTCGAGAGCCGGCAGGAGGTCGGAAGGATTTTGGCGGAATCGGGGGCCGCCGTGATTGAATTCCGCGCGTCGATCGTGATTGGCTCCGGAAGCATCTCCTATGAGATGGTGCGCGCGTTGGTGGAACGCTTGCCTATCATGACGACCCCGTCCTGGGTGCGCGTTCAAGCTCAGCCGATCGCCATCGAAGATTTGCTCGCCTACCTGATCGCCGCTCTCGACAAAACTCCGGTCAGGAGCGCCGTGTACGAGATCGGCGGCCAGGATCGCGTTTCCTACGAGCAGATCATGAGCGAGTACGCGCGTCAACGCGGCTTAAAGCGGACGATGATTCCGGTGGCGTTGCTCACGCCGTGGCTCTCGAGCCTCTGGCTCGCGGTCGTGACGCCGATTTACGCCCGTATCGGCCGCCGTTTGTTTACGAGCCTGCGCCACGAAACCGTCGTGCGCGACGATCAAGCGCTCAGGGATTTCTCCGTGCGTCCGCGCGGGCTGGCCGAGGCGATCACCCGCGCGTTGACCAACGAGAATCGAGAGTACGCGGAGAGCCGGTGGTTTGACGCGTTGTCCTCGAACGGCCCCCTGCAGAAATTTCCCGGCGCGTCGGCGCGGCTCGTGGACGCGAGGACTGCGGATTCTCGCGCGACGCCCGGCCGGTTGTTCAACGAAGTCGCCTCGCTCGGCGGCGCGAGCGGCTGGCCTTTTCATTCGCTCTGGGTCCTGCGCGGCTTTATGGACCAACTTGCCGGGGGCGTGGGGATGCGGCGGGGCCGGCCGGTCGGTCGGGGCCTGCGCGTGGGCGACGCGCTCGATTTCTGGCGCGTGGAGGTCCTCGAGCCGGGGCGAAGGCTGCGCCTGCACGCGGAGATGCGCCTGCCGGGGAGGGCCTGGCTCGAGTTCGAGGTCGCCGAGCGCGAGGGCGGCTCGCGCTTATTGCAAACCGCGGTCTTCGAGGCACACGGCCTGGCCGGGTTGTGCTATTGGTACGCATTGGTGCCCGCGCACGCGGTGATTTTCGCCGGCATGGCACGAAAGTTGGCTCGCCGCGCGGAGAGGTAATATGACTGTCACGAAGGCGCTGCCCCTGATGCTCCTGCTTTTGTCAGCCTGCTCTCACATTCCCTTCGATTCTCAGCCCATGCCTCGAGTGGAGGCTGAGAAGTACATGGGCAAGTGGTATGAGATCGCGCGCCTGCCCAATCGCTTCGAGAAAGGCTGTGAGGGCGTCACCGCTGAATACGCGCTGCAGAAAAAAGGATCGGTGAGCGTGCTCAACACCTGTCATAAAGACAGCCCGCAAGGACCCGCGCGCACCGCTAAAGCCACGGCTTGGAGCGTGGACCCGTCAGGGTCACGCTACGAAGTTTCGTTTTTCAAGCCTTTCAAGGCGCCCTACTGGATCATCGAGCTCGACCCCCAATACCGCTGGGCCGCGGTCGGCCATCCCGCCCGGAAGTACCTTTGGATCCTGGCGCGCGAGAAGACCTTGCCGCCGGACATCGAGAAGGAGCTGATGGCCAAACTTCGGGCCCTGGGCTACGACACCGCGCGCATGGAACGGCCGAAGCAGTAGCCCGTGTGTAAGAATTCGGATTCGCCCGGCACATATCAATGATGACAACTCTTGTCTGGCTTGGCCGTGATCTGCGCTTGGCGGACAACCCCGCGTTGTTCGACGCCGCCGCCGCAGGTGCGGTGGTGCCCATTTTCGTTTGGCCTCCCGCGGATGACGCGCAATGGGCGCCCGGGGCGGCTTCGCGTTGGTGGCTGCATCACTCGCTCGCGAGCCTGGAACGCGATTTACGCAAGCGCGGCTCGCGTCTGATCATCAAAAAAGGCCCCGCAGCGACGGCGCTCGTCTCGGCCGCGCGCGAGTGCGGCGCCGGCGCTGTCGCCTGGAATCAATTGTACGAACCCGCGGCCCGGCGCCAGGAGATTGCCGTGCGAAGCGCTCTCGACGCGGCCGGCGTGAGCGCCCAGGTCCATGAGGGCAACATCCTCTTCGCGCCCGATGCGATTCGCACTTTGAACGGCGGGCCCTATCGCGTCTTCACGCCTTATTGGAATCGCTGCGGGGCAGAGGCCGAGCCCGCCGCCCCGCGCGGCGAGGTCGGTCCGCTGAAGCTCCCCTCCAAGCTCCCGAAGTCTCTGACGCTCACCGAACTCGAGCTTCTACCCAAAGTCGCATGGGCCGGAGGTCTGAACGATGCTTTTACACCCGGCGAGACGGGCGCGCGCCGCGACTTCGAGGCCTTCCTGGCGGGACCGATCCGCAGCTACGCCACAGACCGGAACTTCCCCGCAAGCGACGGCGTCTCGCGGCTCTCCCCCCGTCTGCACTTCGGCGAGCTCTCGGTCCGGCGCGTCTGGCGCGAGGCGCTCGGCGGAGATCCCGCGGCCAAGGGCGGCTTTCTGGCCGAGCTCGGCTGGCGCGACTTTGCGCGCCATGTCCTCTTCCATCATCCCGCCACGCCGCAGACGCCGCTCGATGAGCGCTTCAAGTCTTTCCGCTGGCGCCACGACGCCAAGGGCCTCGCGGCCTGGAAGAAAGGGCTCACCGGCTATCCGTTTGTCGACGCGGGCATGCGTCAGCTGTGGGCCACCGGCTTCATGCACAACCGTGTGCGCATGGTCGTCGCGTCCTTCCTCACCAAGGACCTGCTCATCGACTGGCGCGAAGGCGCGCGCTGGTTCTGGGACACGCTCGTGGACGCCGACCTCGCCAACAACACCCTCGGCTGGCAGTGGGCCGCGGGCTGCGGCGCCGACGCGGCACCATTCTTCCGTATCTTCAATCCCGTCGAGCAGGGCAAGCGCTACGACGCCACGGGCGCGTACACCCGCCGTTGGGTGCCGGAGCTCGCGGCCCTGCCCGACCGCTGGCTGCACCAGCCCTGGGAGGCTCCCGTCGACATCCTCGCCGAGTCCAAGGTCGCGCTGGGAGAAAATTATCCCGCCCCGATCGTGGATCACAAGGCCGCCCGCGTCCGCGCGCTCGAGGTGTTCGGCGCCTCGGGGAAGGCGCGATGAGTGCGCGAGTTTTGCGCCGGACCCAGTGGCTCCCGCGTCCGCGCGCGGAGGTCTTCGCCTTTTTCCAGAATCCGGCGAACCTCGCCAAGCTGACGCCGCCGTGGCTCGGCTTCCATGTCCTGACGCCCCAGCCGCTTGAGATGCGCGCGGGCGCCATCTTTGATTACCGCGTCAGCCCGTTGGGTTTCCCGCAGTATTGGCGGACTCTGATCGAATCTTACGACGCGCCCAACAGCTTCGTGGACACGCAGCTCAAAGGACCGTACAAGCTCTGGCATCACACGCACCGCTTCGAGGACAAGGACGGCGGCACACTCATCACCGACGAGGTCCGCTACGAGCTTCCGTTCCAACCGTTGGGCGAGCTCGCCGCGGGCGAGGTCGAACGCCGTCTCGACGCGATTTTTTCTTACCGCGAATCCGCGGTCGCCGCGCTGTTCAAACCGAAAGGAGGCACCATGAAGATCATTATCGCCGGGGGCAACGGGTGGATCGGACGGGACCTCTCCCGCGCCCTGATCAACGCCGGCCACGATGTCATCGTGCTCAGCCGCTCCGGTGCTCCGAGCCGCATCCCCGGAGTGCGCACGCGCTCCTGGCTCGTCGTCGACGCGGGCGGTTGGGAAAACGAGCTGGAAGGCGCAGACGCGGTCGTCAACCTTTGCGGCGAGGGCGTGGCGGACGGCCCCTGGACCGCGGCCCGAAGGGGCCGTCTCCTGCACAGCCGCTTAACTCCCACGCGCGCGCTCGTCGCGGCCCTCGGCCGCGTCGAGAAAAAACCTCCGGTCCTCATCAACGCCTCCGCCGTCGGCTGGTATGCGCAAGGCGACGAGCGCCTTCAAGCGGAGACCGACGCTGCGGGGCCGGGATTCCTCTCGGACCTGTGTGTGCGCTGGGAGAAAGAGGCGCGCGAAGCCGAGAAGCTCGGCATGCGCGTCGTGCTTCTTCGCATCGGCGTCGTGCTCGGCCGCGACGGCGGTGCTCTGTCGCGCATGCTCATCCCCTTCAAGCTCGCGCTCGGAGGACGCCTCGGCGACGGACGCCAGTATTTCCCGTGGGTGCATCTCGACGATGTGACCGGCCTGATCATGAGCTCGATTACCAATGAGCGCCTGCGCGGGCCGGTGAACGCCGTCGGACCTGAGCTCGCCACGAACGCGGAGTTTACGGCCGCGCTCGGTCAAGTCCTGCATCGTCCGACGCCCTTCCCGGTTCCCGCCGCCGTGCTGAGATTGACGCTGGGCGAGATGTCATCCTTACTCCTTGGGAGCCTAAAGATCGTGCCCGTAGCCGCGGTCGGCGCCGGCTACCGGTTCAAGCATCTCCGCCTTGAAGACGCGCTGGCCGCGACCGTGCGGCCATAGAACAGAGGTGCCTATGAAGAGCGCCGTCGTGATCCTCGGCGACCAGCTGTTCTCTCCCGCGCGATTACGCGGGTGGGAGGGGCGCCCGGTGTTCATGGCCGAAGACCTGGGTCTGGCGACGCGCACGCGCCACCACAAGATCAAGCTAGCGTTCTTTTTCTCCGCGATGCGGGCCCACGCGCGGGAACTCTCCACCCTCGGATGGGCCGTCGAGTACCATCCGATCGACGCGGCGGACGCATCACGGCCATTCGAGGACAAGCTCCGGAAGTTCATGCGGCGCCACGCCGCGACCGGGCTGAGCATGTTCGAGGTCGAGGACAAATTTTTCGAGGCCCGACTTGTCGAATTCTGCCGGCGCGAGGGATGGGCGTTGGAGTTCAAGGCCAGCCCGATGTTCCTGACCTCGCGCCAGGAATTCGAGCGCCACTTAAGCGGGCGAAAGAAGCCCTTCATGAAGAATTTCTACGAGGAGAGCCGGCGTCGTTTGGGGGTGCTGACCACTCTCGAAGGGGAGCCCGTCGGCGGCCGCTGGAGCTTCGACACCGAAAACCGGGAGCCGTTGCCCCGTGATTTCCAGGCGCCGCCGGCGCCGCGCTCAAGGCCGAGCGAGGCGGACGCCGAGGTGATCGAGCTGGTCGAGCGCCTGTTCCCGGACCATCCCGGCTCGGCGCGGGACCTTTGGCTGCCCACCGATCGAGCCGGCTGGCGCCGTTGGCTCAACGAATTCCTGAAGCAACGATTCGCCTTATTCGGGCCGGTCGAGGACGCGTTGAGCCCCGACCACCCGATCCTCGCCCACTCCGTTCTGTCGCCCGCGTTGAATGTCGGGCTGCTGGAGCCGCAAGAAGTCATCGACGCCGCGTTGGCCCATGCGAAAAAGGAGCGCATCGAGATGCGCTCGCTCGAGGGCTTCGTACGCCAGGTGATCGGATGGCGAGAGTTCGTGCGCGGCGTCTATAGAGCGCATTCTGAGCATCAGGAAACGGCGAACGCCTGGGGCCACCACCGCACGCTGGCTCCCTGCTGGCGCGACGGGACGACGGGGATCCTCCCGATCGACCTGGCCATCCGCAAGACGCTGCGCCTAGGGTGGGCCCACCAC
Organism: Elusimicrobiota bacterium; assembly: GCA_043745445.1. Taxonomy (GTDB): domain Bacteria; phylum Elusimicrobiota; class Elusimicrobia; order UBA1565; family UBA9628; genus GWA2-66-18. The sequence goes on from JAYTSX010000244.1 coordinate 5,584, forward strand.
ATCGAGCGCCTGATGGTGTTGTCGAGCGCTATGTTCCTGTGCGAGATCGAACCCCGTGCCGCGCACGACTGGTTCATGGAGATGTTCGTCGACTCGGCGGATTGGGTGATGGGGCCCAATGTCTACGGCATGGGCCAAAACGCAGACGGCGGCTTAATGACGACGAAGCCTTATCTGTGCGCGTCGAATTACCTTCTTAAGATGGGCCGTTATCCCAAGGGCCCCTGGTGCGAAGAGCTCGACGGGCTTTATTGGCGCTGGATCCTCAAGAACAAGGCCGTTCTCGTTCGCAACCCCCGCATGGCGCAAACGGCGCGGGGATCCGAGCGCTTGAAACCGGCGCGCGTCGCCGTCTTGTCGGCCGCCGCCGACCGCGCGTTGGCCCGCTTGACGCGCTCCTCGATTTAGCGCCCCACGCACGACCGCCCATAAATATTTCTCCAAGCGTCGTGAGGGACCCGTCGCCAAAGAGATCGAGCAGCAGACGAAGAAAATCCCATCGGATTGGTTCCTATGGGCGAGCTTTGGCTCGACCGCGCGCCATGTAATAACCGGCCCGTCGGGAGCACTTATTAGCATGAAGATCGCGATGCTCCTAGCCACCTGTCTCGCGTTACCCGTCTCGGCTAAAAATACTCCGTTGCCCGTCGTGGAATCCATCGACCTGGCGCGCTACATGGGGACCTGGTATGAGATCGCCCACATCCCCAATTACCCGCAAAAGGGCTGCACGGACACGACCGTTCACTACAGTCTCAACGATTCCGGGGCCTTCGACCTCGTCAACACCTGCTGGAAGAGCGGCAAATCCAAGCCGTACCGCGGGAGCGCCCGGCGCGTCGAAGCGTCCTCGTCGGCCAAGTTCCGAGTGAAGTTCTACGTGTTTTTCGGCGGCGACTACTGGATCACGGACCTCGACCCGGACTACCGCTGGGCCGTCGTGGGCGCACCCGGGCGGGATCATCTCTGGATCATCAGCCGCGAACAGACGCTCGACGCTACGGTCTATCAAGGCATCCTCTTGCGGGCGCGAGCCTTGGGCTTTGACACGGACAAGCTCACCCGCACGGTCGTCACGGGGGCGGCCCCTCCGTCCCTGGTGTCAGGCCTATAGTTTCGTCAATTACTCGTTAAAGTATTTCGCGTAAGTATAAGCCTGACACCATCCCGTGTAAGGTAAAATCAACGCATGATCGACCGATACCCTTCGCTGATCGCCGCTGAGCTGTCTTTGCCCGCCGCCGGAGTCAACGCCGTGATCGGCTTGCTCGATCAAGATGCGACGATTCCCTTCATCGCACGCTACCGCAAGGAAGTGACGGGCAATCTTGACGAGGTCGCCATCGCCGCGGTCCGCGACCGCTTGGGACAACTCAAGGAGCTCGATGCCCGCAAAGCGGCGATCATGAAGTCGCTCGAGGAGCGCAAGCTCCTCACGCCTGAGCTCACTGCGAAGGTCGTCGGTGCCGCGACTCTCGCGATTCTCGAGGACATCTATCTTCCCTACCGCCCGAAGAAGCGCACCCGCGCGATGATCGCCAAGGAGAAGGGCCTGGAGCCTCTCGCCGATACGATTTTCGCCCAGGGCCCGGGAATTCCCGAGGAGCTCGCCAAGGCTTTCATCGACGCCGAAAAAGGCGTCAAAGACGCTGCCGAAGCCTTAGCCGGCGCGCGCGACATCATCGCCGAGCGCGTCGCCGAGGACGCCCCCGCCCGCGCGCGTCTGCGCGAGGTGTTCTTCGCGAAGGGAGAGTTCCACTCCAAGGTTATCGCCGGCAAAGAGGCCGAGGGCGCCAAATTCAAGGATTACTTCGACTGGAAGGAAACGGCGTCAAAATCCCCCTCGCACCGAGTGCTCGCAATGCGCCGCGGCGAGTCCGAAGGTTTCCTGTATATGCGCGTCGAAGTGCCCGAGGACGACACCATCCCGATGCTGCAGTCGCTTTTCACCAAAGGGACCGGCCCCTGCGCCGCCCAGGTCCGGCTCGCCATCGAAGACGCCTACCGGCGCCTGATGTCTTTCTCGATGGAGACCGAGGTGCGCCTCGACACGAAAAAGGCCGCGGACCGGGAAGCCATCGCCGTGTTCGCGCGAAACCTGCGCGAGATTCTGATGTCCTCCCCCTTGGGCCAGAAGCGGCTGCTGGCGCTCGACCCGGGATTTCGCACCGGCTGCAAGCTGGTGATTCTTGACGAGCAGGGAAAATTGCTGCACCACGATGTCATCATGCCTCACACCGGCGCGGGCGGCCTGCTCGAGGCGGCCGTGAAGGTCAAGAATCTGGCGACCAAGTTTAAGAGCGAGGTCGTCGCCATCGGCAACGGCACCGCCGGGCGCGAGACCGAGGAGTTCGTGCGCACGCTCAAGCTTCCCGGCGTGACTGTCGTGATGGTCAACGAGAGCGGCGCGTCGGTGTATTCCGCCTCCGAAGCGGCGCGCGAGGAATTCCCCAACGAAGATATCACCGTCCGCGGCGCGGTTTCGATCGGCCGCCGGCTCATGGATCCTCTCGCAGAGTTGGTCAAGATCGACCCCAAGTCCATCGGCGTCGGGCAGTATCAGCACGATGTGGACCAGTTCGGGCTCAAGCGATCCCTGGATGACACTGTGGTCTCCTGCGTCAACAGCGTGGGCGTCGAAGTGAACAGCGCCAGCAAGGAGCTTTTGTCATATGTCTCCGGCTTGGGTCCCGTCCTCGCTAAAAATATCGTCGACTACCGCAACGAGAACGGCGCCTTCTCCTCCCGCGCCGCGCTCAAGAAGGTTCCTCGCCTCGGGCCTAAGGCCTTCGAGCAGTCGGCGGGCTTCCTACGCATCCGGGACGGAGGCAACCCGCTCGACGCGAGCGCCGTTCACCCGGAGCGCTACGAGATCGTCGAGAAGATGGCTTCAGACCTCGGCACGACCGTCAAGGATCTGATCACCAGCGCCTCTTTACGCGCGAAGATCGACATCAAAAAGTACGCGACCGCCGACGCCGGCGAGTTGACCCTGCGCGACATCCTCTCCGAGCTGGCCAAGCCCGGCCGCGACCCGCGCCAGGGCTTCGAGGCGTTCGCCTTCGGCGCGGTCTCCAAGCTTGAGGATGTGAAGCCCGGCATGAAGCTGCCCGGCATCGTCACCAATGTCGCCGCCTTCGGCGCGTTCGTGGACATCGGAGTCCATCAGGACGGCCTCGTGCATGTCAGCGAGGTGTCGGATAATTTTGTCAAGCAGCCCTCCGATGTGCTCAAGGTTCAGCAGCGCGTGCACGTCACCGTGCTCGAGGTGGACCTGGCGCGCAAGCGCATCGCGCTCTCGCTCAAGAGCAAGCCCGTCATCGGCGCTCGCGAGGACCGCAACACAGCAAACGCCGCGAGCCGGGGATCGTCGCGGCCTCAGCCCAAGCCCGAGGAGTCTGCACCCGTCGGCGCGATGGCCGAGGCCCTCAAGGCGATGATGTCCAAGCGCCGGCTTTAAGGTCCGACTACGCGCCGATCAGCCAGCGCGTGAGGCCGTCGTTCCAGGCCTTGCGGTCCGCCTCGTCCCAGGGCAAGGTCTCCGCTCCGTTGATGATCGCCGTGAGCTTCTCCGTGGGACCCGCGCGTTCGAACAGGCGGACGGCGCCGCCGGACTCAGAGATCATGCCGGCCAGGTAGCGCGAGAGAGCGGCCCCGGCGGCGGGACTTAGGCGCGCGAGGGTGAAGACGGGTTCGACGGAGGCCATGGGCTCGGCCTTTTTCTTCTCCCACCAATTCGCGGTCTCGGCCGCGGCCTCCTTGGGCGCCGCGAGGCGCTTGTCCGAGCGCAAGGTCCGCTCAAAGAGGCGGCGCCAGCCGTCGGGGCCCGCGCGCTCGACGACGGCGGCGGCCTCGCGTGTTTCCTCGTCGGAGAGCTTCTCTCCGCGGACGGCCTTGGCGAAGGCGTCCGCGCCGCGACGCTCGGGTAAGGATTCGTCGCGGCCAAGGTAGGCGGACAGCAGCGCCGGATCGCCGAGCACGAGCTGATACGCGGGATCAGAGCGCGGCGTCGCGATCATGCGGCGCGCGGACAACGAGGCGAGCAGGGAGGCGACGCCCTGCACGCCGCCGTCGGCGTACGCCTTGCGCCAGGCGATTATGCCCTCGGAGTAGTGGTTATCCTCGACATCAAGCCATCGGCGGCGTCCGTTCGTGATCCCGGCCAAGTCCATCGCGTCGCGGTGACCCAGGCCCAGGGAGGGAAGCAGATCGAGCATTCGCTCGGCCAGGAGCTGCTCGCCGGTGACGGCGAAGCCCTCGGTCATCGCCGAGTAGGCCGAGGTCATTGGGTGATTTTCCTTACGGCGCGTCGCGTCGTCAAAGAGCACATGGAAGTACTCGTGCGCGTACTCCATCAGGTGCGATATCTTCTGCTGAATGAGCGGCTCGCCGGCGCCGCCGAAGGCGCTCGGCACATTGCCGTCGGAATTCGCCCGGATCGGATTGATTTCAATCAGGTGCCCCTTCTCGGGCGTCCAGGTGTGGCCAGTCGACGGGTGATCGCTCCGGTCGTAGGCGGCGAGCGCGGGAACGCGGCGATAGAAGGAGGGCAACAGGCGCGCGATCAAGGAGCGCCCGGCGGTCGCGACGGCGGCCAGGCCAGGGGTCGTCGGCGCCGCGGCAAAGGTCGCGGACAGATCGCTCCAGGCGGAGACTTCGGGAGCGAGCTTGCCGTCGAACGCGGACTCGAGCGCGCTCGACTGCTGAGCGCCGGAGGCACCCTCGGCGCCGCGCGTGGGCGCGAGAGACTCGGCAAGCGCCTTGAGCTCCCCCTGAGAGGGCAGCTTGGCGGGCACGGCTTCATCAGGCGTCATCGCACGGGCGGCCGTGATGATCGTGGGAGCGGGCGCGGCTAAGATGACGGGCGCGGCGGGGACGATGAGCGCGGGAGCATTGGGGACGATCAGCGTCGGTGCGGCGGGAGCGATGATGATCCCCGGGGCGCCATTCTGGCCGAAGGGCGCGCCGGGCATGACGATACGGGGGACTTCCCGCCCCGCGGCCTCAACCACGCCCGCCTGGGCGCGAAGGGTCAGGAGGGGCAGAAGTAAGAGAGAGAGTAATCGTCTCATGCTTTCAGTGTAGACGCAGGGGCGCCTGCCGTCCTGAGCCGAACGGCCTACGCGCTGGGGGCCGATTGTCGGCGGACTCTCACGAGCCCTAAGGATGAAATCACGCCGTGAGGCGTTTGACTTCTTCTTCCTTCAGCTGGATGGCGGCCTGAACGGTCTCCATCTCCTCGCCGACCTTGGTGACGCGGTCGAAGTCTTCGTAGAGCTTCGGGTCCGACATGTCGTGGGCGATGCGCTCAAGTTCGACATGCAGGCGATCGAGTTCGGCCTGAGCCTTCGAAAGCGCCTTTTCCCGGCGGCGCGCTTCTTTGGAGGCCTCGTACTGGTTCTCGGCCTCGGTCTCGGCTTTCTGGGCGGCCGTCGGCTCCGGCTTATTTTTTTCGGCTTCCGCGTCGAGCTGGCCCTGGCGATGCTGGAAATACTCGAAGTTGCCGGGGAACAAGGTGACCTTGCCCTGCACGACATGCACGACGTGGTCGGCGACGGCGTTGAGGAAGTACACGTCGTGGCTGATGGCGCAGATCGTCCCGTCGAAATTCTTGAGCGCGCCGACCAGGGCCTCGACGCTGGTGAGGTCCAAGTGGGTCGTGGGCTCATCAAGAAGCAAGACGTTGGGCGGATCGAGAAGAAGCTTGGCCAGCTGCAGCCGGCTCTTCTCTCCTCCCGAGAGCACGTCCACCTTCTTGTGGACGGTGTCGCCCGGAAACAGGAAGGTCCCGAGCACGGTGCGCGTAAACAGGTCGCCGTTGGTGCGCGGAACGCTCATCGCTTCCTGGAGCACGGTGCGCCGCGGATCGAGCTGGCCTTCGCGATGCTGGGAAAAGTAGCCGACCTTCACATTGTGGCCGAGCACGCGCTCGCCGGAGTCGATCGGGATGATGTCGCCGATGACCTTCAATAAAGTTGATTTGCCGGCGCCGTTCGGACCGACAAAGGCCATTTTCCAGCCGCGCTCAAGCTCGAAGTCGAGGCCCTCGTAGACCTTCACCGGGCCGTAAGACTTAAAGACGTTCTTAAGCTTAAGGACCGTCGTGCCGGTGCGGCCGGGCTGGGGGAAAGAGATGCTGACGGCCTTCGTCGAGGGCGGCAAGACGATCTCCTCGATTTTCTCCAGCTTCTTCATGACGCTCTGCACGCGCGACGCAGTCGAGACCCGCGCGCGGTTGCGCATGATAAACTCTTTCATCGCGTCGATCTCGTCGGCCTGCTGCTTGTGCGCGGAGACGAGGCGGTCGCGCGCGGCCTCGCGCTCAGCGAGGAAGCCTTCGTAGTTCGTGTTGTACTTCTTAAGCTTCTTCTCCTCCACCGAGACGATGGCCGAGCAGACATTGTCGATGAAGGAACGGTCGTGCGAGATCATCAGGATCGCGCCCGGATAGCTTTGCAGATACTCCTGAAACCAGACCAAGGTGAGAAGGTCAAGGTGGTTTGTGGGCTCGTCGAGCAGCATGAGCTCAGGCTCTTCGACGAGCAAGCGCGCGAGCGCTGCGCGCATCGCCCAGCCGCCCGACAGCTCGGTCAGATGCCGGTCGAAGTCCTTCACCTGGAAGCCCAGGCCCATCAAGATCTTCTTGGCCTTCGCGGTCTCGCGTCCGTCAGGATCGTTCTTGTGCGCGAGCGCGGTCTCGAGCACGGTCTCGGGGCCGATCGGCGGATTTTCCTGGGGCAGGTAGCCGGCCTTGGCGCCGCGCTTCCACTCGATCGACCCGCCCTCAAGCTCTTCCTCGCCCAAGATCATTTTAAACAGGGTGGTTTTTCCCGCCCCGTTGGGTCCGACCAGGGCATACCGATCCCCCGCGTTGAGCTGGAGCTCCGCGCCGTCGTACAGAATCTGGTCGCCGAAAGATTTGATGAGGCCGCGGACAGAAATCATGGAAGAGACATTTTACCTTCTATAGGGCTGCATCCGCGCGGGCCTTTCGACCCAGACGGATTCTTATTGAAGCGCCTGGCGCAGGCGGGCTTTCGTCTCGGCCGACAGCACCGCGCCCGTTTCGGGCGCGCGCGCCGCGCCGTGACGCATCAGCGCGAATTGAGCGAGGGCGCGGCGGCACACCTCGCAGATCGCAAGGTGGATGCGCACGTGCATGCCCAGCGGACGGCCGGAGTCGAGGGCTTCGGAGAGGCGTTTGGACACCTCAACGCAGGACGGAAGCAGGCTCATGCCGCCTCCGGGGCGAAGTGATTTTTCTCGAGGCAGCGGCGCAGGCGCATGCGCGCGCGATACATCAGGACGGCGAGGTGGCCGGGCGCGACGCCAAGCGCGTCGGCCGCTTCCTTCGGGGAGACGCCTTCCATCTCGCGCAGGATGAAGGCGCGGGCTGCGTTTTCGCTTAACGCGCTCAGGCACTTGCGCAGCGCGGCGGAGAATTCAGAGGACTCGGCTTTGCGCACGGGCTCCCCTCCCCAATCACGCGGCGCGGCGGAGGCTGACCAGTGGCGCCCATCGAAGAATTCGCTGTCGGGATCCATCTCCTCATCAGATGGAAGCAGCGGCGTTTCTTTTGCCTGGCGGCGGTAGAATTCAAAAATTTTATTGCGCAAGATGCCCGTCATCCAGGTCAGCTCGGAGGACTCGCCCTTGTAACGGTCGCGGGATTTGAACGCGGCGATAAGTGTATCTTGGATCAGGTCCTCGGCGGAGCCCTCATCTTTCACGCGGGACAAAGCATATCGGAACAGGCGGTCGCCGTAGGCGTCGACCCAGGAGGAGGGTTCTGTCGTCATCTGATATGAGTGCGCTTAAATTGCGGATTATGTCAGGGCTTCTTGAGGTCGTCGGAACGGTCCGCGGGCACGCCGTAGCGGGCCATGATCGCGGGCAGTATCTTCGCGGCCGCCTCGGCCTCAAGGACGATGCGCGTGCCTTTGTTATCGCCGTAGCCGGAGTAGTGCTCGCATTCGATCTCGTGCCGGCCGTTGATGGGCGCATTGAAGGCTGCCACCAGGTCCGTGAGCTTGCCGATGAGGCGTCCGTTCACGCGCGTGACGGGCGCCATGGACCAGCTGTGGTAGCCGCGGTTGAAGTCATGGGCGAGGACATGGGAGAGCACGACGACCTCGGTCCGCTCGGGCGTGGGCATGCCGTCGGCGGAGAGGGAACGGACGCGGAACCCCGCGCCGCGCGCGCCGATGAGTTCGTCGGTCAGCGGCATGAACACGAGGCCGCCGACGATGAAGTAGGAAGGCTTAGCGTCGTAGCGCGGTCCCGGGACGAGATCGGCCGACGGCTTCATCGAAATCTTGACGACCCGCTCCTTGCCTTCGCGCACGACTGTGGCGTCCAGCGTCTCGCCGGCTTGGCGGCGGCTGATGAGGTCGGAGAAGTCGATGCGCTCGTCGTCGCGAAATTTGATGGTCCCGTCCTGTCCGATCTTGACGCCGTCGATCTTGGTCAGCGCGTCGCCTTCCTTCAGCGCGCCCCAGGCTGAGGCGCCGAACGCAACCTTCGTGACGAGGACGCCGGCGTTGTCCATGGGCAAACCCAAGGTCTTGCGCAGGCTGTCGTTTTCCGTGCTCTGCCACCATATCCCGAGGTCGGGGATGCCGTCGTATCGCCCGTCTTTGATGTCTTTCAGAAAACGCTCGATGATGGGCATCGGGACGACGTAGCCGATGTTCTGCGCGCCGGCGCTATGCTGGAAGGCGATGCCGATGAGCTTGCCGTCTTGGAACACAGGGCCGCCGGAGTTGCCCGGGTTGATCGCGGCGTCGGTCTGCACCGCGAGCAAGGCGCGCGAGGAGTGGGAGTACACCGTCACGCCCACGCGAGAGACGATGCCCTCGGTGACCGACAGGTCGGTGCCGCCGATCGGGTAGCCGTACACCGCGACCTTGTCGCGCTGGTAGGGAAGGCCGCCGAATTTGGCCGCCACCGTGCCCTCGAAAAAGGACTCGTCATCGACGGTGATCACCGCGGTTTCGCCGTCGTGTCCGACGAAGGCGACGCGCGCCGGGTATTTTCTGATGTCGCCCGACTTTCGCACTGAGAGGTATGCCGCATTGGCGACCACATGTCCGTTGGTCAGGATGCGGTGACCGTCGATCACGACACCGGAGCCGGTTCCGCCGCCTTGGCGGCCCGGCTGCCAGGGCTGGGCGTAATCGGGGGCGCTGGCCGTGAAATGGATCTGCACGGTCGCGCGGCGCATGTCGCGGTCGTTGGACGCGGCGGAGGCGGAGAGGGCGAGTATCAAAGGGAGCAGCCAGATAAGTCTTGTCATCCTTGGATCGTAACAATTTTGGTCTTGCGGCTCCCCATCCGACCTGTTATATCCAGGTGACATGGCCACCGTCTCCAGCGCGATTTTCACCGCCGTCAATTTCGTCTACGCCGCGATCTTCGGTGGGCCGATCGACGGGTCGGCCTGGGACGTCAAGGTCAAGCAAGACGGCTTCTTCCATTGGGGATCGAAGCGCGAAACCCTTGTTTTCCATAACGGGAAGCTCGTCGTGGCCGGGGCGGTAAGCCAAGGCTACTCCCCCACCCTTTACCAGGCACGCGACGAGGAAAATGGCACGATCTTCGCCGCCGTCCTCAACGATCCAAGCCGCGAAGCCATCGAGTGGACGGGCCGAGTGGACGGCGATCGCATCGCGGGCGTCGTGATCGTGCGCGCAAGGGACGGCCGTGTGGTACGCTATGCGTTCTCCGGCGAAAGAAAAGCCGGCTAGACGCTAACCCATGGCCAAAACGCGCATCGTCGCCCTCAACAAGCCCTTCGGGGTTCTGACCCAGTTCACCGACAAGGACGGCAAACCGACCTTATCGAAGTTCGGCCTGCCGACCGGAGTCTATCCGGCGGGCCGCCTTGACTTCGACAGCGAGGGACTGCTGATCCTCACTGATGACGGGGGTCTCGTCCACCGGCTGACCGATCCCAAGCACGCGCATCCTCGCGTGTATTGGGCGCAGGTCGAGCGCGTGCCCGACGAGAGCGCGCTCAAATCGCTGCGCAAGGGCGTCATACTCAGCGACGGCAAAACCTTGACCTGCGGCGCCCGCCTTCTTCCCGAGGAGCCCGATCTTCCTCCGCGTAACCCGCCGATCCGATTTCGCCTGAATGTCCCCACTTCGTGGATCGAACTGACCATGATCGAAGGCCGCAATCGCCAGGTCCGGCGCATGACGGCGGCAATCGGTCATCCCTGCCTGCGCCTCGTCCGCGCGGCCGTCGGGGGCGTAACCTTACGCGATCTTGAGCCGGGCAAATGGCGCTGGGTGGATAAGCGCGAGCTCGCCGTCGCTTCGAAGCGTTAACCGCGCCTAGCGTCGAGGAATGGAGCGCCGGCGCATGCGGAAGGACGACATTAGGGAAGGCCGGTAGGTTTTCATGCGCGGCGGCACGCGATAAGGGAAGCCGGGAAGGGCTTTGCGCTCGATCTCTTGACCGATGAAGGCCTCGATGATCGGCACGAGCTTCTCTTCCTCTAGAGCGACTAAGGTAGCAGCGTCGCCCTCGGTCATCGCGCGGCCGGTCCGGCCGATACGGTGAACATAGTCCTCGGCATGCTCAGGCACGTCGTAGTTGATCACGTGCGACACCTCAGGAACGTCGAGGCCCCGGGCGGCCAAATCGGTGGCGACGAGGACGGTGTGGCGGCCCTCTCTAAAATCGGCCATGCCGCGGTCGCGTTCGCTTTGCGAAAGGTCCGAGTGAAGCACCACGCACCGAATGGCCTTGCGCTGGAGCCAGCCGGCGACGCGGTCGGCGCGCACCTTCGTGCGCGTGAAGATGATAACGGAATCGACGCCGTCCACTTTGAGCATCGCCTCAAGCAAGGTCGCCTTCTGGTCCTCGGTGACCGGGAAAAGCCACTGCTTGATCGTCGTCGCGGTCGCGTGCGGCTTGTCCACCGAAACGCGGACGGGCGAGCGCATGAACTCGTTGACGACGCGTTCGACTTCGATCGGAATCGTGGCCGAGAACATCAAGGTCTGGCGATCGGACGGGAGCATCTTCATGATGCGGCGCACATCGGGCATGAAGCCCATGTCGAGCATGCGGTCGGCCTCATCGAGAACGGCGACGCGCACGTTCTGCAGATTGAAGGTGCCGGAGCGTATGTGATCGAGCAGACGGCCGGGGGTCGCGACGACCACCTCGGCGCCGCGCTTGAGCTCCTGGGTCTGGGCGTGGAAGCTGGCGCCGCCGATGACGACGACGCATTTGACGGGAGAAAACTTGGCGAGCTCGCTGATCATGCGCTCGACCTGGGTCGCGAGCTCCCGGGTCGGGGTCAGCACGAGGGCGCGCACGCGCAGGCCGGCTTTCGCGCCGCCCTCGGCCTCGCGGTCGGCGAGCAAGCGTTGCAGCAGGGGAAGGGTGAAGGCGACGGTCTTGCCGCTGCCGGTTTGCGCGGAGCCGATCACATCCTTGCCGAGCAGCGCTTCCGGCAAGGCCTGAGCCTGGACCGGCGTCGGCGCGGCGTAGCCGAGGGCCTGTATGCCTTGGAGAAGTTCGGGGCGAAGGTTAAAAGAGTTGAAGGGCATTTAAGACGGTTATTGTAGCAAACCCGACGCGTGCGGGAATGCTGATCCCCCACCTACGCCGCGGCCGCTCGTTTTCGCCCGCCGAGCGTCTCCCCGCGAATTTTTCGTCTCGGCCGGGCATAGCCCGTCCGGATGGTCCGCCGTTGGTCTTGCTCACTTGATACCGGACGAGGCCCATTTTCGAGGAGAAGTCGTTCTTCCCCCTGGGATCGGACCGTCCGGAGACCTCGCGCTTCCGCGTCATCAGCGCGACGCTCGAGAACCTGCCGGGGCTCATCAAGGCCGGGCGCATGCGCTTCGACTTCTTCCAGCGCGTGCACGGCCTGAGCGTCGAGCTCAAGCCGCTCCCCGCGCGCAAGTGCGACCTGATGCCGCTGATCGCGTCCTTCAGCCGCACCGGCAAGCGCCTCGCCTTCAGCGCGGACGCCAAGAAGCTCGTGCTGGCCCACGACTGGCTCGGCAACGCGCGCGAGCAGCCCGGCCTGACCGACGAGGCGCTGAGAGCCATGATCTCCCGCATCTATGGAATCGAATTGTCCCGGCGGTCGGTCACGCAATATCGCGCAGACCTTGGGCTGACCGCGCGCGGCAGATAGCCGCTCCGGAAACCCTGGGCCGCGCGGCCCCCAGAAGGTATACTGACGGCCATGAGCGTTCGGATCCATATCGCGGGACCGAGAGCCGGCCTGTTCGATTCTCGTTCGAGCGGCTTCCAACGGCATGCCCTGCTTGACGCCGTTCTCGGGCCATTGCTTTGTCCGGATGACGACAAAGGCCGGGGACTCCTCGAGTCTTGGCGTTCGAGCGACGACCTTCGCCTTTGGACCTTGCGGCTACGCTCCGGACTCCGATTCCACACGGGACGAGCGGTGACGGCGCAGGACCTCGTCTTTACCTTTTCCCACATTCTTGCCTGCCCTCATGAGACGCCGGACAAGACTCTCCTGAGAAACATCGCGCGGGACGGCGTGCGCGTCACCGGCGACAGAACGGTCGAGGTGGCGCTCGAGCAGCCTGACTCCAATTTCGCCCTCCTCATCAAGGACAGTTTCTACTCGATCGTACCGGAGGAGGAACTGCTTCCATCCGGTTCGGGGCTCGACGGGCCTTCGTCCAACTCGGGTTCGCATCTCGCTTGGAAACGCCATCCGGTCGGGGCCGGTCCGTATCGAACGGTCCGCGTCTCGGACGACGGCGCGGTCGTCGAGACGGAAGCGGCGCGCGACCTGCCCGAAGGCGCGCCGAAGAGCATCCGTTTCTCGACCGGAGATTGCCCGCCCGATGCGGACGTGGCGCTCGGGTACGACGACAATCCGCTGCCCGGCCGCCTGCGCAAGAACGTCATCGACACCCCACTTGCGATCATGGGCCTGTATTTCGATTACACGCACCCCCTGGCGCGAAACGCCGATTTCAGGGTCGCGGTCTCCCTGGCGCTGGACCGCGCGGCGATCAGCGCCTTGGTCGAGGACTCCAAACCCGCGAACGGCATGATCCCTTCTGATTTCTTGGCGAAATTCAAAAAGAAGCCGGCCCCTCCCCCCGGGCCCGACCCGCGCCGGGCGGCGGATTTGTTCAAAAAGGTCATGGGCGCTTCGCTCGATTCTCCGGTCGCGATTCCCGTCGGAAGCCGCGCCATCGACGGACAATTTCCTCCATGGATCGTCGCGGTGGAGAAACAGATGAACCAAGCCGGCTTCCCCGCCCGCATGACGCCCGGCCGGGGCACGGCGCCGTTTTCAGTCGCCGGTTTCATCCCGGGAATACCGGATCTCGGCCGACTGTTCGCATTGTTCCGTGAAGGAACGGGGTGGGTCTCGCGTCTCGATGAACGCGATGGGGTCTACGACGAGCTGCTCGCCCGCGCCGCGACGCTCCGGGACTCGCCGGAACGCGAAGAGGTCCTGCGCGCGCTGAACGAACGCTTTCAGGCCCGCGCCTACGCCGTGCCCCTCTACGAAGAGCCGGTCGTGCTTTGGACCAATCCGGCTCGAGTGGCGTCCATCGGAGCGCGCCAAGGCATAAGCCTCGCTTACGAACGCCTGAGAATCACCCCTTAAATTGATACAACTGTCTCGGCGACGAATCGTGACGGCCGTCGTCGTCTGCGCGGCCGCCGGCCTCTTCCTCGCTCGAACCGGCCGCCGCAAGGCCGCATCACCCCCGAGCAAATCAATGGATCGCTATACCATCGCCTACGAGATCAAGTTCGAGGACTTCGACCCGCATTCTTTTACATCATACGCCAAGTACGTGATCCTCCGCCAAATCTTCGAAACCCTCGTCCGAGTGGACGACAGCCTGAACGTCGTGCCCGGTCTCGCCGAAAAATGGAGCATCGACAGGGACGCGGGTGAGATCACCTTCTATCTGAGGTCCGCCCGCTTCCACGACGGCTCGCCCGTCACGGCGCTGGATGTCCGCGACTCGCTCCGCCGCGCGGCGCGCTTGGGCGCCCTCCAACGGCCTTCCGACGTCATCACTGCGGTCGATGAAAGGACGTTGAAGATAAAGATGTCTTCCGGCGCGGCGGAAGAGCTCCTGAGGAGTTTGACCCTCATCTATGCCGGCGTCGGAAAAGCCTCGACCGCGAGCGCGAACGGCTTCGTCGGCTCGGGCCCCTACCGCCTCGCATCTTACGACGCGAAGTCGGGGGCCGTCGACCTCGAACAATTCAACGGCTATTACCGGACGGTGCTTCAACCGCGACGCCTGGAGTTCCGGTGGGTATCGACGGCACGGATACACGAGGCCTTCGAACGCGGTGAAGTAGATGAGTTCGACACCAACAATTACCCGCTCGATGGAAACGCGACGGCGCCCGGAAGAAAGGTGGCCCTCTATTTCCCGATGACGCGCTTCCTTGTCTTCAACCTGCGCTCCAACGTGTTCCGCGGCGTGGAGAACCGGAGGGCCTTCGTGTCCGCCTGGCCGAAGAAGTCGATTTCCAAAGAGCTCTATCCCTTCAGCGCGCCGGCGACCGGGCTCATTCCCAAGGGACTGTTGGGACACCTGAACGAAGAGGACGCGCGGCTGCCTCCGACGAAGCGCGACCTGAAGGAGGAAGTGACCATCGGGACGGGCAATGCCTCCGAAGCCAGCGTACTTGAGAAAGAGCTCGCCCGCCACGCTCCCGGGCTCCGGGTTCGCCTGCGCGTCTACGCCCTTCAAGAGCGCATCATCGCCGACATCACGAATGGTTCCCTCGATGGCCGGATTTTCGGCAATTCGCCGAAGGACTTCGACGCGCGGTCTCTGCTGGCGACATTTACGTCGGGCCATCCGGTCAACATCTACGGCATCAAAGACGCCGGGTACGACGCGATCATCGACTCGCTCACGGGTAAAGACGAGGTTTCGCGGGAAGCCGCCCTAAAAAAGGCGGATCGACATCTGCTTCAACAGGCCTACCTACTGCCCCTCAGCTACACGCAGAGCTACCGCATCGTGCATCAAGATTGTCCCGACGCCATCTGCGGAGATCACTTCCAGATCTGGGACCGCCAGTACGTCGGTGAAACGCCATGAGCGAAAAGATCTCCTTCCGAGAGAGCATCATCACTCATGTACGGACCGGTCTCGTTCTGAGCACGCTGGCCCAGACGCTGATAACGCTCCTGCTGGCCGTTGCGTGGACGAACCGGAACATCGAAAACGAGGTGACCGGGATCGGCAGACAGCTCTCGCCCGAATTCGCCGGCGCCCTCAACGTCGACAACACGGTCGCGATCGTCGGCCGGCTCCAAGGGCTCGTGCAGCGCAAGCCCATCGTAGCGGCCCGTGTTCTGGGTCCTCAACTGGAGCTTTCGGCGTCCGCGGCGGGTCGAGCGCCGGGAACGCCGTCCGCTCGCTTCGTCACGCGAAGCTTCCCGCTGCCGACCGCGCAATCGGTTAAAGGCGATTATGCCCTCATCATCGTCGCCGACAGGCTCAGCTATTGGCCGCAGATCGCCCTTGCGATGCTCGCAATACTGAGTCTGGGCGTCCTGACGTACCTCGTGCTGACCAAGTACGTCAACGCGGCCGCGCGCAAAATCGGCGCGCCGATCGCCGAGCTCTCCGCCCATCTCGAGCGGGACGGCCTCGTGTCCGCGATCGACGGACACGAGTCGATGGAGATCGCCGAAATCTCGGTCATGATGCGGGCGCTCAGCGACGCTCAGACGCGCCTGTTCGACGTTCAAGACAAGATTCGCGAGGCCGAGGTCGACAAGAGTCTTTACCAGCTCGCCTCCCAAGTCGCTCATGACATCCGTTCGCCATTGGCCGCGCTCGACGGCGCCATCGGCGACGCGGGACAAATGCCGGAAGACCAGCTCTCCCTGGTCCGCACCGCGACCGGGCGCATTCGCGACATCGCAAACGATTTGCTCGACATGCGGCGCGACAGGCGGGGGACGGCGCCGCCCACGATTCAATCTCTTGCCGCCGTGATCGAACCGCTCATCGCGGAAAAACAGATGCAGTACCGCTCGAAGCCGGGCGTCCGCATCGAGTGCAGGATCGTCGATGAGGCTCGCCGGATCAGCGCGCGAATCAACTCCGCGCAATTTGCTCGGGCGCTCTCCAACGTCGTCAACAACTCGATCGAAGCGCTCGGGGACGCGCCTGGGCGCGTCGCGACGAGTCTCTCGATTCAAGACGGCGACGCTCTCGTCAAAATCGAAGACGACGGGAAGGGCATCCCCCCGCACATACTCGAACGCCTCGGTCGGGACGGAGAAACTCACGGCAAGGAAGGAGGCTCGGGGCTGGGCCTGTATCACGCGAAAAGCTCGATCGAGTCGTGGGGCGGCCGCTTCGAGATCCAATCGGAAGCCGGCAAAGGAACGCGCGTCATTTTTCGAATCCCCATCGTCGCGACGGACGGCCCGCGGCGCACCGCGAGCGTCTTGATCGACGACGACCCGCTCGTTCAGAAGGTCTGGCTGATGGTGGCCAAGTCCAAAGGAGTGCCGCTGGCGGTCTTCTCGAGCCCGGCGGAATTCGACTCTTCGACGGAAGTGGCGAACACGGCATCGACGATCTTCATCGACTCCGAGCTTGCGGACGGCGTCAAAGGGGAGGAGTTCGCGGAACGACTTCACACCCGGGGATTCGCCAATTTATACCTGGCCACGGGAAAGTCCCCCGATTCCTTCCCCCCCATGCCCTGGATCAAAGGCGTCGTCGGGAAGGAAGCCCCCTGGCGCTAGGAGTGTGTCCGAGTAATCGGTTTTTTCACGCGAGAAACGATATATCGCTCCAACAAATCAACGTATGAGTTTTCGACTCAAAATCGGTATTACTCGGACACACTCCTAGCGGTCGCGGGCTAGCTAAATGCCGCGCTTGATTCGCATTCCGCGAGCAACTCACCGCCCAGCGCGGTCAGCTTGACGCCGGACTCACGCAGCGCCCGAGCGCCCGAACGCAACGCTTCGTCGATTTGCCCAATCCGGACTTCGAGGCGCGCGCGGCGCTGACTGGACAGGGCCGAATCGCCCAGCGCTTGGACGGCGAATTCTTTCATGTACGCGAGGGCGACGAGCGCGTGGAAGCTCTTGATCGCGGGGCGATGTTCGCGTCGGATCGCCGAATAAACGGGGGCGCGCAGATCACCATCGATGATGGGGTCCGCGTTCTGATAGACCATCAGCGCTTGATGGCCCATCTCGTGCGCCAGATTAATCGCCAACTCGACGTCGCCGTGCTCCTCGACTTCAGGCAGATCGATGATGATTCCGCCTCGATAGAGATGGCTGCTGACGCCGCGGCCGTAGGGACTGCGGCCCCTCAGCGGGGGCCGGGCGCCCATCGGTATCACCTGCTTGACGAATTCGGCCGCGCGCGCGGCCAGGGATTCGTCGGCGCGGACGATCCAATCAAGCGCGGCCGGCACGGCCTGGGCGATCCGCGCGGCCCGACTCATGTCCAAGGTCTCGACGCACAGCCCTGTGGCTTCAGCGATCCCCAAATGTCCCAAGTGAAGATCCGGCGACGAGCTGAACGCGTCGTTCAGGAAAGACAGCGTCGCCGCGTCCGAGACGACCCGCGCGCCGCCGACGGCATCCGAAGCAGCGTAGTCCGAGGACGCGAAGTATCCAAGCCGCTCATGACAGCTCATCCACGGCCGATACTCCAGGAACTCCGAGCGGACAGCGCTATTCGCCCGTTCGAGGCTCTTGCGGTTCAGCTCGATCGACAGCTTGATCGCCCGCTCGGAGCCCTGGAGGCCGGTAAGCCAGCGTCCGGGGTAACGCCCCCGAACACCGCGGCTCACTTCGAGAAGGAGTGGTCGGTCAGGTCGGAATGAGTGATCGCGAAATCAGGCTTGATGGCGCTCATGAGCCGATCCATCATCAATTCGTCCGCGGTCTTCGGCTGCGGCGCCGGTGCGGTCTTCAAGGCCGCCATAGCGACAACGATCCCTAAGTAGTTAGCGATTTCATTCATGTGCCTGTACCTCTCCAGTAGACTAAACAAAGAGAAGGGACGGAGCGCAAGCGCTCCACCTCTTCCCCTGGTCTCATCCCGTTGAGGCGGGATCGTGGATACCCCGGGGCCGATTCCCCGAGCTACAGGCAGTTTTATCATACACCACTGCGCGACGGGCCGCAGGTGTCTAAAGGCCTAGAACGGAGGGGGTCTTTATTCCCCCTCAAACCTAAGCGCCCTTCATCGAGATCCCAACCGTCAACTTGGCATAAAAATTGATCACTCCTAGGCATAAGGGCTCAGCGCACCGAGCCCACGCAACACGGAGGAACCAATGAAGACTGAACTGAAGCAGACCGCGAGCCTCGACCTGAACCTCTTCAACGTTTCGGGCGAGTTCGAAGACATCGAGATGGTGATCAACGAGCTGTCCGGCAACGTCGAGATGTCCATCATGTCGCGCCGCTGCTGATCGGATCGAGCTGGGGGGCGCGGCAGCGCCCCCCAGCCACCATCACTTCAAGGAGGCTCCATGCCCCACACGAATCTCATCACCGTCTCATCGATCGAAAGCGGCGCCCTGGACGGCGCCTTCATCCGGCGGGAATTGCCGGTCATCCTGAAAGGCGCGTGCCGGAACTGGCCCGCCTTCGACAAATGGACCCCCGATTTTTTCAAGCGGATCTACGGCAAGATCGAGGTCCCGATGAGCAACTATAAGATGGATCCCTATCAGCTCCAGACGCAGAAAGCGGCCATGCCGATCGAGGACTATCTGGACGGCGCCCTTCGGATCTCCGCCGGGCGGACCGGAGAGAACGAGAACCTTTATTCGGCCGGCTGGTTTTTCTGCAACGGGCACTGCGAACTACTCAAAGACGTCGCCGTCCCCTCCTACTTCGCGGAGAACTGGGCGGACCGGGTGCAGAAGGTGATCCATTTCGACACGCGTTCGATCTTGTTCGGACATCCGAAAGTCGAGAGCCCGCTGCACACCGACTCGTTCTTCGTCAGCACCTATTTCGCGATGCTCAAGGGCCAGAAGCGCATGCGGCTTGTGGGGCCGGAGCACAGCGCGCACGTCAAGAACGGCTTCAACGTCTACGACGACGAGCGGGTTCGCGAGCTCGGCGCTAAGGGCGTTCCGGTCTACGACGCGGTGGTCGAAGAGGGCGATATCGCCTGGTTCCCGCCGGGCTGGTGGCACCATGTGAAAAACGACTCCTTCACCATCTCCATGACCACGAGCTTCGTGTCCTCCCATCACTTCCTGCCGTTCGAGCAGCAGGTGCGGGCGACCTTGATCAAGCCTCTCCTGCGGCTGGCCCAGGTCAAGGACGAAGTCCTCGAGCGCGCCTTTGACGGCGAGAACCTGGATCATTCGACGAAGGTCCTCGACGACGCGCACTACCTGCGCAACGAGACGCAATATGTCGGCTTCACGAAATCGGAGTTGGAGAAGACGGACCGGTTGCTCGAGCGTCTGCAGGACCGGCAGGCGGCGTGAGCGATCCGATGAAAGATCCGATGTGCGCCGTGGACTCCCTGCCGCTCAAGAGCGAGATCTTCGAGACGTACGACTACAGCGGGCTCCAGGTCTACGGCCCGAGCCACGTTTCGCTCGCCGCGGCGTCCCGCGAGAGCCGCCTGAGCGGCGACGGTATGCGCCTCGAGCTGACGCTCGAGCCCGGACTAACCTGGGACGACGGCGAGCCCGTGGTCGCGCGGGATTTCGCGCGGGGCGCGCTCAAGGCGATCGAGGCCAACGCCTTCCTGCGTAAATTCGTTTTCCGCCGGCTGACGAAGCTCGATGCGGAGGACGGGACGCTCGTCGCGACTTTCAGCCGGCCCAATTACCGGGCGGCGGATTTTTTTTCGCTGCCGAACTTCGTTCCTTTCCGCGCCCCGGGCCGTTGCTCCGGAGCCTACGTGATGACCTCGACCGCTCCCGGAGCGTACCGGTACCGCAGGCACGCGTTCGCCGCGGCCCCGCTCGAGTCTTTTTTCGTCAAGGAGGTACGCAGCCCCGAGGAGAATCTGCTTCAATTCGAGCGGGGCGTCCTCGACGTCACGTCTGACACGGCGTTCCCGTTCGACCGCTGGCAGGAGCTCAAAGATCACCCCATTTTCGCGAGTCGCGACGCCGGACTGCGCGCGGTGCTGCTGTTCAAAGGCGTCCTCGCGAGCCCCTCGGCCCGGGCCGTTCGCGCGGACATCGCGCGCATCGCCCGCGAGACCGACCTCGCCCCCGTCCTCGGCGGCGCGTGCGCGCGCATCGCGGCGCCGGCGCCCGGCCTCGCCCCGGCTCCGGCCGGCCACGCGTCCTTCCGCCTGGCATACGACGCGTTCTATCCCAACCGGGAGGTCTGCGAGCGCCTGGCGCGGGATCTCGAGGCCCGCGGCGGGCACTCGGTGGAGCTGGTCGAAGATGATTACTACGCGCCGTATCAGGACTACGACATGAAACTGTGCATCATCCGCGACCTCGCTCCGGGACGCTACCTGCGCTACGCCGCGATGCCGTTCAATTCGGCGATCAAGGCCGATCCCGCGCTTCAACAGGGCGTGCTCGCCTCGCTCGACAGGCTCGAGAGCGAATCCTCGGAGACTGCCGCCCGGTACGCTGAACTCGACGGCCTGCTGTCGGGGCACGCTGCGGAGATTCCGCTGTTCTCACTCCCGAGCTGCTACTTGTCCCGGCTTCCCGGGCGGACGAATCCGCTCCTGCCTGCGGCGGCCGTGCCGGAGTACGCGCGATGAAATGGGCGCCCCGCACCGCGGGCAGCAATATCGCCCGCTATTATCTCTACAGCTTTCTCGCGAACCTCGACCTGTCCCGCGGCATTTTCGTCCTCTTCCTGATCACGCGCGGCCTGTCGATGTCCCAGGTCGGCGTCCTGCAGACCATATTGTTCTGGAGCAATCTCGGCGCCGAGATTCCGGCCGGCATCTTGGCCGACAAGACCAAGCGGAAATACTCCGTGGCATTCGGACTGCTGTGCATAGCACTCGCGGCCGTGCTCATGATCTTCTCGCGAAGCTATCTGCTGTTCGCGGTCGCCTTTTTCCTGCACGGCGTCGGCTTCGCCTTCCAGTCCGGCGCGGACAGCGCCATCCTGTTCGACGGCTTGAAGCAGGCTGGCCCGCCGTGGTCCGACGCCTGTGTCAAGATTTCGGCCCGCGCGCGCGGATTGGGAAGCGTCTCCATGGGAATCGCCATGTGTCTCGGGGGCTACCTGCTCCAGGACCGCGTGGAGACGCTTTACTGGATCTTCGCCGGGGCCATGCTGCTGGCCGTCGTCGCCGTCTTGTCCATGGACGAGCCCGCCGGCCGCTCCCATCTGGCCGACGACGCGGCGGCCGTGCCCGGCGTCATCGAGAGCTTGCGGGGCTTCTTCTCGCGGAAGTCCGGCCGTGCGGTCTTTTGGTTCATCCTGGGCATGGGCTTCATCGAGGCGAGCAGCGCGCCGCTCTTCATCTACGGCCAGGTCCTGTTCAAGGACTACGGCATGGCCGGCGGTTGGATCGCGGCGATCATGGCCGCCGCCATGGGGGTCAATTGCCTCGGCTTCCTGCTCGCGGAGCGATTGGGGCGATACTCCGTGCCGACGCTCGTCATGAACCTGAGCCTGGCCACTTCGCTCCTGACTTTCGGGTATCTCGCCCATCCTTCTCTGGCCGTCGCCATCCCGCTTTTCATCTGCATCGACCTGCTCCCCGGTGTCCTCTTCGTACACACGGACAACTACATCAACGACCGCGTGCCCACGGAGATCCGGGCGAGCGTCCTCTCCGTG
This sequence comes from Elusimicrobiota bacterium, assembly GCA_043745445.1. Classification (GTDB taxonomy): domain Bacteria; phylum Elusimicrobiota; class Elusimicrobia; order UBA1565; family UBA9628; genus GWA2-66-18. The sequence goes on from JAYTSX010000244.1 coordinate 27,363, forward strand.
CATTCCTTCCTGAGCTCCATCTGCGTCAGCTTCGCGTTCTTGGGGATGGGCGTCGCGCTGGAGCACGTCCCCTCGCATCTGGCGTTGGGAAGCCTGGGGATACTGCCGCTGATCGGAATGGCGGCCTTGTCCGCTTACTTCAAAACTCAAGCCGTCGAGATCGAGGCCAGCCCGTGCTGACGATAAGCGCTCTGCGCGAAAAATACGGAGCCGGCATCCAGCTCCGGCCCGATCTTCTCACCGAATGGGGAGACGATCGCCTGACGCTTCACGGCGACAAGATGTGGGAACTGCGCGGCCTGAAGCCCGCCGACATGGCTTTTCTTCGGAGCCTCAGCGACGGCTTGGTCCTCGCGCCGTCGCTCCCCGAGAGCGGCGCCCGGATCTGGAAGCTCTTGACCTTCTTCGCGGACAAGGGCCTATTGAAATCCCTGTCGCCCACCGGCTACGAACACTCCCCGTTCGAACGGCAGGTGGAGTGGCTATCGTACTTCTCGCCGGAGCCCGCCGGAGTTCAAGAGGACCTGCGGCGCAAACGGGTCGCGATCATCGGCTGCGGCGGAACGGGCGCCCTGATCGCCCTCCATCTGGCCCGCGCCGGCGTCGGCCGCTTCCTTCTCATCGACGGCGCGGAGGTCGACCTTCCCGATCTCAACCGTCAGCTTTCTTATTTCCCGAAAGACCTGGGCGTCCGCAAAACCGAAGCGCTGGGCCGGCACCTCGCGGAACTGGACCCCGCCATCGAGCGCATCGCGCACGCGGAATTCATCGACGGTCCCGAGAGCCTCCGTGCGCTCCTTGAACGCCACCCTTGCGAACTCGTCATCAACTGCGCCGACAAGCCGGTGGGACTCGTCCAGGCCTGGGCGGTCTCGGGTACGCCGGCCGGGATTCCCGTCCTCTTCGGCGGCGTGGGACTCGAGTCGGCCTCCATCGGGCCGCTTCTGACGGAGCCGGAAGCCCGACGCGCTTTTCAGCGGGACATGGAGAGCGGCGCCGCGCGGCTCGACGAGAGCGCGCGGCCCCTGAAGGCCTCGCTCTGCTTCACGAACACGATCGCCTCCACGTGGATTGCCTTTGAGGCCTTCCGGTATTTGTCGGGGGTCGGCGCGCCGCTGACCCGCGGACGCTCGCTGCGGCTGGACTTCGCGTCGGGCGCGCTCACCACCGAGAAAAACTGGAACGAAGCCGCGCCCGAGGAAGCCCGATGCGAACGCTGACGCTCGACGTCGATCTCCCCGGGAACGAACGCCCGGGCCGGCCCAGCGTCAACGAGCGGCTCGTGCACGGGATCTTCGGGCTCGCGCGGAACTCCGCTCCGAGGACTTTGCTCGGCCGGTGCGAGGTCCCCGCGGAAGGCCTCACCTACATCACGGGCTCGAGCGGCAGCGGGAAGTCGTCGTTGCTCAAGGCCCTATTGAAGAAATACCCCGAGGCCGCCTGTGAACCTGCGGCGTTGCCCGCCGACACGCGAGTGGTCGACAGCCTCGAAGGCGCGTTGTCCGAGGTCATCGCCTGGCTCGGGCGCTTCGGCCTGGGCGAGGCACGCATCTTGGTGACCCCGTGCGAGGCGCTCTCCGTCGGGCAGAAGGAGCGCCTCAAGATCGCCCGCCTGCTGTGGGAGGAACCCGCCGTCGTGGTGCTCGACGAGTTCCTCTCCTGCCTGGACCGCCTCACCGCCCGGGTCGTCGCCTATCAATTCCAAAAGGCCGCCCGTCAGTTGCACACGACGTGCTACGTCGCGACCGCCCACGACGACCTCACGGACGCGCTCTTTCCCGACAGCCTCCTGACGCTGGATTTCGAAGGCGTCCACGAAACGACACATCCCGAGTTCGCCGAGCGCGTTCTCGCCGAATCGAAGGAGGTCTCGATGCGCGACGGCGACCTCTCGGACTACGAAAAGCTCAAGCGGTTCCACTACATGGACAGCCAGATCGGAGACCTCGCTCTCGATCCGGACGATATCGTGACGATTCGGGCCGCGACGTTCCGGGGCAAGACGGTCGGAGTCAGAGTCTTCACCAAGATGTTCCCCTCCCGGTTCGAGTCCCTCGCGCTTTTCCGGAAGATCAACGAGCTCGCAGTGCTGAGCTCGCGGGTTATCGTGCATCCGGCCTTCCGCGGCCTCGGGATTTCCCGACACATGGACCTGCCCGCGGAGCTGCAGGGGAAATTTAAGAAGATCTTCACGCACTCGGCTCTCGCCGCTTACTTCCCCTTCGATCGGGCGGGCGGCTATCGCGCGGTAGGACACGTCTCGCAACGCAAGAGCCGGGGCCAGCTGCGATTCGTCGAGGCCGTCGGCGCCCTGGGCCTGAACGACATCGAGGCGCTCAACGATCCCGCGCTGTGCCGCGCCTTCTGGGACCGCCTGCCGGCCGCGCAGAAAAACGAACTACGGGAACTCAGCGCGGAAGCCCTCGCCGATTACGACGCGCGCTACACGCTCTCCGTGCTGGGAGAGCTCGGCATGGCTCCGACCGGCACGCTGGAAAGCGGCCTGCGGCAATTCTTTCGCCGGGGGCTCGACGCGGTCGCCGACGGGGACTCCTGGAAGCTGTTGAGCGAGACCCTGCCTTTCCCGATGGAAGGCCTCGTCAAAGACCTTGGCGGCGCCCGCGCGGGCTAAAAAGAAACCCCTTCACCAAGTCGTAGATGATCGCGTGACCCGCCGCGTTGGGATGAAGGCCGTCGGTAGTGAACAGCGCCTGACGGCCGGAGCCCGCGAATCGGGCGTGGACGTCGAGCAGCGGCGCCGATTTTTTACGGGCCAGCTCCTTGAGCGCCGTGTTGTACTCGACGACGAAGGAATTTCGGCGGCACTCGCGCTGCGCGTTGGGCACGCCGTCCGCGGCCGCGGTCACCGGCGTGATACTGAGAAGCGCGGTCTCGCAGCCTCGTTTGCGCGCTGCGTCGATGCCGCGAGAAAGGTTCTCCGTGTAGTCTTCGACCGACACCTCGAAGGCGCGGCCGGTTTTCGAGGCGTCGTTCGCGCCGTAGGCGAGGAGGACGATCGCGCGATTCTGCGCTTCCAGGCGGGCGTCCAGCTCGGCCCCGAGACGGCCTTTCATGCCCGCGGTCGACTCACCCGGAAGCCCGAGATTGAAGACGCAGTCCGCTCCGGCGCCCGTTTCCCGGGCTCGGCGAATGCAGAACGTCTTGAGACGTTCGGCCCAGCCGCCGCGAAGCGCGTCGCTCTCGCCGTAAGTGATACTGTCGCCGAAACAGTAAATATCGAGCATGTCCCGTCTAGTATATAGAGAAGAGGGCACGCTCGTCGCTGTGGGTCCAATGGCCCATGTGGGAAAGCGCGCGCTCAGGCATAATTAACCGATGACTCGTAATCTCCTCCGCGCCCTCACCGCGATCCTCCTCGCGCTCCCTCTTCGCGCCCAAACAGTGAGAGTGACCCCGGGCTTCACTCCGACGGTCGGCGCGCCCACGGTGATCGGTCTTGGTTCGCCCATCGCGATTTCACCCTTCGGACTGTCTCCCCTGTCGGTCGCGCCTTCGCTCGTCCCCACTTTGTCCGCCGCGGCGCTGACGCCCGCTCCGGCGCTGCAGTCCGCGCTCGCGCCGGTCTCCTTGACCGCGCTCGATGTCATGATCCCCGCGGCCGCGAAGTCCCAATTTCCCGGCAGCGAGCCCACAAGCGCCAAGACGCCCGCCATGGCCGCGACGCCTGTCGACGGCTGGGCGAGCCGCTTTAACTTTCAGCCGACCGGCGAGGTTTTCGACGGCGCACGCACAATCAAGTCCGAGACCGGCGCGACCTTCGCCGCCGTCGCCAAAGGCCAAGGCGCGGTCCGCCTCCACATCGTCGAGCGCGCTCCGCTCGCCGCTCCCAAGGCCGTCCCCGGCACCGACGGCCTGTCCGGCGCGAAGCTTCTCGACGCGATTTCGGGCATCGCCTCGCGCAACTACAAACAGCACGAGTACAAGGAAGCCTCGCACTTCATTTTCTCCAAAGCGGACCATGTCCAGATCAACGGCGTCAGCGGCGTCGTCGACGCCTATTCGGGCATCTTCGTTCCCGGCACCAGTGAAAGCGGCGGTGACTATTCGGAACCCGGTGACGCGAACGGGGATGGCTTTCCCGACCGCGAAGGCATGAACATCGAGCACACCTGGCCCCAGTCCCTATTTCAAAAGGCGCTTCCCATGCGCTCCGACGTGCACCATCTGATGGCGACCTTCATGCACCCGAACTCGGTGCGAGGGAGCATGCCGTTTGGAATCGTCACGGGCCCCGCCGACTACGAGAACAAGGCCGGTGCCAAGCGCGGCAACGGCGTCTTCGAGCCCCCGGACGCGGTCAAAGGCCGCGTCGCCCGCGGCCTGCTCTACTTCTACTCGCGCTACAAAGATTCCCGCATGTTCGGCCGCACGTCGGTCGTCTTCTGGAACCAGCAGATCGAGATCCTGATGAAGTGGAACCGCCAGTTCCCGCCGGACGCCTTCGAAGCGCGGCGCAACGATCTCGTCGAACAATGGCAGGGCAACCGCAACCCGTTCATCGACGACTATCTGCTGGCCGACCGCGTCGGAGCCGCCGCCTTCCGCGCCGGCAATCCCTCACGCGGCGATAGCGGCATGAACGCCGCGAACATCAGGCCGTCCGGGCGCCGCTCCTCCAGACGCTGAGGGGCAGGAGTACCGCCGCCGTCGCCGCGCACGCCGCGCCGAAATAGAAGGGAGCCGCGGGAGAGATCTTCGTCCACATTAAACCCGCGAGCGTGCTCGCCGTAAACGCCAGGACGCCCGCCGTTCCCTGAAATACACCTTGCGCCAGGCCACGGTTGCCGAGATCGCTCGCATCGGCGACCGCGGCTCGAAAGGAGCCCTCGATCAACGCCGCCTGCAGGCCGTACAGCGCGAACAGCGGCCACAACAACCCCGAGGTCGAAGCGCGGGCAAAGCCCAAGTAACACAGCGAGTACACGCCCATGCCCACGGCCACCGTCAACCGCCGGCCGAAGCGGTCGGCGAGATGGCCGATGCCCGTCGCCAGGCTCGCGTTGACGACATTGAACAGCACATAGGCAAGCACCACCGCCGTGGCGGTCATCCCCGCCGCGCGGCCTTTGAGTAATATAAAAGAGTCCGACGAATTGCCGAGCGCGAAAATACCGTACACCGCGAGGAACTTCCAGAACTTCGGTGAAAGCGGCGTCGAGGCGAGAGGCACGGGCTTCGGCGCCGTCTTAACGGCTTGCGCTTCGCGCACGAACAGCACCAGAACGAGTACGGCCGTAAAAGCGGGCACGCCCGCCCAGAGAAAGATCGAGCGATAGGACAGGCCCGCGCTGAGAAGCCACAGCGCGATCAATGGCCCGGCGACCGCACCGGCCGTGTCCATCGCACGATGCAGTCCGAACGCCTTGCCCAAATTCTCTTTATCCGTCGACGACGCGATCAAGGCGTCGCGCGCGGCTCCGCGCAGACCTTTGCCCGCCCGGTCGGCGAAACGCGCGACGAGCAACCCCGGCCACCCGGCCGCCAGCGCCAACGCGGGCTTGGCGAAGGCCGACAAGGAGTAGCCGAAGACGACCGTCGGCTTGCGCGCGCCCGCCCGGTCGCTCCACCAGCCTCCGACGCCGCGAAACACGCTCGCCGACAGCTCGGCCGTTCCCTCCACGATCCCGACCGCCGTGGGCGGGGCGCCCAGAACCGTGGTCATGTAAAGAGGCAGCAAAGGCGCGATCATTTCGCCGGCGATGTCGGCGAAAAAACTTACCGCGCCCATCCAATAGACGTTGCGCCCGACCCCTTTGACCATAAAGAGGATTCTAGTATTGATGTGCTATTATAAGCGCGATTTTAATAGGAGAACTGTCATGAAACTCGCTTTGATTTCACTGATTCTCGCCGCCGCGCCCGCCCTCGCCGCCGACGCACCGAAGGCCGCCGCCCCTAAAGCCGTGACGCCGAAGGCGACAACGCCGAAGGCTGCAGCGCCGAAAGATCCCTTCAAGACCGACGAGGAACGCTCGTCATATACGATCGGCTTTATGCAGGGCCGGAACTTCGCGCCCTTCAAACTGACCCCGGCCGAGCTCAAAGCCATCCAGTCCGGTCTCAGCGATGCGGTTAACGACGCGCCGCCGAAGATCGACGTGCGCTTCTACAGCAGCCGCGTCAACGACTTCCTCAGCAACCGCATGAGCAGCATCGCCAATCCCGAAAAGGAAAAGGGCCGGGCCTACACGGAGAAGTTCGTCAAGGAGTTCAAGCCGCGGGAGATTCCCGGCGGCGGCTGGTATCTCGAGACGCAGGCCGGCACCGGCCCCTTGCCCGCGAAGACGGACCGAGTTCGGGCGAACTACCGCGGCACCTTGGTCGACGGCACGGAGTTCGACTCCTCCTCCAAGTACGAATTTTCACTGACCGGCGGCGTCATCGCCTGCTGGCTTAACGCCTTCCCGATGATGAAGGTCGGCACTAAGGCGAAGCTTGTCTGCCCCTCCGAGGTCGCCTACAATTTACAGGAGCGCCCGCCGCACATCAAGCCAGGCGCGACCTTGACCTTCGAAGTCGAGCTCGTCGAGATCGTCAAGCACTAAGTACGGGCATGACGCCGCATCAGGCAGTCGTTCGATACGACGAGTAGTCCGGCCTCGCGCGCCAGGCGCTCCCCCTCGTCGTGGTAGACGCCGTCCTGCAGCCAGACAGCCTTCGCTTTTTTAGCGATCGCCTCGAGGATCGGCGCCAGCGCCTCCTCAGGGCGGCGGAACACGGCCACGACCTCCACGGGAAACGGGATGTCGGCCACGCTCGCAAAACATTTCGCGCCCAAAATCTTCGCATGCCCCGGATTGACGGGCACAATCGTGTACCCATTCTCCTGAAGGTACTGCGAGACGTAATGCGAGGGACGCTCCGGCTTGGGGGAGAGGCCGACCACGGCGATCACACGCATGGCCAGGATCTTTTTAACATCGTCGACCGGCAAACCGTCCGGCGGCAGACGGCAGGAATCAGGCAGCTTCGACACCCACATGTGCTTCGCCGTCGTCGATCTCGATGTGAGCGACGTAGGAGCGGCAGCAAACCGTGCAGTCTTGATCGATGGACTGCCCATCCATGTCCGCGATGACATGAAGCTCGGAGCCCTCCGCGCAATGCGGGCATTCGATCGTAATCCATTGGTCCAAACGCTCAACCGCGGCTTCGACGCTCTGCTCCTTGAGCACCGTTTCCATGATCTTCTCGGCGGTCTTATGCTCGGACGCGTCGGGATGGGCGTCGGGGGCGCCCTTTTTCGCCTTCTTCACATTCGCGGGGGCTTTAATCTTCGGCATGCTTTCAGTGTAGAGGGTGAAGCTTTTCCCGTCAAGGGGTTATTGCAAATGACCGGGTGAGACTACGATCACGACCCGGCGGTTGGCCGCGCGGCCCTCGGGCGTGTCATTGGGCTTGGCGGGGCGAAACTCGCCGAAGCCCGCGGCTGAGAGGCGAGCAGGATCGAGGCCCGCGTGCTCATGCAGCCAGCGTGCCGCCGCTGTCGCGCGCGCGGCGGTCAACTCCCAATGCCCGGCGTAGCCCCCGAGAAGGCCTTTCTTAAACGGGGAGTTGTCGCTATGAGCCTCGACGCGGATGGCCTTCGATGGAAGCGCCTTGAGCGCCGCGCCGATGCGGCCCAGAAGGCCCGCCCCCTGCTCCATGATTTTAACGGCGCCGTCCTCGAACATCGCGCCGTCGTCGACGGTAATCGAGAAGTTCTCCCCGTTCTGCTCGACGAGCGCCTTGCCCGCCTGCATTTCCTTAAGAACGGCGTCGGCGGCCGTGCCCATCTCCTCGCGCGTCTTCAGCAACGCCGCGGCCCGCGCTTCTCCAGCCTTCACGGACACGGTCTCGGCTACGGCCACCTTCGCAAGCAGAGCCTCGCGCTCATCCTTAAGCTTAGCGAGCTCTTTCACGGTTTTCTCTCGCGAGGTTTGGTAAATGGTCTTCAGCCGTTCGAGCGCCAGCTTTTCCTTCAGGGCATCCGATAATTTTTTGGCGAGCTCGTCCTTTTCCGCCACGACCGCGTTAAGCTTCCCGCCAAGCTCGTCCTTGCTCGCGCCGATCGCATCGGACAGGGATTTTTTTGATTTCGTCAAAGTCGCCGCCTGGGACTCCGCGGCGGAGGCACGGCCTTCCAACTCGACAAGTTTGGCCTCGAGCTCGGACTTCGTCGCCTTCAGCGATTCGACTTCGTCGGCCTTCTCCTTAAGCTGGGTGAAAAGAGACCCGGCTTTCGTCTCCAGATCTTCAATTTCCTTTTTCTGCTTATCGAGCTTTGCGCCCGCGCAAGCGGTCATGGTCAGGATGAGGAGGAAGGGGAGGAATTGTTTCATGGTGAGATGATAAAACATCCTCACCCGGATTTACAGAAGAGACCAACCGCTAAAGCGTGTGTTCCTTGGCTTGCTTCGCCGCGGCCGGAAATTATTTTGTCTACGGAAGGCACGCGGGTGAGAATCGCGAGAAAATCACGGGCTGGGCGCTGCAGTTGAAGGGCCAGGTGCTTGAGAAGATGGAGAAACTCAAGGCCATCACTTCGGACCTCAAGAACGGTTGGACGTCAATCGAGAAAGAGCTAAAATAATCAACACGGGCGAAGACGGGCGCGAGCCGCCCCTATACGGAGTTCCACGCGGTGAACCGCGTAGAACTCCGTATAGGCGCGATCACGAAGAGAGGGTATAGTGGCTGGGAGTCCGCACATGGAGGGCACTTGAAAAAAATTCTATTCGCGTTAGCTTGCCTCGTTCTCACCGGAGCCGCGCCAGTTTGGGCACAGAAGGCGGGCGACGCGGGCGTCGGCGTCATCCTCGGGGCCCCGACCGCAGTCACCGGCAAGCTTTGGCTTGACGGGACTAAGGCCATCGACGCCGGCCTGGGCTGGCACTCAGAGTTTACCGTTTACGGCGACTACCTCTGGCACGGCTGGGATGTTCTGCCTCAGCCGTCCCAGGGCAAACTTCCCGTCTATCTCGGCCTCGGCGGTCAGATCCGCACTTACCACGATGCGGAGTTCGGCATTCGCGCAGTGGCGGGCCTGGCGTACTGGCTGCCGCGCCACCCGGTCGAGATCTTCGTCGAGGCCGTGCCCGTCTTCTTCTTGACTCGTGATCCCGGCGTCGGATTCGACGCGGGAATTGGTCTGCGCTACTACTTCAGGAGATGAGCATGAACATCATCCTCAACATCCTGGTCAGCGCGGTCGCGGTGCTCGTCACGGGCCGCCTGCTCAGCGGCGTCACCGTGGACGGCTTCGGCACGGCCATCGTGGTGGCGATCGTCCTTGGCGCCGTCAACGGCGTGCTGGGACCCGTGCTCGTGTTCCTGACGCTGCCGATCAACTTCCTGACGCTCGGCCTATTTACCTTCGTCATCATCGGGGCCTTGGTCATGTTGACTGCCGCCATCGTGCCCGGCTTCAAAGTCGCGAGTTTCTGGTGGGCCCTCGGCTTCGCGTTCGTGCTGGCTTTCATCAACTCGGCGTTTCACGCGCTCACGAAGGTATGATCATGAATAGAATCTCCTCGCTCGTTCTGCTTGTCCTCGGGTTGATTCTGCTCGGCCTGGGCTGGGACGCCTACCGCTCCGTCAGCTCCGGAGTCTCCCGCGTCTTCACCGGCGCCCCGACCGACCGGTCCCTCCTGCTTCTCGTCGCAGGCGCCGTTCTGACCGCCACGGGCCTCGGAGGGCTCTCCCGCGGGACGAAATGATAGAATGAGGGGAGCGTCGTACTTTAAGGAGCGCTTCCCATGAAAATCCCTTCTCTCGACAGCTTCAAGTCCCGCAAAACCCTCACCGTCGGCGCGCAGAAGTTCGACTACTTCAGCCTCGCCGCGACCGGCTTCGACCTGACGAAGATGCCGTTCTCGATGAAGATTTTCCTCGAGAACCTGCTCCGCCACGAAGACGGCATGGTCGTCAAGAAGGGCGACATTGAGGCCGTCGCCAAGACGATCGGGACCAAGCCCGCTGAGCGCGAGGTGTTCTTCATGCCCGCCCGCGTCGTCATGCAGGACTTCACCGGCGTGCCCGCCGTCGTGGACTTGGCCGCCATGCGCGACGCCATCAAAAAGCTCGGCGGCGACGCCAACCGCATCAACCCCTTTCAGCCCGTCGATCTCGTCATCGACCACTCCGTGCAGGTCGACTTCTTCGGCGCGTCCAACGCTTTCGACAAAAATTCCGAGCTTGAGTTCGAGCGCAACCAGGAACGCTACACCTTCCTCAAATGGGGCCAAAAGGCGTTTACCAATTTCCGCGCCGTCCCGCCGGAGACCGGCATCGTCCACCAGGTGAACCTCGAGTATCTGGCGAAGGTCGTCTGGACGAAGGATGGCTACGCCTATCCCGACACGGTGATTGGCACCGACTCCCACACAACGATGATCAACGGGCTTGGCGTCGTCGGCTGGGGCGTGGGCGGCATCGAAGCCGAGGCGGCGATGCTCGGCCAGGCCATGCCCATGCTGATACCGGAAGTCGTCGGCTTCAGACTGACCGGAACCTTGTCTGAAGGCGTCACCGCGACCGACGCGGTGCTCACCGTGACCCAGATGCTCCGCAAGAAAGGGGTCGTCGGCAAGTTCGTCGAGTTCTACGGGCCGGGCGTGGCGGGCCTCGCGCTGGCTGATCGCGCCATGATCGCCAACATGGCCCCGGAGTACGGCGCCACCGTGGGCTTCTTCCCCGTCGACGGGCGAACCCTCGATTATCTCCGGGTTTCCGGCCGCCCCGAGGCGGACATCGCGCTTGTCGAAGCGTACTGCAAGGCTCAAGGTCTTTTCCGCGACGACGCGGTCGAGCCCTCGTTCGCCGAAAAGCTTGAACTCGACCTGTCCTCGATCAAGCCGTGCGTGGCGGGTCCCAAACGCCCGCAGGACCGCATCGAATTGGGATCCGTTAAAAAGCAATGGCTTGCGGAGGACCTTCCGGGATTTCTGAAGGAAAAAGACAAGAAAGGAAACACGCCGGCGCCGGCCGGGACCATGGTCGATGTCCTTAACTATAAGCTCGGCCACGGCGCGGTCACGCTGGCGGCGATCACCTCGTGCACCAATACCTCTAACCCATCGGTGCTCATCGCGGCGGGCCTCGTCGCACAGAAGGCCGTCGCCAAGGGCCTGACGGTGAAGCCGTGGGTGAAGACCTCGCTCGCCCCGGGCTCCAAGGTCGTCATGGACTACCTCAAGAGCGCCGGCCTCGTGGCGCCTCTCGAGGCGCTTAAGTTTCATCTCGTGGGCTACGGCTGCACGACCTGCATCGGCAATTCAGGGCCGTTGCCCGAAGAGGTGGCCAAGGCCGTTTCGGAGAACAACCTCGTCGTTTCCGCGGTCATTTCGGGAAACCGTAATTTTGAAGGTCGCGTGAACCCGCTGGTGAAGGCCAATTACCTCGCCTCGCCGCCTCTCGTCGTGGCCTACGCGCTTGCCGGCTCCGTCGACATTGATCTCGCCACCGAGCCGCTCGGCACGGGCAAGGACGGCAAGCCCGTGTACCTCAAGGACATCTGGCCGACGAACGACGAGGTCGCGGCCGCCGTCGAAAAGAATGTCACGCGCGAGACATTCTTGCGCCAATACAAGGATGTTTTCGCGGGCGATAAGAACTGGCAATCCATCGACGTGAAGGCGACCGAGCTGTACACCTGGGACGAGAAATCAACCTATGTGCGCCTGCCGCCGTATTTCGCGGACCTCGACCTCAAGCCACGGGCCCTCAACGACATCAAGGGCGCCCGGGCGCTCGCAGTTTTCGGCGACTCCGTGACGACCGACCACATCTCCCCGGCGGGCAACATCGCGAAGGATTCCCCCGCGGGACGCTACCTCGAATCCGAGGGAGTGAAGCCCTCTGATTTTAATAGCTACGGCGCGCGCCGCGGCAACCACGAGGTCATGATGCGCGGCACCTTCGCCAACATCCGGATCAAGAACCTCATGCTGAAGGATGTGACGGGCGGCTACACTCAGCACATCCCGTCGAACCAGCAAATGGCGATCTACGACGCCGCGGAAAAGTACCAGGCGGAGAAGATCCCGCTCATCGTTATCGCGGGCAAGGAGTACGGCACCGGCTCCTCGCGCGACTGGGCCGCGAAAGGCCCCGCGCTGCAGGGCGTAAAGGCCGCCATCGCCCAAAGCTTTGAGCGCATCCACCGCTCAAACCTCGTCGGCATGGGCGTGCTGCCCCTGCAGTTCAAAGATGGCGACTCCGCGCAAAGCCTCGGCCTCACCGGCTACGAAACCTTCGAGGTCGTCGGCCTGCCGACGGTCAAGCCTCGCTCTCCGCTGACGGTCCGCGCCAAGAGTGACGACGGCAAAACGATCGAGTTTCAGGTCGTCTGCCGCATCGACACCCCGATCGAACTCGAGTACTACCGCTACGGCGGCGTGCTGCGCTTCGTGCTGGGCCAGATGCTGACGGGCACAGGCAAGACTCCCGTCGCGGCTTAAGTTCAAAGCAAGATCAAACCGGTCAGGCTTTCGAGGAGCGCGCGTCCACAATGTTATCGAGAATGCGCGTCACCGGCTCGCTGAAATACGAGCCCGGCACTTGATATGTTCCGTTGCGCGTTTCGAACATGATCTTGCGCGCCGTGGGAATGCCGTTGACCCTCGTCACATGCTCGTACCACTTCACGATGTCGCGCCACGCAACCGTGCGCTCCTCATCAGGCGGCAGGCGGAAGGAGATACCGTCGGGCCCGGCCTTGAGCCACCCGTTCGCGTCGATAGCGGCGCGCGCGCTCTTGATCCCGTCCTTGAGGGCGAGCCAGGCGAACAGCAGGGGCATGAGCCCGATGAGCAACAGGGCCCAGGAGCCGCCCTCGCGGCCGACGACTTCCACGGCCACGAAATATGGGACCAATACCAACGCGATCGCGAGGCAGACGACGCCAAACGGAATCTCCCAGCAGGCGATCAGCGTGTTCTTCCAGCGGCAATAGGTGGCGACAGGTCGCATCGTGATCAGCGTTTGAGCTGAGCGGGCCAGGTCCGCTTGACGGCTTTTAGGATCGAGTCGGCCATCGAGCGCGCCGACTCCTCGAAGCTGTAGACGCTGGAGACGTCCGAGCCCGACCAGAGCACCTCCGCGGTCGGCACGAACACGAGCCGGGCAGAGACACCCAAGCGGCCGTAGGTCGTGACGGTGCGCGGCTCGCGGCGCACGACGCGCGTGGTCCGGTATCCCTGGAGCTCCGTCTCCTCCGTGGTCCCAGCGGTGCCGTCGGCGTTCTGCACATGTTTAATCCGGCGTACATAGATCGGATCTTGATGAGTGTCCACGACATCGGCCTCCGTCAGCACCTCGCGCGGCTCCCGGAAATCGGTGATGCGCCCGAACAGAAGCGCGTCCACGCCGAGAAGGCGACCGATTTCTTTGGCGGCCTTCGGGTCGGAGGCGGAAAGCTTTTTCTCGCGCAGGATTTTGTCCACCTGGGCGCGCTCGACGAGATCGTAGCCCGCGAGCAATAGGCCTTGCTCAAACGCCCCGGAGAGCGTCTCGCCGGAGCCGGGATGATTCGCGTAATCCGAGAAGCCGACGACGGCCACGCGCTTCACGAGCTTAAAGTCGAAGTCGGATTTGATCGCGACGGTGGCGGTCGCGCAGGCGCCAAGAAGGAGGAGCGCGGCTAAGACGAAGCGAGGGCGAAGCATGCCCCTATCATACGCCAATTATGGGGATTCGTTCAGAGCGTATTTTGCGTCAGACCGCCCATTGCGAGATGTTGACGCCCGCGAGCGCGTCGCGGCCGCTCTCGCGGCGGCTCGCGTCGAGCCCCTGCCAGAACACCTCGATGGCGTCGAGCGCTTTCTTGCCGCCGCGGATGAAGCGCTTCGCGTCGAAGCCGGGCTGAGCGAAGGTCTCTTCCAGCTCGCGCCACACATTGACGGCGTGGCCCGCCTCGATCTCGGCGTGGAACTTAAAGAACCCGAGAGGAATGCTCGTCTGGCCTTCCGCCGCGCGCCGCGCGTTGACCGTCTCGAGGCCACGGATCAGCTGGCGCCAAAAGTTGCCCGCCTCCAGGCGCGGACCGCCGCCGAGGCCGGACGCGGCCCAACACTCGATGGCGAAAGAGGCGCCCGCGCCGGTCATGGCGTCGTGCGAGCCGTAGGTCTTGTCCAGGCCGCTGAGAAAGCGGTGGGTCGCGTCCGTGCCCTGCGTCCAGCGTCCGAGCTGCATCGGCTCCAGCCCCAGGACTGCGCCGGCTTCACGAAGCCAGTTGAGGTGCGCGTTGCCCGTGGCGAAGGTCCGGCCCTCGACCGAGCCCGTGCGCGGATCGAGGCCGACCCCGCACTCGTTCATCAGGATGTTGCGCGCGCAACGCTCGCCTTCCAGCGTGCCCGCGTTGACCATGCGCTTCACCTGAAGCACGAGGAAATGGTTTGAGAACACCGAGAACTGCACGAGCAGGTCGGCGACCTGCTCCTCCTCCGCCTCGCCCCGGGCGAACCACGAGGTGAAGGCGTTGCCGGTGATGACCGGATGGGTGAACAGCTCTTTGCGCACGACGCTCTTGAAGGCCTCTAAATCGTTCATGCCCACAGTATACGCAGCAGCTATGTTTATGTAAAGAATCTAATATTGACATAAGCGTTAACCTGTGGTTAACTATCTTATGGACCTTTACCAGCTGCGCTACTTTCTCGAGGTGGCGCGCACGCTCAACTTCACGCGCGCCGCCGAGAACCTCGGCCTCTCCACGCCCGCCGTCAGCAAGAGCGTGGCGTTACTTGAGCGCTCGGTGGGCCAGCCGCTGCTCACGCGGACGCGGCGCCTTGTCCAGCTCACCCAGGCCGGCGAGCGCCTCAAAGCCCACGCGGAAACGATCTACGACCACATCGAGGCCGCGCGCCTCGATCTGCGCGGCGAAGCCGCCGCGCCCGCCATGCTCAAAATCGGCAGCCGGGAGATGATCACGAACTACCTGCTCGGCCCCTCTTTACTCGACTTCCGCAAAAGACACCCGGCGACGCGCTTCGGCGTTTACGAGCTCGGCCCGCGCGAGATGGCCTCCGCCCTGCGCAAGGACCAGATCGACTTTGGCTTTTACTACTCCGCTGAGATTCCTGACCCCGCGCTCGAAATCCGCTCGCTGGGAAAACTCTCCTCCCATGTCTACGCCTCCCCCCTACTATGGAAAGGCGGGCGTGCCCCGCGCGACTTCAAGGAGGTCTGCGCTTTGCCCTTTATCGCTCCGCGCTATTTTTCCGGGGACCCGGCCGAGCCGAGCCTGGACGGCTTCCCCGACCAGGAGTTTCCCCGGCGCATCCAATACGAGGGCGAATTTCTTGAAACGCACCGGCGTTACGCGCTCGACGGCATCGCGGCGGCGGTGCTGCCCGACTTCGTGATCAAGCGCGAATGGAAGGAAGGCCTGGTGGCGCGCCTGCCCGGGCCGGAGCTGGGCCGCGAGATTTACTTTTTGAAACGCCGGGGCCGCCCCCTGCCGCCGCCCGTCGAGAGCTTCCTCGACATCCTCGCGCGCTCAATCAAACGCGTCGCTTACTAGGGAACGCGGTACCGGCCGGATCGGGAAGGTCGGCGCCGCGGACGCCCAGAGACAATGGGCGCGCATGGAGCCATGATACCTTGGCTTGCGCTATTTTTTACCTGCCACAGTGGCAGGTTGATGAAACTTTTTTATGGGTCGATCGCCCCGCACCGGCGACCGATCTAAGCTTTCTTCAGCTTGAAGCGGCCGAGGCGAAAGCGGTGGAGGTTCAGCTCGGACTTGCCGCCGACGATGAGCTCGGCCATGGACTTGCCGATGATCGGCGCGAACTTAAAGCCGTGGCCCGAGAAGCCGGCCGCGACGAAGCCGTTGGGCGCGTCAGGCAAGCGATCCAGGATGAAGTCGTCGTCGGGCGTGTTGTCGTACCAGCACACATGGCCCTCGAAGTCGATGAAGCCCGCAAGCTCAGGCATGAACTGCTTAAGAAACTTGCGGCAGGACCCCTCGAACTTCGGCGACAGGCTGCGCATCTCCTCAGGATCGGCGGTTTTCACGACGGGCCCCTTGCGGTGATCGCCGATCTTGATGAAACCCTGAATGTGCACGGGGAAGCCGTAGAAGCCGGTGGCCGAGCTTGAGAAAATAGGGAAGTGCTCGGGCCGGTAGCGGCCGCGCCCTTCCTGAGGTCTTAAGAACAACTGCTCTTGCTTGGTGATCTTGATGGGGACGCCCCACGGCTTGAGCAGCTCGTTCGACCAGTAGCCCGCCGCGAAGAGAAATTTATCGGCCTCCCACACCTTTCCCGTCGCGTCCTTGACCGACTTAATTCCGGTTTTGTCTTTTTGGACTGAGACGACGCGCACGCCGTTGCGGATCTTGACGCCCTTGCGCTGAGCGATGGACGCGGTCGCGGCGACGGCCCGGCTGGCCCAGATCATGCCGCCGTCCGGATGGAAAAGCGCCCATTTAAACGCGCCTGAGCGGTACATCGGGTACCGCTTCTTCACGTCCGGCGGCGCGAGCTTTTCGAAGCGGATCTTGCGGTCCTTGAGAACGGCCATGCTCTGGGCTTCGTAGCCGGCGGCTTTGGGCGCGAGCTCGAGCACGCCGTTTTGCAACAAAAGCGTTTCTTCGGCGAGAGTGTTCAGCTCAAGCCACATCGGCATGGCCTTAAGCGCCATCTCGGTGTAAAAGGAATCTTTGCCGTAGGTGAGGCGGAACACGCGCAGGTGATCGCCCGAGGCCGCCCACTGATTGGGGACATCGCGCTGATCAAGAATAGTCACCGTGTGGCCGAGCAACGCCAGGTGATAGGCCGTTTGCACGCCCATGATGCCGCCGCCGACGATGATCACCGAGTTCTTGACGCTCATTTAAGAAACCGCCCTCTCATCCGGCCGATAGTGCTTTCAATCGACGATCCGTGGCCGACGCGCAGCCACTTGCCGCCTTCGGACTCGGCCATTTCGCCCAACTCGACGTCCGCCGTCACGACGACCGTCTTCCCACCGTTCCATTTTCGGGAACGAACGCGATCGAGGATCATATCGTCCGCCGAAAGCTCGCGCGTGAAGCTCACGCGAAAGTTGTCCGGCCGGGAGCCGCCGAGCGTCCGGAAAGCCCCGTCGAAAAAAAGCTCGATCTCCATCTCCGGCCCGGCCTCCTCGCACACCTGACCGAAGATGACGGCAATCCGGTCCGTGTCCGAGTCTTCCTGGGCCGCGTGCGCCGGGCCGCCGTAGCCGTAGGCGGTGCGGACCAGATTCGTGCCGTCAACGCAGTACAACCGGCTCATCTCCCCTTATTTTAGCAAATCGATAAGGAAAGGCGCCCTGTCCAAAATCGCCGATAAAAGCCCCGCGAGGACCCTTGACTCCCTCATCCCAGGTCTTTACACTGACAGGGTCCCGTCCCCTGGAATGAAGCGTTTATTCGCGCCTTTGGCGCTGGCCTTTCTTCTCACTGTGTCAACCGCGCGAGCCGCGGACGACACGGCCGACGCCCCCGCCGCGGTACCCGCCCCCGCGCCGCTCAATTGGCGCGTGGCTCCGGCCGACGCGAGCCCCGGCCCGATGCTCAGCAGCCTGGCCGGCACGCCTTCGCGCGGATTGTTGCGTGATTTCAAGATGACACTCGACGGCCAGTCCGACAGCAAGGCGAAGACTGATCTTTTGTTGGTCATCAATGACCTGATCAAAAACGCCGACGCGATCAAGCCCGCCGATCAGCAGGTCTGGATCGACACTCATCTCGGCGAACTCAACAATGTGATCCGCACCATGTCCAAGGACGCGCCCAAGGCGTTCGCCGTGCAGGCCGCGGCCCAGGCGGCCGGCCTCAACAACCGCGCCGAGCGGTGGAAGGAAGGCCGCGAGCTCGCCGATATCGCCATCAACTACGATCCCACGGACAAGGATGCGTTGATCAGCCGCTCGCAAGCGAGCTCCGCGCTCGGCGATTTCGCGCGCGGCTACGCCGATGCCGATGCGGTGTTGCGCCGCACCCCGGACGCGGGCGGGGCCTGGACCGCGCGCGCTGCGGCCTCCTACGGTCTGGGCAATTACCTGCAGGCCGTCGAGGATGCGCGCCGGGCGCTGGCCGCCGATCCCAACGACAAGACCGCTTACGCGTTGATGAAGCTGTCCGAGGGCCGCACCGCCATCGCTCCGAAATTCGAGAACGCGAGCCTGGCTCAGTCCGTCGAGCGCGAGTATCACGGCATGGTCCAGCAGTTGAACCAGGTCGAGTCTATCCGTCAGGCTCCGCCGGAGCACCCCGCCGAAAAGGCGGTCAGGCGCTTCATTGAAACTGCGGGGTCGAAGCTCGCGGTCAAGGATTACCATGGCGCCATCGGCGAGGCCGACAAGGCTCTTGAGCTCGAGCCCGACAACAGTGATGCGCTGTTCTACCGCGCCGCGGCCGAGAACCTGCTGGGGCGTTACAGCGACGCCGACCGGGATGCTTCGCGAGGGCTGTCGATCGCGCCGTCAGCCGCCTTCCTGCGCGACGCCCGCTCCTGGGCGTACATCCGAATGGGCCGCTTCGCCGACGCGGTCGCTGACGCCAACCACTCGCTCGAGATCGATCCCAAGAATCCCTACGCCTTCGCCAATCGCGGACACGCGAACGAGGGCCGCGGCGACTACGAGGCGATGGCGGCCGACCTCAAGACCGCGGCTGAGATCAACTCCCAGTTTGAGCCGGACTACCGCGACTCCGCCCGGCGGCACGGCCAAAATCCGGCGCAGCTGACGCATAACAGCGCGGGACAGCCGCTTATCGAGCAAATCCCGTCGCGCGCCCGCTCCTTCGGAGTCGTCCTCATCTTCACTTTGGCCGGCGGCCTGCTGATCGGCTTTGGGCTCATGCATGTCAATAACGGCCTGCGCAACGACCGCGAAAAGAACTCCCGCCCGCTTTCCGGCATCGAACAGCACTACGAACTCGGCAAGGCGATCGGTACGGGCGGCATGGGCGTCGTCTACGAAGCTCTCGACAAGCGGCTCAAGCGTCAGGTCGCCATCAAGATGCTGCGCGAAGAGTTTCTCCTCGACGACGCGGCAAAGAAGTCCTTGATCGAGGAAGCCACCATGGTCGCCGAACTTCACCATCCCTCGATCGTGGACATTCACGCCATCGAGCAGGACGAGCGCGGCCTCTACCTCGTGTTCGAACGCCTCGAAGGCCGGACGCTCGACGAACTGATCACCGAACAAAAGCTTCTGCCGCTCACCGAGGTCAAACGCGTGCTCGGCCCCGTCTGCGCGGCGCTGGCTTACGCACACGAGCGCGGCGTCGTTCACCGCGATCTCAAGCCCGGCAACATCATGCTCCTCAAAGACGGCGGCGTGAAGGTCCTCGATTTCGGCATCTCACGCCATGCCGCACTCTCCGGCAAAGCTGCGGTCACGACCCAATCTGTCGTCGGCACCCCGCACTACATGGCCCCCGAGCAGGAGTACGGCGTCATCCGCCGCGAGAACGATGTGTTCGCGCTTGGTGCCGTGCTCTATGAGATGATCACCGGCGTGCGCCCCTACGACGGCACCACGCCCGCGAAGCTCGCCAAGAGCTACCTGCGCCCCTCGACCCGCGTCAACGGCCTGAGCCCGGAAGTAGACGCCCTGATCGACCGCTCACTCGAGCCCGACCCCGACAAGCGCCTCGCCACCCCCGCCGATTTTTGGACCGCGCTCGAGGCGATCAAAGACCGCCGTTCTTCGTAGGCGCCCTAATTGGTGTCAGGCTTACCGGTTGACGGCGAGGAAGATCGTGTGGCGGTCGCTGCGCGCTTCGGTCGAAGAATCGACGCTTCGTTCCTCGACGTCAAAGCCGGCCTTGCGCAGGCGCATTCCGAAGGTCTTGTCCGGCGTGGAGGACCAGATCGCGAGGATGCCGTTGGGACGCAGTGCGGTGTAGGCCGCCGCGATGCCGTCCTGGGAGTAAAGCCAGTCGTTCGAGCCGCGCGTGAGGCCCTCGGGGCCGTTGTCCACATCGAGGAGAATCCCGTCGAACTCGGCGAGCTCCGTCTGCAGGCTGTGCGCCACGTCCTGGATCTTCACGACGACGCGCGGATCCTCGAGCGGGCGCCCCGCGAGGTCCGCGAGCACACCCTTGTTCCATTCGAGCACCGCCGGCATCAGCTCGGCGACGACCACCTGGCCCTTGGGGCCGAGCTCCTTGAGGGCGGCGGCAAGCGTGTAACCCATGCCGAGGCCGCCGATCAAAATACGCGCCTCGGGCAGGTGCTTGAGCATGCCGCAGACGATCTTCGCGAGCTCGTCCTCAGACTTATGTATCGAGCTGCTCATCAGCTCGACGCCCCCCACCCATATCGTGTAGATGCCATTCTTAATGGACAGGCGCATCCGTGAGCCGTCGCCATGGATTCGCACTTCGCCGAGCTCGTTCTCTTCTTCCATCAGGCGTTGCTGCCGCGCTTGACGATGGTCTTCCACTGTTGCGGCGTCACTGGAATCACCGAGAGCCGTGAGCGTTTGAACAGCGCCATGTCCGCAAGCGCGGGCACGCCGCGCAGCTCGTCAAGAGACACGAGGCGTGCGAGCTTGGAGACAAAGCGCAGGTCCACCTGAAACCAGACCGGATTCTCCGGCGTCGCGCGCGGCTCGAAGTATTCGCTCTTAGGATCAAACTGCGTCGGATCCGGATAGGCCGTGCGACTGACCACGGCCGTGCCCGCGACGCCGGAGGGAAGCGCGTTGGAGTGGTAAAACAGGACGCAGTCCCCTGTCTTCATCGACTTCATGAAGTTGCGCGCCTCGTAGTTGCGCACGCCGTTCCAGCCTTCCGTTTTCTTTTTGGCGAGGTCGTCGATGCCGAACACATCCGGCTCCGACTTCATAAGCCAGTGGCGTGAATCGCCCATTTAAAACGGCAGAAGGCGGCGCACCCGTCCTTCAATGAGGAAGAGCGCGGTGTCCTCGCCTTTGGCGTGCGTGGCGGCGAGATTGGCTTCGTCGACGGCGCGGTGCAGGGCGCTCATGTACTGGCGCATCACGCTCGAGGAGGCGCGCACGAGCTCAAGCCTCTCGCCGAACGGGCCGCCGCGGCGCTTGGCCATCGCGTCCCAGTAGCCGCGCACGCGATCAAGTAACGGCTCCATGCCTGTCGTGCGGCCGGGGAAGGTCCAAAACTTTCCGGGCTGGCGCGTCTTATAACGACCGGGTGAGGTCACGCGCAAAAGCTTGGCTTTCGTGAGCCGGTCGAGCGCCGTGGATGCGTCCTTCACCGAGCAGTCCAGCCCGTGCGCCACTTCTTTGGGACCCCAAGAGCCGTTGTCGTTGAGCAGGAGCTCGGAGGTCCAGTAGGAGGTCTCATCAAGTGAAACCGCCGTGAACTGTTCCGGGTTCATATGCATCAGATGCTCGCGCTTGAGACGATCGAAGCCGCCCTGGGCAAGCGTCGGCGAGACCGACGGCACGCCCGCGCTGACTGAGCCGACGATGAGCTCATACGCCTCGGGTGAGCCCAGCACATCGAGAAGATAGGCGCGGAACATCAGGCGCGCGCCCTCGGCCGCGGGAGCAAGGCGCAGGGCTTTAATGATCGCGCCGAAGGCCTCGGCGCGGGGCGCCTTGGCTCCTTTTTCGAGGCGCAAGTAGTGAACATAGGTGAATCCGAAGTGGCGGCGCCCGCCGTTGCGATGGTAAAAGCGGTAGGCCGACGGGAAACCGGCTTCGCGGCGCAGGGATAGAAGGGCTTCGGAGAAGGCGCTCATACGATCTGCCTGATCATACCACTAGAGAAGCCGCGGCGTCCCGCCGTCGTCCCAGGCGATCGGCGTCAGCCCCAGCGTGCGAGCCGAGACGATCATGCGTTCAAGATAGGGCCCGAGCAGCTCCGGGATGAGGAGAACGGCGTCAGCACCCCCGGCGCGGGCGCGCTCAAGTTGCCAGACATCCACGACATAGTCCATCATCACGAGCAAAGCGTCAGGCACGGCCGCGCGGACCGCGTCAAGGTGGAGATAATCGCCTGCGTGAAAATTGCGTTCGGTCCAGACACCTAGGCCCGTGGCGCCTCGTCCCACGGCCGAGACGGCCCGCCGCGCGGCGTACTCCGTCGTGACCTCGCCGCCGGAGACCAACAGGCCGCGGCCCGGCTCGGCGAAGCGCAAATCCATGACGATGCCGCGAAGAGCGGGCGTGAAATCGCGGGGGGAGCGCGCGTAACCGGGGAGCGCCCGCAGGACCTCGACAGGCTGCTCCACCTTCAGGCGTTCGACGCGGCGCGCGGCGTGCGCGGCCATTCCGGCGATGTTTTCCACGGCGGCATGATATCATAGACGCCCCGTGATTCCCCTCCTTTACGGCCTCGTCTGCCTGATTTGGGGCTCGACCTGGCTCGCGATTAAGTTCGGCCTCGAAGGCGTGCCGCCATTTCTCGGCGCGGGCCTGCGCTTTACGCTCGCGGCCGCGATTTTATGGGCTCTCGTGTTTTTCGCGGGCCTCTCGCCTCGTCTTACGCCCCGCGGACGCCGCGCGGCCATCATCGCGGGAATACTCGGCTTTGGCATCGGCTACTCTCTCGTCTACTGGGCCGAGACCCGGGTGGCCACCGGCCTCGTCGCGGTGCTGTGCGCGGTGGCCCCGCTCATCACCGCCTTGCTCACCGCGTTCGTCGCTCGCACCGAAACCTTGACGCCCCGCAAGAGCGCCGGCATCGTCACCGGCATCGCCGGCGTCGTCGTTCTATTTTGGCCCCAGGGCGGCGTCGCCTCGGCCGACACCCTCGGGCTGTTGGCCGCGTTCGTGTCGAGCGTGGGCGCGGCGGGCAACCTCGTCGCGCAAAGCCTTTGGTCGAAGAAGGACGACGCGCGCGTGCTCAACGCCTGGTCGATGTCGCTTGGCGCGGCCTTGCTCCTGATCCTCAGCGCCGTCTTCGAACGCGGCGCGGTCGTGACCTGGACCCCGGCCAATGTCGGCGCGATTTTCTATCTCGCGATCCTGGGCTCTGTTGTCGCCTTCCTGTCCTACTACAAACTCATCCACGCTTTGCCGGCGACGCAGGTCAGCATGATCACTTTGATATTTCCCGTCGTGGCGATACTGTTGGGCCGGGTCGTTTTGGGCGAGAGGCTGACGGCCAATGCCGGCGTCGCAATCGCTCTGATCATAGGCGGGGTCGGCATGACGCTCGTGCGCCGCCGGGCCGCCGTTTCCGGCGCTTGACAATATCGCTCATCCGGCTACACTGAATCTCTAGAAGCGCGGAATGAAACATCCCCCAAGCACCTTCACGATCGTCATCGACCGCAAGGCGACGCTCGCCCTGCTGTCCGCCGTTGTCGTGCTCGGTGGCGCGGGTCTCCTGTATTCTCAGCAGTTGACCATGTCCGCCACCTATCCCATCCCCGCCGGCGTCTACAACCAAATCGTGACCACCGGCGACGCGGGAACGGTCGCGGCGGACACGACGCTGAACCGGAATCTCGGAAACACGATTCTCATCCCCCAGACGAACGCGGGCGGCCGGGTCGGCATCGGAACGACGACGCCAGCCTCCAAATTTTCGGTGGTCGGCGGCATCCAATTCGGTGACGATATCGCGCCTTGCACCGCGGCGAAAATCGGCACGGCGCGTTGGCACGCCGGCTTGCTAGAGATGTGCACGGGCACGAGCTGGCAAGGGCCAAGCGCCTCTCAGCTTCCAGCCGGAAGCTTAGCGGGCGGATGCAACTCCGCCGGTCACGCGACTCCCCCGGCGCTGAGCTGCTCTCACCCACCCTCTATGTCGGCCCTCATCTGTGAACCCGGCTGGGTTCCCGCAGGCATGTGCGCGACTTCACCTTCCAGTGGACCCGGAACGGCTTGGGGATGCTGCGCCAAACAGTAGCCGGCGACGGCCGCGCCGGCTATTCGCTGATCGAAGTGATCGTCGCGGTACTGATCGCCTTAATCGCGGGAAGCTCGATCGCCGCGATGGCCCTGACGGGGCACCAATCAAAGGAGACCTCCTTGCGGCGGACGCAGGCGACCCAGGTGATGCGACGACTGTCGGAAACGCTGAAACTGTACCGAACCGCAAGCACGACCGTCCTGGCGGGACCGGGAAGCGCACCGAATGGCTGGGGCCTCGCGGGCGACGCATGCATCTGTCCGGCGTTTCAAAACGGACGCCATGTTTTAGACCCGACCGTCTGGGCGCCGGAGCTCGCGGCCGCGGGCGGAACCGTGTCGTACACGGTCACGACCCGCGACACGAATCTCGGCCCGCTGCCGACCGTCGCCTTTGCCGTGAATTGGACGCACCCATGAATCTGGTCGAGATAATGATCGCCACGACGCTGGGGATGGCCGTCATGATCGGCGGGCTGGATATTCTTGCTTTCGGCGCGCGGCATCAAATCGACACGGTGCGTCAGATGCGACTGCAGGGCGATGCCTCGCTGGCCTGGCGGACGATGGAAACCGCGCTGAGGCAATCGACCGTGGTCCTCACGCCCGCAAACGAGGCAACGACGACGGATATCCTGATGGGCTGTGAAAATTACGATCGACGCTCCGGAGTTCTTAATCCTTCGTTGCCGGTCACGGCCTATATGTTCTGCGAGAGCGCGGGGAAGCTCTACTATCACCGCGTGTCTCCCTCGACCTGCCCCATGATCGACCCGCCGAGTTGCGCCGCTACCGGAGCGATCATCGTGGCTGATCATGTGTCCCACCGTCCCGGAACGGACTTCTACTTTTCCCGGCCATCCAAGGGTCTCGTTCGATTTGTCTTTGAGACCTCGTCCGCGGGCGCCTCCCAATCGATGGATGTCACCGTCGCCTATAACGCCGCAGCGGGGACGAATCAATGAAGCTCGGGCGCCGGGGTTCGGTTCTAGGTTACGTCCTCGTCATGGTCGTCTGCCTCGGCTATGTCTCATCTCTGATCATGAGCGCGCGCATGCAGACCTCAAAAGGCGCGGCCAACGATACACGCCGAACTCAGGAGGATATGACCGTTCAATCGGCGGCCAACTCGGTCTCTGCCGCCTGGGCGTTGGCCGGAGCGACCTGCGCCTCCAACGCCCGACTGGGGGTGACTTGCGTGGGCAGCGGCTGCGCCTGCGTCTGCCGCCTGTCGTCAGGTGCCCGCGTCAGCGCGACTCCCTCGGGCGCGGGGTCTTCGTGCCGTCTCAGCGTCGAGCCTTAGGCGCGGCGCGGATCGAGAAAGTTTTTCAGCATTTTCAGGCCCAGCGGCGTCGCGATCGATTCGGGATGAAATTGAACGCCCTCGACCGGGCGGTCGATAAGACGCAAGCCCATCAAAGATCCATCTTCGGCACGCGCCGTGACAATAATATTTTTCGGCAGAGGTTCCGCGGCTACGAGACTGTGATAACGCGCGACCGTCACGCGTTTGGGCAGCCCTCGGAACAGCCCCTGACCGTCGTGAATGATCACACACGTTTTTCCGTGCATTAGCCGTTTGGCTCTTATAACAGGTCCGCCGTTCGCGAGCGCTATCGCTTGATGCCCTAAGCAAACCCCGAGAACAGGGATCGTGAGCGGGGCTTTCTTGACGAGTTCTAGAAGTATCCCGGCGTCTTCAGGCCGGCCGGGGCCGGGGGACAAAATGATTCCGTTGGGTTTCAACGCCAAAATTTTTTTGACCGACAACGAATCGTTCCTCACCACTTTACAGTCGTGCTTTAAAAACCTCACCGCCTGGTAAAGGTTGTAAGTAAACGAGTCATAATTATCCAAGAGCAATATCACTTGATGCTCCCCAACGCTTTTCTCAATCCCGCCAGCTTATGCAAAACCTCATTCCACTCCGCCGCCGGGCTTGAATCCGCGACGATGCCCGCGCCCGCCTGCAGGCGGACTTTATTCCCCTCAAGCTCAAGCGACCGAATCGCGAGGCATGAATCAAGATTCCCGGCGAAATCGGCCTGCACCACGGCCCCCGCATAAAACCCCCGCGGCGCCCGCTCGAGCCCCGCGATGATCTCCATCGCGCGCACCTTCGGCGCCCCGCTGACCGTTCCGGCCGGGAACGACGCGACGAGCGCGTCCCAAGCGGTCTTCCCCTCGTCAAGTCGCCCCTCGACCTCGCTGACGAGATGCATCACGTTCGAAAATCGCCGCGTGAGCATGAAGCGTTTGACTTTGACCGAGCCCGGTGCGCACACCCGGCCCAAGTCGTTGCGCGCAAGATCCACGAGCATCAGATGCTCGGCACATTCCTTCTCGCTGCCGCGCATCTCGGCCTCAAGACTCTTATCCTGGGCGCGCGTCTTACCGCGCGGGCGGGTTCCCGCAATCGGGCAGTTGCGCGCCACGCCGTCGACGATGCGCACAAGCCGTTCGGGCGAAGCACCGATCCAGGCGCGCTCGCCGTCCAAGAGACAAAACCCATACGGCGTCACGTTCGCCGCGCGCACCGCGCGGTAAACGGCGAACGGGCCGCCTTGAACGCGGGCGCTGAAGGCATCCGACACGACAGCCTGGAAAACATCGCCGGCCACGATGTGTTTCTTGATCTTCGCGACGCTCTTGAGATATCGCGCGCGGCCGCGCGCGGCTTCCACCGGCAGAAGACGCCCGGACTGATTGAGAACCCGAATGGGACCCGCGCCGCGTAGGACGGACCTTAAACGAGCCGCGAGTTGTTTTGCTCTCTTTGCGCCACCGGCCCCGGAAACGAGCGCGCGCAGATTTGCCCTTCCGTTCTCGATGACGAGCGTCGCGTTGAACAGCATCATGAAGCCTTCGGCGACCATAGCGTTCATCTTGACCCGCTCGAGGTGGCGGATCATCTCGTAGTCGAGCAGACCGACCGCGCCGGCATCAAAAGGAAGGCCCCCCTTAACCCTGAAATTATTAAGACGCCTGCCGATTACAGCGAACGGCTCCCCTGATATTTTCTTCTTGCCGCGCGCCGTGAAGGAGTAGACGCGACCTTTAATAACCCTAAGGGTCTCAAACGGCTGCACCCCGATCCACGCCCGCCGCCGCCCGTCCTCGACTTTTTCGATCAGGTAGCCGCGCCCGCCCTCGCCCGCGAGACGCTCAAAGCAGGTCGCCGGATCAAGGCCGGTGTGGCCGAGATTAATTTTAATGACGGACAGGGTTTTAGGCATTGGGATCACTATCGATAATCACTAGTTCCGGAACGAGTGATTATCATCAGCGATTTTTGGACCGTTTCATCAGCAACCGGTCGATCGCCGTGAAATAAGACTCGATGCCCTTGCCGTATAGCTGTCCGGCGCAGGCAGGCGCGATCACCGACACGCGCCGGAACGCCTCACGCTTCTTGATATTCGACAGATGCACCTCGATCGTCGGTACGCAGATCGACGCGACGGCGTCGTGCAACGCATAGCTATAGTGGCTGTACG
>JAYTSX010000245.1:0-17936 GCA_043745445.1 Elusimicrobiota bacterium
CGCTCGCCCGCCTCACGCCAGGCAACCCGCAGCTTGAGCCGATGTTCATGACCTACCTACGCCAGCCTGAGCCCGAGTCCCAGTTGTTTGGCGTCAACGGTGCCTTCCGTCTACGCTCGCGCGCCGCACTTCCGATGATTAAAGCCATCGCCGAGCGCAAGTTCGGCGCGAGCAGCGTCACCGAGAACAACATGATGTCAGAGCGCAACTTCTGGTGGACGCAATACGAGGCTCTCTCCGTGCTCGCCCAATGGGAGCCCGAGAAATCGCGGTCTCTGCTCGAGAGTAAGGGCCAAGAAAGCGCGAAGGTCGGCGCACTCCTCGGACGCTATTATTGGAAGCAGACCTTGCCCAAACTGCGCGCTTGGAGCACGGCGAGCGACATCCTCTCCAACGAGCGCGCCGCACTCGCGGCCAAAGCCCCGATCGACCTCGCCGAAGCGCGCGCGACCCGCGACCAGATGATGGCACTGTTTCGCGACCCAAAGATGGACACCGAAATCCGTCACGCCCTGGCACTTAAGATCGGCGTCTCCTCCACCGACGAGGAAGCCGAGGCGCTCGTCAAGGAACACGACGCCGCCACGAACGATGTCGAGCGCATGTTCTGGGCCACCGCCGTCTTCAGCACGCGCAGCCCCAAAATCATCCCCGTACTCGTGCGCTACGCCCGTCAAACCGCTGAAGAAACGATGCGCGCCGGCGCCACGGCCCAGCTCGTCGACATGGTCGGAGAAGCCGAGGCCCGCAAGCTCATAGGCCCCAAATAAGAGGTGCCAGTTGACCCTGAAAAAATGAAGTAAAATAAGCCTTATGGTAGGCTTATTTTGGTGGGCCGCAGGCTTATGCGTCGTTCTCTTGGGCGCCCTTGCCCTCACTCTTCGTCGGCTGTATGCCTTAGAGGCTTCCCGGCCGGAGCACGTCCCCACGCCGGTTCGCGCCCCCGAGGGCTGGAGCAAGCTCGACGAGCTGCTGAACATGCTTCTGGCGCTCCAGGAGCACGGAGTGTCGCACTCGGGCGCCATCTCCCGGGAAGAATTCGGCCGCGCCGTGCTCGACTGCGCCTGCCAGCTCATGAAGTGCGACCGGGGCTCGGTCATGAATTGGGACGAGAAGGAAGGCTGTCTGAAGATCGTCGCCGCGCGCAGCATGATCACCGAGACCGCGCAGAAACTTTTTCTCAAGCCCGGCGAGGGCGTCGCCGGAAAGGCCTTCGCCTCAGGCCAGCCGATCTTTGTCGCCGATCCGGCCAAGGACCCTCGTTACCTGGAACCGTCGACCGGCGACGTCGAGCCCTTCGTCTCGATCCCCCTCCTGGTCAAGGGCAAGCCGATCGGCGTTCTTAATTTACACGCAAAGGCCGGTGCGGAGCCCTTCAGCGACTACAACGTCAAGTTCCTCAGCATCCTCGCCGGTGAGGCCGCGGTCATGCTTCACAACATGGACATGTTCGACAACCTCCAGATCTTCTACCTGGAGATGGTCCAGACTTTGGCTCGAGCCGTGGACTCCAAGGACGCCTACACAGCCGAGCACTCCGATCGCGCGCGCGTGAAAGCCCGTCGCGTCGCCCAGGAGATGGGCCTGTCTGACCCGATGGTGCGACATGTCGAGTACGCCGCACTCCTGCACGACATCGGCAAAATCGGCATCGACGAGGCAATTCTCCTCAAGCCCGGCAAGCTCACCCCCGAGGAATACGAGGAAATGAAGAAGCACCCGATCATCGGGCATCAAATTCTGGCTCCCGTCAAGTATCTCGGCCCCGTCGCGCAGATGGTGCTGTACCACCAGGAGTGGTTCGACGGCCGCGGCTACCCCGAGGGCCTCAAGGGGGAGCAGATTCCTCTTGGCGCGCGCATCGTCGCCTGCCTCGACGCCTGGGACGCGATGATGAGCGACCGGCCCTATCGGAAATCGCTCGGCCGCGACATTGCACTCGGCGAATTGAAAAAAGGCGCGGGCACGCAGTTCGATCCCAAGGTCGTCGAAACCTTCATGCGCCTCGAACTCTCAGAGTGGTCCCGAGAGCCGGCGGCTCACTGATGCTTTATGTTGTGCCGACGCCGTTGGGTAACTTAGAGGATATGACCGCGCGGGCATTACGCACCCTAAAGGAATCGAAGGTGGTGTTCTGCGAGGATACTCGCCGCACCCGCAACCTCATGAGCCACTTTGGTTTGGGTATTCCCCTTGAGCGCTACGACGAAAACGATCCGCGTTCTGTGGACAAACTTCTGGAACGAGTCCGCCGAGGCGACGCAGTCTCGTTAGTCTCCGATGGCGGATTGCCCGGCGTGTCGGACCCCGGAAGAAAAGCCGTAGCCGCCGCGCGAAGGGAAGGTTTGCCCGTCACCGCATTGCCCGGCCCTTGCGCCGTCGCGACGGCAGTCGCCGGCTCCGGCCTCCCCGGCGATTCTTTTATTTTTCTCGGGTTCCTCCCCCGCACTCCGTCCAAGCGCCGCAAGGCGCTTGAAGCTTCAAAGCTTTTAGACCGCACGATCGTTCTCTATGAGTCCCCATTTCGGGTCGTTGAACTGCTCGAGGACGTCATAATGGCCGTCGGAGCGAGCGCCCAAGTCGTTGCCGTTCGCGAATTGTCCAAAATCCACGAGGAGTGGATCCGCGGAACAGCCCTCGCCGTTAAAGATAACTTGGCCTCACGCGCCGAGATCCTCGGAGAATTCGTCATCGTCCTCCACCCCGATCCGGAGCCCTCCCATGCCTGAGCCCCTTTCCCCGTCCCCCGATAACGCCGTCAAAGCCGGCCTCGCCGGCAAAGCCTGCAAGCTCGTCGCCTTCCCGACCGAGTCCTCCTACGCCGTCGGCTCGACAGGCCTCATTAAAGCCGCCACGCGACGCGTACTTCAGGTCAAAGAACGCTCGACCCTAAAGCCCCTCGCCATCATGGTCCATTCGACTGAGGCCGCGAAGCAGTGGGTCGAGTGGACCCCGATCGCCGAAGCCCTCGCCGCCAAATTTTGGCCCGGCCCCCTCCTGCTTTTACTTAAACCGACGCCCCAAGGCCGCCTTCTCACCTTCCCCGAATACCCGACCGTCGCCATTCGCGTGCCCGCTCACCCCGTGGCGCGCGCGATCATCGAGGCCTCCGGCGTGCCCTGGGTCTACACCAGCGCCAACAAGTCCGGCAAGCCCGCCAAGGCCACCGCGGCCGAAGTCGCCACCGAACTCGGAGCGGAGATTGATTTGATCATGGATGGCGGCCCCGTGCCGAACGGCGATCCGACGCTCGTGGACGCGACCGGCGACAAGCCGCGCGTGACCAAGGTCGGGCTAATCTCGGCCGAATCGATCTTGGAGGCACTGGCGGCATGAGCAACAATGTCCGCCGCCGTCCGGGTTATCCCCAATTTTCCACTGGTGGAAAATTGTGAATAAGTCCAAGATTGCACGCTGCGTGCTGTTCGTCTGTACGGGCAATACCTGCCGCTCGCCCATCGCCGAGCATCTCTTCGTTCAGCTTTCCCATGAAGCCGGTCTCTCCACGACCGCCTCCTCCGCCGGTACGCAGGCCGCAATCGGCATGCCGCTGTCTCGCGGCGCCGCCGCCGTCTTCGCCGCCCGGGGCATCGGCCCCGTCGCGCATCGCGCCCGCCGCGTCGATAAGCCCCTCGTCGACGCGGCCGACACAGTCTATGTGATGGAACGCGCCCACCGCGAGGAGCTCCTCGCCCGATTCCCGGAAGCCAAAGCCAAGCTGTTCGTACTGCGCGAAGCCGCCGGCCTCAAGCCCCTCGACGTGTCGGACCCCGTCGGCGCCGACGCCGCGGAGTACAATACCTGCGCCGCCTCGATCGAGGAAGCGCTCCAAATCATCGTCAGGAGAGAATCTCATGCCCCGAACCCTCGCTGAGCAGGACCCGGACATTTACGCCGCGATCGCTCGCGAAGCGCGCCGCCAGTCCGACAACCTCGAGCTGATCGCTTCCGAAAACTACACCTCCGAGGCCGTGCTTGAAGCCCAGGGCTCCTTGCTCACGAACAAGTACGCCGAAGGCTATCCGGGCAAGCGCTACTACGGCGGCTGCGAGTTCGTGGACCAGGCCGAGACCCTCGCCATCGAGCGCGCCAAGAAACTGTTCGGCGCCGAGCACGTCAACGTTCAGCCCCATTCCGGCTCCCAGGCCAACATGGCCATGTACCTCTCGGTGCTCAAGCCCGGCGACGGCGTCATGGGCCTCAACCTCGCCCACGGCGGCCACCTGTCGCACGGCCATCCGATGAACTTCTCGGGCAAGTACTACAAGATCATTCCCATCGATGTCCGCAAAGACGACGAGCTTATTGATTATGAAAAGGCCGAGGCGGATGCGCGGGCGCAGAAGCCGCGCATTCTGTTCGTCGGCGCGTCGAATTACTCGCGCGTCATCGACTGGGCTCGCCTTAAGAAGATCGCCGACGAGAACGGCGCGCTCTTCGCCGCCGATATCGCCCACTACGCAGGCCTGATCGCCGCGGGCGTGTATCCCTCGCCGGTGGGTCTGGCGGATTTCACCACCACCACGACCCACAAAACCCTCCGGGGTCCCCGCGGAGGGATGGTGATGTGCAAGACCGCTCACGCCAAAGCCTTGGACTCAAGCGTATTTCCCGGCGAGCAGGGCGGGCCTTTGATGCACGTCATCGCCGCGAAGGCGGTCTGCTTCGGCGAGGCCCTGCGCCCCGAATTCAAGCAGTATCAGACCCAAGTCATTGCCAACGCCCGGCGGCTATCTAAGTCCCTGACCGACCGGGGCTTCCGGATCGTCGCCGGCGGCACGGACTGCCATTTATTCTCCGTGGACCTGCGCCCGAAGAACGCGACGGGCAAGGAAGCCGAGGAGGCGCTCGACAAGGCCGGCATTACGGTCAACAAGAACGCCATCCCCTACGACCCGCAGAAGCCGTTCATCGCCTCCGGCGTGCGCATCGGCACGCCCGCGATCACGACGCGCGGGATGGGCGAGCGCGAGATGGAGGAGGTCGCTTCGCTGATTGACGAGGCGCTCAAGGTTCGCGCCGACGACAGCGCCCTCAAGCGCGTCAAGGAAGGCGTCACCGCCCTTTGCCGGCGCTTCCCGATCTACCCCTCAATCATGGAGAAGCTCCTCACTGCCAAATGATCGCCCAAATTCTCGTCGCCGATGACAATCCCGACATTACCGGACTCCTGAACGACTACCTGTCGAGCAAGGGCAACCGGGTGATCGTCGTCAGCGACGGCTTTCAGCTCGCGCAAAAAGCCAGCGAGCACCGCCCGCACCTGATCATTACCGACATCCAAATGCCTGGCGCCTACGGCAACTCGGCATACCAGGTTCTCCAGAAGGACGAGACGACGAAGAATATTCCGGTGATCTTCATGTCGGCGCATCCCTTTTCTAAGCTCGAAAAGCTTCTACCCAAAGATCCGAAGACTCGTTTCATGCAGAAGCCCGTGAGCCTCGAGGCGCTGTACGATTTGATCAAAGAGCTCCTGCCCCTGGGAGGGTATTGCCCGTGAAGAAGACCAAGACTTACGCAAAAGTCGGCGTGATCGGAGGCAGCGGCCTTTACTCGTCGGACGCGATCAAGAACCCGCGTGAGCTTCGGCTCAAGACCCCTTTCGGCGCGCATTCCGGCCCGATCATCCTCGGCGACCTCGAAGGCGTTCCTTGCGCGTTCCTTCCCCGGCACGGCAAAGGACATGTCGTCACCCCGACCGAGATTAACCAGCGCGCCAACATGTGGGCGCTGAAGTCCCTCGGCGTCGAGCGCGTGCTCGCCTTCTCCGCGGTCGGCTCGCTAAAGGAAGAGTTGCCGCCCCGTACCTTCGTGTTCCCCGACCAGCTCGTGGACCGGACCAAGGACCGAATCCAAACTTTCTTCGGCAATGGCGTGGTCGCCCATATCGCGTTGAACCCACCCTTCGCGCCGGCGCAGAACAAAATCGTCTTCGACTGCGCGAAGGAGCTTGGAATTAAATCCGTGTTCGGCGGCACATACTGCTGCATGGAAGGCCCCGCGTTCTCGACGAAAGCGGAAAGCGAAATGCACCGCTCCTTCGGCTGGTCTTTGATCGGCATGACCGCCGCCACCGAAGCCAAGCTCGCCCGCGAGGCCGAGTTCGTTTACTCGCAGGTCGCGATGGTCACCGATTACGATTGCTGGAAGGAAGGCGAGGAGGTCCACACCGAGATGATCGTGGCCAATCTCCACGCGAACTCCGCCAACGCCCAGAAGCTGATGCGCCTGGCCGTGCCGCGCATCGCCAAGGCTCCGCTCGAGCCCGCGTTTTCTCAGGCCCTCAAAGGCGCGCTGTTCACGGCCCCCGAGGCGAGAAATAAAGCGACGCTCAAGAAGCTCGACCTTCTCGTCAGGAAATACCTCTAATGGCGAAGAATTCCAAACGCGCGATCGACCGCCTCATCGAAACCGCTGTTCAGGCGCAGAAGCGGGCCTACTGCCCTTACTCGCGCTACCCCGTCGGCGCGGCCGTTCTCACCGCCGGAGGAAGAGTGTTCCCGGGTTGCAACGTGGAGAACGCCAGCTACGGCCTGGCGATGTGCGCCGAGCGCGCCGCGATTTACCACGCGGTCGCGAGCGGCTTCGACTCGATCAAGGCCGTCGCCGTCGTCGGCGCCGCGGCCAAGCCCTGCGGGGCCTGCCGCCAGGTCATGCACGAGTTCAGCGACAAGGACACTGATATTTACCTCGTAGACTTGAACCCGACCACGGGACGCCGCAGCGTCCTACGGACGACGGTCTATAAGCTTCTGCCCCTGGCCTTTGATCCGCTCGCTTCCGGCCTTCTGCCCAAAAACCCGCGCAATCTTTTGCGGCGCAAGACCGGCAAAACCAAGAAGAGGAAATAAACATGGACGCTTCTCCGATAAAAGCAGTTGCTGACTGGATGAAAACCGCCGACCTCGCCGAGGTCGTCTACCGCAAGAACGGGACAGGATTTTCCTTGACGGCGCTGGGCGCCGGCGATCCCGCGACCCTCTCCGCGCCGGCGATGCCTGCGGGGCGGTTCATCCCGGTCGCCAGCGACGGCGTCGGCGTCTTTCAGTGGAGCGCGCCCGGGAAAGCGCGCAAGGCCGAGGAAGGCGTGGAGATCGCGATAGGCGACGTCCTCGGCGTGCTCGTGACCGGCTCCGGCGCGTCCAAGCCCATCACCGCCACCCAGGCCGGCCGCGTAGCGAAGATTTTCATCGACGCCGGCCAGGCCGTGGAGTACGGCCAGCCGCTCCTTCTCCTCGAGATTCGCTAGATGTCCAGCGCCGCGATCCTGTGCACGCAGTGCGGGGCCGCTTCGGCGACTCCGCTCTCCACGTGCGCAAAATGCGGCGGCAAAAACTCCCGCGTGTGCGGGGGTTGCGGTCTCCAAAACTCGCTCTCCAAAAATTATTGCGATAAATGCGGGAATCCGATCTCCGATTTAGGAACCGCCGTAGCGCCCCCGCCCCCGACGGCCGTCCCGGGGGCGCCCAAGTCCGACATTCCGGCGACGGTCGTTAAGCACCTGACCAAAGAGACCCCCGCTAAAAAGGAGCCGCCAAAGCCTGCCGCGCTTCCCTCCGCTAAGAGCAAGGCTTCCGAGCCCGGCGCCCCTCAAAGCGCTCCGTTGCCCGTCGCGGGGCGCCAGGCGCAGGACCCTTTCTCCGCTCCGCTCCCGAGCGAATCTTGGGCGCCCATCGCCGCAATGCAACCAGTCGCGGTCGCGAAGACGCCGCGTTGGATCATAATGCTGCGCAGAGCTCTCACCACCGCCTTCGTCACCGTGACCGTCGTCGCCTCTCTCGTCGGCGTCTGGTACTGGACGGAGAACAATAAGCCCGAGAATTCCTCCTACCGCGCTGCCGTTCAGTATCTCAATATTCTGAAAGCGCGCGAATACGCCGCCGCCTACGCTCAGTTCTCCGATTCCGCCCGGAAATACTGCACGCTCGAGGAGTTCGTCGCCACTCGCGACACCTCAACCTGGACCTGGTCAGGCCTGCGCATCGAACACATCGAGCCGGGCGCCGTGCTCTTCGCCTACGAGTTGGCCATCGAGGGCACGCCCCCCCGCACTGACCGCGTCCTCTTCGTTGAGGAGAACAAAAAATGGGTCCGACCGTATAGCTGGGCCCTGATGCGCAAAGTCGAGGAGGCCTTCGAAAGCAATAACGCGGATATGGGCCTCGTTCTCGCCCAGGCCGCGGCGACGGTCAATCCCCGAGATCCCATGGCCCGCGGCTATCTTTGTGAGGCCGCCTATTACCGAAAGTCCCCGGTCGATACCGAGCGACAGTGCCTAACGGCCATTGAACTCTCTCAGGTTTACCCCTCCAATCTCTCGCTCAAGAGCCTGTACCATCTGCATGCCATTCTCGCCGATACATATAAGAACGCCCTCAAAAAGCCTGAACTGGCGCTGGACCAGTTCGCACAGATGCTTGCCTTCCCCAACATATCCCCCGCAGACCAATGCGAAATTATTCTGGCGCGCTGTGAGGCCTATCTCACGCTTAGCCGCCCCGGCGAGTCGCTGGTCGATGCAAACCGCGCCACCCAACTCTGCGTACGACCCCAGGACCTCGCCTACATCGAGGAAATTCGCCGCAAGCTCAACGCTCCGCTTCCATGAGGACAATACCTTGTTCAAAAAAATTCTAATCGCCAACCGTTCCGAAATCGCCGTCCGCGTGATCCGCGCCGCGCGCGAACTCGGCATCAAAACGGTCGCCGTGTATTCCGATGCCGACCGAGAGTCTCGCCATATCGCGATGGCCGACGAGTCCGTCTGCATCGGGCCAGGCCCCTCAAAGCTGTCCTATCTCGATCAGGAAGCCATTCTCTCCGCCGCGAAGATGACCGGAGCGGACGCCATTCATCCTGGATACGGATTTCTATCCGAGAACGCCGATTTTTCCGAACTCTGCTCCAAGCGGGGAATCACTTTTATCGGACCTCCCCCGGCTGCAAGCCGGAAACTGGGCTTCAAAAGCGCAGGCAAGGCCGTGGCCCTAGCCGCGAATGTACCCGTCGTCCCCGGCACTAAGGGAGACATCACCACCGACGTCTCCAAAGAGGTGGCCGAGATCGGCTACCCCGTCTTGATCAAGGCCTCCGCCGGCGGCGGCGGCAAGGGAATGCGAATCGTGCGGAACCCGGCCGAGCTTAAGCCGCAGCTCGAGGCGGCCGCCACTGAGGCGAAAGCCGCTTTCGGCGACGGCTCAGTCTTCATTGAAAAATTGCTCGAACGCCCACGGCACGTCGAAATTCAAATCATCGCCGACAACCACGGGAACGTCGTCGCCTTTCCTGAGCGCGACTGCACCGTCCAACGCCGGCATCAAAAGCTCGTTGAGGAATCCCCATCACCCGCCCTGACGCCGGAGATTCGGCGCGACATGCAGGCCGCAGCAATCCGCCTCGCGAAGGCGGCGAGCTACCAAAACGTAGGCACGGTCGAATTTCTTTTTCAAGATGGGAAGTTCTACTTCATCGAGGTCAACGCGCGACTGCAGGTCGAACACCCGGTCACCGAGGCGGTCGCCGGCGTAGACTTGATGGAGCTGATGATCCGCGTTGCCGCCGGAGAAAAATTGCCTTTCGGCCAGGAACGCGCCTCCGAAATTAGATGCCACGCCATCGAGCATCGCATCAACGCCGAGGACCCGGACAACAATTTCATGCCTTGTCCCGGAAAGATCGAGAGCATCGAGCTTCCCGGCGGCGCCGGCGTGCGCGTGGACACCCATGTCTACGCCGGCTACACGATTCCCAGCTACTATGACAGCATGATCGCCAAACTCATCATCTCGGCCGGCGACCGCCCGACGGCGCTGCGGCGTTCGCTTCGCGCCTTGGGTGAGCTCAAAATCATCGGCGTCAAAACGACGGCCGGCATGCACGCGAAGGTCGTCGCCCATCCCGTGTTCATGAACGGCGACTTCGACACCCATTTTATCGAGAAGACCGGTCTGCTCGACACCAAGGAGCCCGCTCATGTCTAACGACTTCCGCAAGACCATCGTCGCCCAGCTCAAGGACTCGGCCAAGGTCCTGACCGCCGTCGCGAAGCTCTCGCCCGTTATCGATGCGGCCGCCAAGGATCTTCTACGCTCCTACCGCAACGGCGGCAAGCTCCTTTCGTTCGGCAACGGCGGCTCCTCCTGCGACGCGTCGAACTTCGCCGACGAGCTGACCGGCCGCTACCGCCGCAACCGGCCCGGTCTGCCTGCAATCTCGCTCGCGGCCAACCAGGGCGACCTGACCTCGATCGCCAACGACTTCGGGTTCGAGTTCGTATTCGAGCGGCCTCTGCGCGCGCTTGGCCGCCCGGGCGATGTCGCGGTCGCGATTTCCACCTCCGGCAATTCTAAGAACGTGCTGAAGGCCGCGGCCGCCGCGCGCGAGCTCGGCTTGACGGTCATAGGCCTCACCGGCCGCACCGGCGGCAAGCTCAAAGAGCTGTGCGACCACTGCATCTGTATCCCGTCGGATTCCACGGCACGCATTCAAGAGGCCCATATCACGGTCATTCAGATTTGGTGCGGGATTCTCGAGGACGAATTGTTTCCCAATGCGCCGCTGGCTCACGGCTGATGAACTCGACGACAAAGATACTCGCACTTAAGAAGCTGGCGACCCTGCGTGAGCTGTGGCGCTGGGAGGGCCGCGCCGTCGTCTTTACGAACGGCGTCTTTGACATTCTGCACGCGGGGCATGTGAAGGTCCTCGAAAAGGCGAAGGCCCAGGGAGACCTGCTCATCGTTGGCATCAACTCGGACCGCTCCGCGCGCGCGCTCGACAAGGCGCCGGGCCGGCCCGTCAATAAATGGCGCGACCGCGCCGAAGTCATCGCCGCCCTCGGCTGCGTGGACGCCGTGGTCCAGTTCCACGAGACCACGCCCGAGAGGCTTATGGCGCGCCTCAAACCCGACGTCCAGGTGAAGGGCGGCGACTACAGGCCCTCAGACCTCCCCGAGGCAAAATACGCGGGGCGCGTCGTCATCGTGGCGCTTAAGAAGGGCTACTCGACGACGGCCCTCATTAAACGACTTCAGGGCAAGCGCTAACGCCCATTAAAATGGCCCCCGCCTTTCGGCGAGGGCCATTTTCGGCAACCTTCAGACTTAAGGCTTCGCGGCAGGTGCTCCGTTCTTTTCGGCGAGCATCGCCTTTGCACCCTCGATCGCTTTGTCCACCGATTCGGTCTGGTGCTTCGGATGGGCCGCCTTGAAGGCCTCGAGGCCCTTGAGCCCCTCTTCAACCTTGCCCCCGGCGATCAGGTCGACCAACACCTCAAGCTCGGAGTCCAAACCCATTTCCTTCTTGGCTTTGGCGCTCTTCGTATCGCCCTTGAGGCCGGGTTCGTTGGGATCCGCATAGGTCTGGGATTTCCCGCGCACGGCTCCCACTCTCTGGGCGCCGCGCACCTTCTTGCGTTCCCCGCTGACCGCGGACTTGGTGAGATTTTCCTTGAACGTTTTGAAGAAATCCGACCAGCTCGATTTGGCGGGAGCGGCGGATTTATCCTCTGCCCTCGCGGGCAAAAAAAGGATTGCGGCAAGCACGGCGGCGAGCATCAGCTTCATGATGTTTTCCTCCTAATGGAAATCAGCTTCCTTTGATGAGACTGTCGACGGCCGGCTTAAAGCTGGGAGCGAGGGAAACGGCTTTCTCGCCCATCGCCTTCGCCTTATCCAGCTTCTTGAGACGGAGCGATGTTTTGACAAGGTTCAACCAGATCGTCGGGTCTTCGGGCTCGGCCTCGGCGGCCTGCGTGAAGCGCTTCTCAGCCTCCACGTTGTCGCTTTCCAGGAAGGCCACGCTTCCGAGGTTGTTGAGCGCGGCGGCATTCGACGGATCAAGTGAAAGAACCTTATTAAACTCCGTCAAAGCGGCCTCGTGATTTCCGAACTGGTACTCGACGATCCCGAGTTGAAGCTGAGCCTCCGCATCCTTACCGTTCTTGCGGATGTCGGCCTCGTACTGCTTGCGAAGGAAATTGTAACGATCCTTGGCGAGCACATTGACCTGGTCGTCGTACTTCCGCTCAAGAGCGGAGGCCTCCGGAAATTTAGGGCTGAAATCAGTCGGCGGCATCGTGACCGGCTCGTAGGTGCCCCAGGCCTTATGCAAACCGTACACCTTCACGCGCCCCTTCTCCGCCTCGGCCTTGTAGGCGTAGGCGGCCTTGGACACCGCATCGATGAAAGGCTTGCCGATGTAGGTCACCTCGATGGGGACCCACATCGTCCCCTCGTGTTCAACGAGAAGGTCAGCGGGAATACCCGCATCGGCGGCGTCCTCGGCCTCGGTGTCAAACATCATCGTCATATGGCCGGGATAATCGAGGATCGCGACGCGGACCTCGCTGTCCTCGAGCATGGCCGCAAACAGGGAAGTGAGGTCCGAACACTGGCCGGCCTTGCTGCGCAATGTCTCGCGCGGAAACTGCGTATAGTCGACCGGGAAGTTCGGATCATCGTGGGCGGTCTCGAACGGATTCGCCGCGTTCGCGACGAACTTGAGACCATACTCCGACAGCGCGTTCCAGATCTTCATCGCCTTAAGCGCCGGCTCGTTAAGCGCGGCGGCCTTGCGGTTCTTGAATTCAAGCGTCGAGACCGCGCGCACGAAATCACGCACCGGCGGGTCCTTGCGCGTCACGAAGTTCGCGATGCGCTGAGGATCCTGCCAGGTGATCGCGTTGCGGGAGTACAAGCGCAAAGGCTTCGTGATCGACACCGTCTGCTGCTTGCCGCTTTCGAAGTAAGTCATCGTAAACTCCGCCTGGATCGGCGTGTCCTCGCTGACTTCAAGAACCCGGTTGTTGAGCGTCGCGATCAAGGGGATTTCCACCGCCTGCTTCGGCTCAAGCTTCTTGATCTCCGTATCGAAGCCGAAGTCCATGTAGTCCTTGAGCTTAAACGTAAGCTTCACATTCTGAAAAGTCACGTTGACGTTGTTGGTCAACACAGCGGTGCCCATCGGGTTGCGCAGATACCACTTATAGTTTGCGGCGAAGATGTCTCCGAGCGTGATCGTCGAGATCTCCACAGGCGAACGGTTGAAAGAGCCCGCGACGAAAACTTCGATCGGCCGGCCGGCCGGGCCCACATCCGAGGTTTTTGATTTAGTCGCGACGCGATACCAGTATTTCTCATACGGGGTCACGTCCGAGTCCGAAAAGGTCTCGTTCTTCGTCTCGCCCGCGGTCGCCCACGGCCCGGCCGTGCCCGTCGCGCGCGAGATCACGTAGCCGCCCGTCCATGGGTCCGAGACAGGTTCCCAGGCGAGCGCGACGATGCCGTCCTTGGTCGAGCTCGAAACCGTGGCCGGCGAGGTCAGCATCGGGTGAAGGTCGTAGCTGACGAGGCGGCTCTTGCCCGCGTCGGCGATCACGAGCTTGTCCCCCTGAACGGAGACGGCGATGGGCGCGAGAAGCTCCCGCTCCTGCTTGCCGCCCGCGAAGAAGTCCGCGAGCCACTTGCCGTCCTTGGTGTGGACGCTGACGCGCCGCAGTTGAGAGTCGAGCGTATAGAGATAGTTCTGACCGTCGAAGGCGATCGAGACGGGCGAGCGGAACTCGCCGGGACCGTCGCCGTCTTCGCCCCATGAGTTGATGTAGGCGCCGGAGGGCTCGCACTTGAAGACGCGCTTAAGGCCCTTGTCAACGAAGTAGATGAAGCCGGACTTGTCCCAGGCGACCGCGACGGGCTCGAGAAGCATGTAGGAGCCGACCTTGGGCCCAAAGCCGAACAGGAACACGCCCTCGGGGCTGAAAGCGTCGATGCGCTGGTTACCGGTGTCGGCCACATACACGACGCCCTCGCCGTTGATCGCGACGCCGTTCGGATTTTTCATGCGGCCTTCACGGCGCTTGCTGTCAAAAAAGCCCTGAGCTTCGCCGACGTTCGATTTCCATTTTCCGTCGAGGCCGAACTGCTGGAGACGGTGGTTGGGGGCATCCGTAACGTACAGGCCCTCGACCTTCGACGATTTCATCGCGGCCATGCCGCCGACCCCGCGCGTCACTTCGCCGCCCTTTCCTTTCGACGACCCGAACCGGGCCTTTTCCTTTCCTTGCGCGTCGATGAGCACAAACTGCATTTCTTTGGGAAGCCAGGCATACAGATCGTCGCCGTGCGGCGCGAGGACCGAGGCGGAATAAGGCCAAGTCCGGCTGGGGCCTGAGACCGACATCTTCGTCTGCAGGTTCATCGGCAGCGGCTTCACTTTCAATTTATTGGTGAGCTCGACGCGATGAATGCGATTGTTGCCGGTATCAAGGACAATCAGCATGCCGTCAGGCGTAATGGCGATGCCCTCGGCCTTGCGCATCTGGCCGATCCCCGAGCCGAGCGAGCCGAATTTCCCCATGATGAAGCCCTCGCCGGACTGCTCGATGACTTTCCCATTCTTGCCGTCCACGACATACAGAAATCCGTATTGGTCCGCCGTGAAGTCGTTGCCGAGAAGCGCGTATTCCTTGACAAACTTCGCGGAGGCATCGAACTTCTGCATGCGCTCGTTGTTGCGGTCGAGAATGAAAACGTTGTCGGACGGATCCACGGCAATGCGCGTCGGGTTGTTAAGCAGGCCCGGATCCTTGCCGTAACGGCCAAAAAGGAAAAGAAGGATTCCCTCGTTGGTGAAGACCTGAATACGATTATTACCCGTGTCCGAGACGTAGATGCGGCCGTCGCTGCCGACCGCGACGGACTCCGGATTCTTGAGCTTACCCGGCTCCGATCCCTTTTCTCCAAACGCGTAGACGAAGTTCCCATCGCGGTCAAAAATCTCAACCCGGCTGTTGCCGGTGTCGGCGACATACACCTTTCCGCTGGGCCCCACGGCGATGCCGCGCGGCGAGTTGAACGCACCCTGCTGATTGCCCGAACGCCCGACGGATTTAATCAGCTTTCCGGAAAGGTCGTAAAGAAAAAGAGCGTTCTTCTTCTCGTCGACCACGTAGAGACGGTCTGCCGCCGCGGCCGCGGCGACGGGCTTGACCATCTCGTCGCCCTTGATGGGCTCGAGAAAACGGATTGTGTCGTATGCAAGCGCCGGGTTGGACAGCAGCAGCGCCAAAGCGATCAGATGAATGCGATTCATGCTTGGACGGCCTCCTTAATAAGCTTGTTGACGAGGGCGGGATTCGCTTTGCCTTTGGAAAGCTTCATCACGCCGCCCACGATGGAACCGATGGCGGCGTCCTTGCCTCCCTTTAAATCAGCGGCAGCCTTAGGGTTGGCCGCGAGCGCCTGTAGGACCCACTCCATGACCTGCTTGTCGTCGGATACCTGGGACAATCCAAGCTCGGCGACGAGGGCTTTCGGGTCTTTGCCTGTCTCCCACATTTTGGCGAAAACGTCCTTCGCTCCTTTTGAGGACAGGGTCCCGGAGGCGATCAGCGAGGCCAGGCCGCCAAGGTGCGCGGCGGCGACCGGGGCCTGGGCCGCGGTCTTGCCCTCGGCGTTCAGGCGGCCGAGCATCTCGGTGGTGAGTAAGTTGGACACGGTTTTGGCGGACCCGCTCGGCGCGGCCGCGATGGCCTTCTCGAAGTAATCGGCGAGAAGCCGGTCGCTCGTCAGCACCTCGGCGTCGTAGGAGGATAGCCCCAAATCGTTCATAAGTCGAGCCCTTTTTGCGGCGGGCAACTCGCTGAGTCCGGCCTTGAGCTCGGCGATCCACTTAGGATCGGCGATGAGGGGTACGAGGTCGGGATCCGGAAAATAACGATAATCGTGCGCGTCTTCCTTGGTGCGCATGGAACGACCGGTTTGCGTCGTCGCATCCCAGAGCCGGGTTTCCTGGATGATTTTCCCCCCGGACTCGATGACCGCGATCTGCCGATCGCGTTCCGCTTCAATGGCGTCTTTGACGTTCTTAAACGAGTTAAGATTCTTCGTTTCCGTCCGGGTTCCAAACTCATTCTGGCCCACGGGGCGAACGGACACGTTGGCATCGCATCGCATTTCACCCTTCTCCATGTCGCAACGAGAGGAGCCGGTGAATTGGATCACTTCCTTGAGCGCGGTCAGATAGGCGTAGGCTTCTTCAGAGGAACGGATGTCGGGTTCGCTGACGATTTCAATTAGCGGCACGCCCGCCCGATTGAGGTCGACAAGCGAGCCGTCGAGCTTGGCCCCTCCGGCGAGCTCGTGCACGAGCTTACCCGCGTCTTCTTCCATGTGGATACGCGTAATCCCGATCGTCTTGGCGACCCCGCCGACATTGATGAGGAGCTTCCCGTGCTGGGAGAAGGGCTGATCGTATTGTGAAATCTGATAGGCCTTGGGAAGGTCGGGATAAAAATAGTTTTTACGCGCGAAAATCGACTGATCGCTGAGCTTGCACTCGAGCGCCATGGCCGCCTGGAACGCAAGCTCGACCGCGCGCCGGTTCAGCACCGGAAGCACGCCCGGCTGCGCCGTGCAAAGCGGGCAGACGCGGCTGTTCGGCGCCTGGCCGAAGCCGTCGGTGCCGCAATCGCAGAACAGCTTGGTTTTGGTGGCCAGCTGGCAGTGGACTTCGAGTCCGATGACGAGCTCGTATTGTTTCACGCTTTATCCTTCCCCAAATAGCGGGCGATCAGCCGCAGATCGCTCGGGTATGAAAGAAATCTCGCCGCGGAGCGGCGTAGCACCCACTTCGTCTTCATGATCTCGACCGCGTCCGGCTTGCCCGTCTTTTCTAGCGGCTCCATCCGGTACCACCGCACCTTCTTCGCCACCGGTCGTCCGTTGCGGTTGAACCGATATCGGATGAGAGCTAATGGTCCGACATTACGGCACTTCCAGCCCGTCTCTTCTTCGACCTCGCGCAACGCGGCCGCGAGCGGCGTCTCCTTCTTTTCAAGATGACCTTTCGGGAAGGTCCAACGGACTTCGCCCTGCAGATTTGTCACCTTGACCAGCAAAACCTTCCCGTCGCGTTCAACGACTCCGCCGGCGGCGTATTCCTTCGCTTCGTTCATCCCTTCAGCACGGCGAACGGCTTGAGCGCCTCGTACGCCTTGGCCGTGGACAGCATGCGTTTCTCCTGAAACACGTCCGCGATCAACTGCAGCCCGATCGGCAGGCCGGTCTTCGTGGTGCCGCACGGGATCGAGACGCTCGCGTTGCCGGCCATGTTCGACGGGATCGTGAAAATATCGGACAGGTACATCGCGATGGGGTCGTTCGTCTTCTCGCCAAAGCGAAACGGCGGCGTCGGCGTCGTCGGCGCGGCGATCAGGTCCACCTGCTTGAACGCGTCCTTGAAGTCGTTCGCCATGAGCGTGCGCACGCGCTGGGCCTTGGAGTAGTACGCGTCGTAGTAGCCGGAGGAGAGCGCATAGGTGCCGAGCATGATGCGGCGCTTGACCTCGGGGCCAAAGCCGGCGCCGCGCGTCATCTCGTAGACGTCCTGCAGGCTCGACGCGGATTTGTCGGAGTGGCCGTAACGGATGCCGTCGAAGCGCGC
This sequence comes from Elusimicrobiota bacterium, assembly GCA_043745445.1. Classification (GTDB taxonomy): domain Bacteria; phylum Elusimicrobiota; class Elusimicrobia; order UBA1565; family UBA9628; genus GWA2-66-18. The sequence continues at coordinate 17,446 of JAYTSX010000245.1, forward strand.
GAGGTTGGACGACGCCTCGGACGGAGCGATGATGTAGTACGTCGCGATCGCGTACTTCGTGTGCGGCAGAGAGACTTCCTTGATCTCGGCGCCGAGGCCCTTGAGGACCGCGACCGCGTCGCGCACGGACTTCTCGACCTCCGGGTCCAAACCATCGATGAAATACTCTTTGGGCAGGCCGATGCGTAGACCCTTCAAATCCTTCGGCGCGGGCGATGGAGCCGCGGGCGTATTCGCCGCGGACGTGCTGTCCTTAGGATCGTGGCCGCCGATCACCTGCAGCGCGAGCTCAGCGTCCTCCACGGTGCGCGTGAACGGGCCGATCTGGTCCAGCGACGACGCGAAGGCGACGAGGCCGAAGCGGGAGACGAGGCCATAAGTAGGCTTGAGGCCCACGGTGCCCGTGAAAGCCGCCGGCTGGCGAATGGAGCCACCGGTATCGGAGCCGAGGGAGAAGGAGCACATACGCGCCGCCGCCGCGGCCGCGGAGC
>JAYTSX010000246.1:0-17852 GCA_043745445.1 Elusimicrobiota bacterium
ACCGCGCCCGCGATCACGGCATTAAGCCCCGCGTCGAACCGGGGCGTCAGCCGGCGGGTCTCGAGGAAGGACTTCGTGAAGAGCGCCAGAAACAGATAACTGATCCCGACGAGGACCGGCACGCTGACCTTATTCCACGCCGGCGAGGTAGGCCAGAGGTATTGGTAGCTCATCCCGTTGAGCGACGCGAGTAGCAGGCAGAACGTCGCGGCGTAGACGATGTAGTAGAGGTAGTTCCGGTCCCGGAAGGCGAAGAGGAGGAAGAGGTTGTAGAGCGCCATCGCCAAGATGATGCCGACATAGATCCCGACTGCCGTGGTCGTCCTGATGCTCTTCGTCATCAGCGCCTCTTTGGTGGAGATGGACATGGGCGCGAAGAGCGTGCCGTTGCTCTCCACCATCAGGTAGAGCTCCGTGGTGGCCCCTTTGGGAACGGTGAACTCGAAGAGGAAGTTGTGGTGGCCGATCGGGCGGCTGTTGAACGGAAGCAGGCGGCCCGTCTTGTACCCGGCGATCTCACGGCCGTCTAGAAACTGGTGGAACTCGACTTTTTGGATAAGCGGATAGCCGAGCTCGAGGAGCCAACTGGCGGAGCCGGCGTCGCGGTTGGAGACGACGACCTTAAGCCAGCGGCGCGCGGTCGAATAGCCGAAGTTGAAGCGGCGAGTCTCGGACCAGGCGTCGGCCTTCGCTTCAAGACGCCGGACGTCCTTGACGGAAAGCGTTCTCTCCTCGTCGACGAGCACCCGGGCCTCGCTCACGGCATAGTTGGACCGGCCGTCGGTCAGCTCTAACTGCGCCGGAGACGCGGCCGCGAGCGTGGGTGAGAGCGCGATAAGCTGGAGGACGAGCGTCAGTCCGCGGCGGAGGTTCATTTGCGCGCGATGAGGCCGACGCTCTCGCGGCCGTCGAGCTGGATGTCCGGCGGGAACTCGGGGCGCGCGAACGTCCCCAGCTTCTCGATGGTAAAGCCGGCCTGGGTGAAGACGCGCTTCAGCGTCGCTTCGTCGAGCAGGTGCATCCGGCTCGGCAAGTTGCCGGCGCGCTTGGGGTCGTGGGCCCCAACGTTCTCGACGATGCCTGGCCAGGGGTCACCCGCCTCAACGCGGGCCTGGTAGGTCGGGAAGAATCCTTTGGCCGTCCCGATGAAGGGCGTCTCTCCCACGACGAAGACCTTCCCGCCGGGCGCAAGCCAACTCATGATCTTCGCGGCCGCCCGCTCGATCGTCGGCCCGTCGAAGAAGTGCATGACGCGGCAGACGAGCACCGCACCCAGGCTCTCGGGCGCGAACGTGATGCCGTCCGGAAAGCTCCCCGGCATGAGAGTCAGCCGCTCCCTGAGCCTTTCCAGCGCGCGACTACGCAGGATTTCCAGGTGCCTTTCGTCGATGTCATTGGCGATGACCTTCGCGCCGTTGCTCAGCGCGGTGAGGCTCGCCACACCATAGGCCGCGCCGACGTCCAGGCACGCCCCGGGCGCGCCCGGAGCGAAGTCGACGAAGGCCTGGGAGTAGGGGTCTAGGCCGGATGTCATGTAGCCCATGTTGTTGAGCGTTCGGACGAAGCCGTTGGGCTCAGGCTTCGGCATTAAATTCGGATTGTCGGATGGATTCATAGTTTTCAGGGGGCAGCGTCTGTAATTGTATTTCTTTGCGCTAAACCGGTACGGTGGATGGCGACGCCTTGTCTGCGGTCCCTGCCGCCCAGACCGAGTTCCTTGCGGTACTGGGCCACGGAGCGGCGCGAGAGCCGCGCGCCGAAGCGGCGGGCGAGTTCCACCCGCAAGCCTTCGTCCGAGAGGCTCGGATGGGACATCGCCACCTCGTCGAACCGGTCGAGAAGGAGACGCTTGGCGCTCGGCATCAGAACCTTCAGCGGCGCCTCGAAGCCCCAGGGAAGCCGGATCGACTTGTTCGAGACCAGGCGATTGAGCACGCTGGGCGAGACATCCAGGCGATTGGCGACCGAGAGCTGCATCAACGGCCGGCGCCTCGACGGGTCGCCTGAGGTCAGGTATTCGCTCTGTAAGTCCAGCAGCGCCTCAAGCACGCGATAGAGCGTGGACTTGCGCCGGTCCAGCAGCTCGAGCTGGCACACGAGCCGGTCCAGGCGCCGAGCCTCCGCGAGCGAGACCGTCTGCCGTAGGCCGGCGAGCCGCGTCCCATCGAGGCGATAGCGCCCTTTCCAGATCTCGCGGCTGAAGAACGCGATGACCGGTTTCCCCCCGTCCAGGTCCACCCCGGCGACGGAGCTGAAGACCGTGGCGGCGACGGCGACAGCGGACGGCGTCTCGAGCTCTCCCTGGATGTAGACGCGATCCACGAATTCGCGCAGCTGCCGGACCTCGTCGAGGGAAATGGCGCAGGCCTCGGCGCGGCGCTCATCGGGAAGGGCCGTGTCGCCGAGAAAGTGCTCCTCGAATCGTTCCTGGCCGATGCGCCGGATGAGATCGACCAAGCTCGTCCGACCGTCGAGCAGCGCCGACAGCCCCTCGCCGGACATTGACAACTCGCGTCCGTCTGGCTTGCGCGCGGCGCAACGGGCGGAGTAAGGCTCGATCCTGACCGCCCGCGCTTCGAGCAGCCGCGGAAAGAGCGGGTTTGCCTCGAGCTTGCGGACGCGAGCCTCGAACTCTCGCTCGGACATTTCGAGCAGCCGCGCGAGCTTCATGGCACCGCCCAAGGAAGGCCGCGCCGCGGCCCGCGCGCCTATGGCCGCGCTCACGCGGCCCTCACGCGCTCGAGGGCGGCGATGGCGGCGGCCAGCTTGCCCGTCTGCACTGTCATCGTCGCCAAGAGCGTCCGGGCCTTCTCCGGGGTCGCGACCCTGAGGAGGCCGGCCGCGCCGTTGAGGCTGCCGGCTTTTGATCTGATGTCGTGGATGAGCTTCTCGATGTTGTCCGGGCGCGTGCTCGCCTCGGCCTTCTCGGACCGGGAGGCGCCTCTGATGAGCCCTGCGAGCACCTGTTCGCTCACGCGACCGTCTTCCCCCGCCACGAGCAGGTCCACGAGGCGCTTGAGCTCGCGAACGTTGCCGGGCCAGTCGTGCGCCAGCAGCCGCGCCTTGGCCTCCGGGCCGAAGCTGAGGCGCTTGCCACCTTGAGTGAAACGGGCGATCATCGGGAGAATGTCGTCCTTGCGCTTTGCTAGAGGCTTGAGCTGCACGGCGAAGCCGTGAATCCTCTGTAGGAAGTCGAACCGCAATCGGCCCGCCTCCACGAGGTCCTGGATGTTCTCGAGCGTGGCGCTGACCACTCGGAAGCTGGAGGACTCCGCCCGTTCGGCGCCGAGAGGATAGAAGCTGCGCTCCTCGATCGCCTTGAGGAGCTTAGTCTGCATCGCGAGGCTCATCGAGCCGATCTCATCGAGGAACAGCGTGCCGCCGTCTGCGAGCTGGAGTTTGCCCTTCCTGGAATCCGTCGCCCCGGTAAACGCGCCGCGCTTGTAGCCGAACAGCTCCGCCTCGAGAAGATCCTCTGTGTAGGCGGCGCAGTTGATCGAGACGAACTCCCCGGCCCGGCCCGAATGGTCATGGATGACGCGCGCCAGGCGCGTCTTGCCGACGCCGGACGGCCCCAATATGAGGATGGGAAGGTCTGAGGTCGCATACTTGAGGACTGAGCCGATGGCGGCGCGCGTCTCCGCGTCCGCGGTGACGAAATCCTCGGTGAAGAGAGCGGCGCCCGAGTCTTTCTCTCGAAGTGACAGGAATCGGGAGAGAACGAGGTCGACGTTGGCCGCCTCGTTGCCTTTGGCGCAGAAGTCCCGGCAGCCCAGCTCATAGGCGCGATCGACGAACCGGTCGGAGTCGTGGCCCGACATGACCGCGGCGTAGGCACCCTTGGAGACGGCGACGGGGATCAGCTCCAGACCCGAGCATTCCTTTCCGTCACCGAGGTCCAGGTCGATGAAGCAGATATCCGGAAGCCGCGCCTCCAGGCATACGCGCGCCTCCTCGACGTTGACCGCAAACTCTACGGCGTGCTTGGCGAGTCTCTCCGCCATGACCTCTCGGGCCAGCGGATCGTCTTCGACGACTAGAATCTTGAGCTTAAGCGTCTGCGCCACATGACCCCCTTGTGCCTCCGCCCCCGTTCTTTACCGCTCGGCCGTTCGGCCGGGCAATAAAAAACGGGAAACGACTGTTAGTCGTTTCCCGTGGCGGGACCCCGGTCAGGCGGGATCGTGGATACCCCGGGGCCAATCCCCCAGGCTACACAGGCTAATGGGACATTCTAAGTGTAGGGTGCCGGGCTTTAAGTCTCCAGGGTCATTGGTCCCGACGGGCGTGGGACCTGCGGGTGGGACTAAGGGCCTACTCGGCTAATGCGTGCTCGGCGCCCGTGCGAAGACCCTCGAGATCACGGATTGCGCCCGGCTTCGATCTCCTCCCGGAGGTCTTGAAGCTCGCGGGGCCAGCGCGCCGACGTCGCGAATCCGGTGTTGTATGGCCACGAGGTCGCGCAGCGCCGCGTTCTCCTTCTTGAGCGCTTCGACGCCGGAAGCGTCGGCATGGCGGCGCGCATCGCGCTGTAGTTGCGCCTTGCCGCCTTCCATGAAGTCCTTCGTCCAGCTGTAGTATGCCGCGGATGGAATCCCTTCCCGCCGGCACAGCTCAGCCACCGAAACCTCACGCTTCATGCCTTCCACTACGATGCGGATCTTCTCCTCAGCAGTGAACTTCTTGCGCGTGCGGCGCTTCACGCCCTTCACGAACACTTCCGCGTCCTGCTCCGGCTTCTCTTTTGTCGTTCATAAGCCTTTATTTTACCTGGCTTACGAACGCCGATAATCGCAATAAATCTAAACGGCTAAAAATTCCATCAGGCGCTGAAACTCAACACCAGGCGGCCGTTGACGCCCATTATTCCCCGCGCCGCTCGTGGACGGCGCGGGAGCCTTTTCATTGGAGTCCGCATGTATCCGATATCAGATTCGGCCTAGTTTAGAGGGGTGACGTCAGTGCTAGTCTATTCTTCCTTGCGCAACAAGATTTTTCCCTTCGAATAGATCGAAATGGCGGCCGGGTTCAAGCCAGTCATGGGGAGCATCTTCTACTAGGAACGAAACAGATACGCGTGAAGCAGCCCCAAATCTTGGCGGATCAACAAAATCAATCATCAGACTCCAGGCATTTTTCAACCAATCTTCATCCGATTGATGATCAAAACGTGAAACGGTCGAATATGAGCGACCTAGTGGTAAAGAAGCACGACCACCTTCATGTGCAGAGCGCCAATGGAGCATTGCTGACATCGTCTTTTTCATCTGGTGACCTCACGAATTTTGGGAGCGCACGCATTTACTTCTTCTACAGTGCCGTATCTAGCTGGACCGATTCCGTCTAATCGAGACCACCGCATTAGTTTATCGGCGGAATTGCCTGGAAAGGTTGCGCGTATGATTTTTGAATTGCCGAGATTCCTCCCCCAAATAACTGCATCCTCAAATGTCTCGGCGAAAAATTTTCCAGGGAAGCCGTTCGGACCAACGGAAAATCGTCCGGTGGAATTAATTTCTGTCAATTCCTCTGGGCCAACGGCACGATATAGGACCGTTCCAGCGCCGAGGATGCCAATGCTAACCAGTCCCGCCTCGACAACTGGTGCAAATACTATTCCCGCTGTCGCGGCAAATAACCCGCCACCGACATATTTCCCTATCCGGTAGCCATTCGAAGAAGAGTCATAGAACCCTTGGGCATCAAGTTGTCCCCACGAGTATCCGTAGCCGAAGCCCGCAAAAAAGTCCGAGGCCGTGTAAATTACACTTTCAACTGCGTTGGCGCCGAAAGGATCTCGGAATTTGACGGGATTATTGTTGGCGTATTGATAGAAATTGATCCTTGCGATGGGATCTTCGCGCAGGAATCTTCCCGCCTCCTCGTCGAGATACCGCGCCCGGTTGTAATAAAGCCCCGTTTCAGCATCGAGCTCCCTCGCAGCAAAAAGGAACACGTTGCCCACCGTTGAAGCCGCGTGCATCTGGCCGCCCGCGTCCTTGACCACGCCCTTGCCGTAAGCCTGATACTCGACGCTCTCCACCTTCTGCCCGCTTGAGTCCGTGAGCGTCGTAACGCTGCCCAGCGCATCGGCGTGGAAGAAATAATCGCTCGTGCCCGAATGCGCGATTAGCGGGGCGTCCACGCCGGGGCCCTGCGTCATCAACTGCAGCAGATTGTTGCTGGCGTCCAGGACGGCCAGTATGTTGGGGCCGTCGTAGACATAGCGCGTGACGACACCGCCCACGCTCTTCTCCACCCGCTTGCCCGCCATGTCGTACTTGTAGGCGGCGATCGTGTAGGTCGAGGCCTCGACGCGGACGAGCTGGTCGGAGCTGTTGTAGACGAAGGTCGTGGTCGTACCCGATGCCAACTCGGAGCGGCTCGTCATGTTGCCGTCGGCGTCGTAGGTGTAGGTGAAGCTCGAGTCCGAGACGAGGCGGTTGGCCGCGTCGTAGGTATAGTCGGTGCGCTGGGCGTCTGAGAGGCGGTTACCGACGGCGTCGTAGGTGAAGGTCTCGTTGTGCACGGGCAGGCTGGTGCCGGCTGGGTGGGTGGCCGAGGTCAGGCGGTTGAGTTCGTCGTAGGCGTAAGTATGGACGCCCTCGGCGTCTGTGATGCTTGTCGCGTTGTCGTTGGCGTCATAGGCGTAGACATCGGAGGCGATGGTGGTCTGATCGGCGGCGCGCTTGTGCGCGAGTTGGGTGACGCGGCCGGCGGCGTCGTACCTGTAGTTCGTGACCGTGCCGTTGGGGTAGGTCATGGTCTTGCGGCGGCTCAAGGCGTCGTAGGTGAAGGTGACGGCCTGGCCGTAGGGATTGATGATGGCGGTGACGCGATCGAGGGCGTCGTAGGAATAGCGGAAGGTGCCCTGCGGCGTCGTCATGACGGTGCAGTTGCCGTTCGCGTCATAGGTATAACCGACGGTGTAGGTAAAGCCGTTGGGCAAGGTCTGCACGACCTGGGTCGGGCGGTTGAGGCTGTCGTAGGTGACGCCCAGGGCCGTGCCATTGTAGTGGGAAGCCGCGGTCAGGCTGCCGACGGCGTTGTAGCCCAGGCTCACGCCGCCCTCGGGTAAGGTCAGGCCGGTGACGCGGTGTAGGTCGTCGTAGGCGATGCTGACTGTGTTGCCGTTGCGGGTCTGGGCCGAGATCGGGGCGCCGACGGCGTTGTAGGCGACCGAAGTGGTCTGCCCTAAGGCGTTGCTGACGCTCGTCACGCGACCGTGAGCATCGTAGACGAGCGTGGTCGCGTGGCCCATAGCGTCGGTGATGCTTGTCGGCAGGCGGCCGCCGTCGCGGCCGGGGGTGTAGGCGATGTTGGTGACGCCGTTAAGCGCGTTCTTGAGTTGGAGGACGTTACCGGCCGCGTCGTAGGAGAAGGCGGTCTTGTGGCCGCGAGGGTCGGTCAGGCCGGTGAGGCGGCTGAGCGCGTCGCGCTGCATGACTGTACTACGCCCGAGCTCATCGGTGACCGAGACGGGGGCGCCGTTGACGTCGTAGGCAACGCCGGTCGTGCCGCCAAGCGGGTTCTTGGCCGAGGTCATGTGGCCGAAGGCGTCGTATGACAACTCGAGGACATTGTTGCGCGGGTCTTTGAGTTGGATGAGGTCGCCCTTCGTGTCATAGCTGAATGAGGCGGTGCGGTTGAGCGGATTCGTCAGCGTGAGCGGACGGTTGAAAGTCGTCTCATAAGACGCGCGGCTGATGTTGCCGGCCGGGTCGGTGATGGAAACGACGTTGCCACGGGAGTCGTAGATGTAAGAGGAACTGCGCCCCAACTCATCCGTCGAACCGGTGAGGTTGAGGTCGGAATCATAGGTGAAGCTGACCTGATGGCCGGTCGCGTCTTTGACTTTGCTGATGGTCGTGAAGCCTTGGTTTTTTGCGTATTCGTAGACGGTTTGCTTTCCCAGAGCATCGGCAATCACGGTCGAGCTTGCGTAACGAGAGTAGGTCACGGCGTTTACGCCGTCGCCGTCATCTTGGCCGGTCAGTTTACCCCCGCCATCGTAAGTGAAGTTCCGCACGCCGGCATTAGGGAAGGTGATACGGGTGAGGCGGCTTGCGGCGTCGTACTGATACGAGACGGAGCCTTCTGGCCCCGCCTCGCCGGTCTTGCGACCTTGGGCGTCGTAGTCGAACGAGACGGTTCGCCCGCCCGAGTCGGACAAGGTCGCCACATAGCCGGCGGCGTTGTAGGTGATGGTGAAATAGCGACCGTGGATGTCCTTGACCTTGGTAAGCCGGCCCTGCGAGTCGCGCTGATAGTCGACGGTGTTGCCGTTGCGATCAGTCAGCCGGGTCATGCGCAAGGCGCTGACGGCCCCGGGGACCAGAGAATTGCCGCCCACCGAGGCGGGAGTGGGTGTAGCGAAGAGGAGCGAAGCCCCGGAGTTGTCGCGCTCGGTCAGAGAGTTGACGGCGGAATTCGCGCCTAAGCTCGCTGTCAAGCTCAGATGCGTGCCGACCGGCGACCTGTAAACCGGCACGCCGTTGCTGCTGCCGTTTCTCGCAAAGGTCAGGCGCGTGCCAGAATCGTCCACGATGGTGACCGAACCGGTCGCGTCCAATACGGCGTAGTGGTCGATATCCGAGATCCAGCCGATACCCCAAGGGCTGGGTGCTAGGTTGGCGCTGTTGTAGATGGGCATGCCGGCGATGCCAGGCGAGCCCTTCTTGAAGAACATGGAGATGGCGCTGATGACCGAGTTGACGCCGTCGCTGATGACGCAGGGCGCGCAATGGGCGACGTCGGCGATAACAACACGCGCGGGCGGCAGCACGATGGGAGGGATCGTCGCGGCGTAGGCGTTGAGGCCGCCGGGACCGACGACGATGCTTAAGGCTAGGAAGGTTACGAAAGCGCGACGTACCCCGGCGGTAAACATCGCTCGGGACGGGCAAAAAAGAAGGACCGTTTGGTCGGTCCTAGACGTTTGTTGGAGCACGGCGCTCATTGTCGAGTTACCTTACCATCTTGCACTGAGGCTGAATCTGTGCGAGCGCCCGAGCTCGCCGGTCGGAAGGATCGCGTAGTCCAAACCCCACTTCTCGTTGCGCAGTCCGAGACCGAAGGTGAGGCCGCGGGCCGCGTCGAAGCCCGAGCCGCCGGTGATTGCCGTCTGCGTCGTGTAGCCGGCGCGCAGAAATACGCTCTTGAAGGCTTGGTATTCACCGCCCAGAGAGACGTCGGTCCCAGTCCCTCGCGGCCCATTAACCAACTCCGCGGCTGCCGCGTGACCACCCGCGAACTTATAGGCCGCGCCCAAGGCGAGGCGCAGGGGCAGGTCGTTGCGCTCATCCTGGAAATTAAGACCGGGACCGAGATTGCGAAGCGCCGCGGCTAAGACGAGGTTTCCCATCGCGCGCTTAGCGCCCACGTCCGCCGCGACCGTCTGAGCTTCGGTTGAACCGATGTGGCTGCGAATATACTTAAAGCTCGCACCGAGCTCGGCTCTATCGAACTTGCGAGCATACCCCGCGCTCATCGCCGCGTCCGAGGCGTCGTAGCCGGCCGTTTGGCGCCCCGACGCGTCGCGACCGTCGATCTTGCCTTGGCTCAGATAAGTCAGCCCAGCCGCAAAAGTACCCTGCGATGTCGGGTGGGCGTAGGCCAGGAAGTCGAGCCGCGTACTCGCGAACATTTCGGCGTGGCTTGCGGTAAACTCTCGCTTCTCGAGCTTGGCGAGTCCGGCTGGATTCCAGTAAAGGGCGTTGGCGTCGTCGGCCAAAGCCGTGTAGGCCCCGCCCATGCCCAACCCACGCGCCCCCACGCCGATATTGAGGAACGAAGCCGTCTCCGCGCCGAAAGCCGGGCTCGACAGAAGCAGGGCGATCAATAGGGGCCTCATTTTATTATCCCCACCTTGCCCGATTTCACGATCGGCTTTTGACCGCCGTGGCTAGCCTTGATCACATAGGTGTACACGCCTGAGCCCACGCCCGAGACGCCCCAGACATGGTCATAGGTGTCCTGCACGCCCTTGCCGTTGCCGTCGTCGATGCCGCCCAGGAAGGTGAAGTCCGAGGACTCATGGATTTTGCGTCCCGAGATGTCGTAGACGCGCACCTCGACGGTCTCGGCGAGACCGGGCTGGATGCGGAAGGTCACGGCCCCACCCCCTCGCGACGGGTTCGGGAAGGCGTACTGGTCGCGATAGTAGAATTCGTCCTGCGCGACGGTCGTAGGAGCAAGGCCCATCGGCTGATAGATCGAGAAGTGCGCGGTCTGCGCCTTGACGACGTGGCGGGTCCGATCCACGACGCTCGGCAGAGCCTCCCAAACTCGTCGAAGCGGATCGTAGTAGTGGATGGAGATTTGGCTTTCGTCTGCGACCAAGGCGGGGTCGTAGGGCAGCTCGATTGTGACGGGCGTATTGAAGCGAGTACCCTCAGGACCGAACTCGATCGGCTCGCCGGCTGCGCGCACCTTGGCCGCCGCGGCCGCCTCGGTGCGCAACCCGTCCGAACGGAGCCGGCGTAAGGTGATCTCGGTATCGCGCTCAAGCGCGTTCTGCGGCAGTTGGACGGCGGCCTTTGCCGGTGTCTCGATTCGTCCGCCGTCGATCGCGGACAAGTTCATGTCGCCTTGGAAGTGTGAGTCGGGCTTAGCCGCGAGCGGTTGGGCCGAGGCCAAGGAGAACAGCGCCGCGCCGCCGAAGCCCGTACCGACCGTGAAGGTCGCCGACGCGCTGTCGACCGTCCCACCGACGGGAGAGCGCTCGACGATCACGGGATATTCGCCGTTGGCCAACGAGGAAGGCACGGTCCAATTGATCGTAGAATCGTTCCAGACGGACAGGGGCACCGTTGCGCCTCCGACGAGCACCCTGGTAAGCCCTCCCGCGTAAGGTCCGAAACCCGTCCCTGACAGCGTCACGACGGTTCCGGCTGGCCCGAAGACCGGACTGATCGTCGAGATCGAGGGCACGAGGACGAGGAAAGCTTGAGTGGCGCTCGAGGACAAGCCCGCGTCCGCGGCGCGTTCGACCACGACCGTCAACGGGCCCGACGACAGCGAGCCGGGGACAGTGCCCGAGATTGTCGTCTCGTTCCATACGGACAACGGCGCGGCCGCGCCGTTGAACTTGACGCGCGTATTCGCCCCCGCGTACGCGCCGAAATTGATCCCTGTAATCGTAAACGGCGCGCCGATCGGCGCCGAGGACGGCGTCAGCGACGCGACGGCCGGAACGGTGATCGTGAAGTAGCCGGTGTCGCTCGACTGCACGCCGTTGCCCGCGCTGCGCTCGATCCAGACCGGTTGAAGTCCGGGAGCCAAAGCGCCGGGCACGGTGCCGATGATGGTGGAGTCGTTCCAGACCGACAAGGCCGCGACGACGCCGCCCATGACGGCGCGGGTATTAGCCCCCGCGTAAGGTCCAAAGCCGCTTCCATGGATGGTGAACGCGGTTCCGATGGGTCCGGAGGAGGGCGTGACATCCGTGGGAGACAAGCCGAGGACCGTGAAACTCGAGAGATTGCTCAACGCGACGTCGGCGCCTTGCTGGCGCTCGACGACGACGTCCACCGTCCCGGTGGTCAGCGCCGGGATCGTTCCGGAGATCGTCGTATCGTTCCACACTGAGAGCGCCGCCACGATCCCGCCGATGCGCACGCGCGTGTTCGCTCCGCCGTACGTTCCGAATTGCGAGCCCGTGATCGTAAACGGCGCCCCGATCGGCCCCGAGGACGGAGCGACCATCGCGAGCGTCATGCCCGTCACCGTGAACGAAGCGGGCGCGGAGTCACTTATGCCGGCGCCCGAGACGCGGCGAACGACTACGCTCCTTGAGCCCGTCGGGATCGACCCCGGAACCGTGCCCACGATCTGCGCGTCGTTCCACACCGACAGCGCGGCAGTGGTTCCGCCGAGCAGCACCACGGTGTTCGCCCCCGCGTACGGTCCGAAGCCCGGGCCAAGCAGGGTGAACGCCGTCCCGATCGGTCCCGAAGACGGCGAGATCGACGAGATGCTAAGCCCCGTCACGGTAAACGTCGCGACCGTGCTCGAGGAAACACTGGAGCCTTGCTGACGCTCGACCGCAACCGCCCATGCGCCCGTGTCGAGCGCGGGGACGGTCCCTGAAATAGTCGTGTCGCTCCACGCCGATAGTGCCGCGGTGCTGATGCCAAAGCGCACCCGCGTGTTGGTCCCGTCATACGCGCCGAAACTCGTCCCGCTAATCGTGAACGGCACGCCGATGGGTCCGGACGAGGGCGACAGCGCGCCGACGCTCAGCCCCGTCACCGTAAAATAGGCCGTATTCGAGTCGATGAGCCCGCCGTCCGACGTGCGGCGCTCCACGATCAAGGCCTGAACCCCGGGCAAGAGCGAGCCGGGAACAGTTCCGACGATCGTGGTGTCGTTCCATACCGACAAGGGCGTCGTCGCGCCGCCGAGCAGTACCTGCGTGAGCAGTCCCGCGTAGGAGCCGAAGGAGGTCCCGGTCACGGTGAATGCCGCGCCGATCGGGCCCGAGGACGGCGAGACCGAGGCGACGTTCATGAGGGTCACGGTAAAGGTTGAAGTATTGCTTACGACGATCGAGGCCCCCTCTTGTCTCTCGACCGCCACCGCGTAGACTCCGGTAGACAACGATGGGACCGTGCCGGAGATCGTCGTATCGTTCCAGACCGACAACGCGGCGGTGCTAACGCCGAATTTAACCCGCGTGTTGGCTCCCGCGTACGCGCCGAAGCCGACGCCGTTGATCGTAAAGGGCACGCCGATCGGTCCGGTCGCGGGACTGAGCGAGTACAAGGCGAGGCCCGTGACTTGGAAATAAGCCGTCGCGGCGCGCACGAGGCCGCCGTCGGCGGTGACGCGTTCGACGATGACGGTCTGGGTACCGATTGCGACCGACCCCGGGATCGTGCCGGAGATCGTCGTGTCGTTCCACACCGAGAGCGCGGCGGTGGCTCCGGCCACCAGCACCCGTGTGTTCGTTCCGGCGTAGGGGCCGAACGAGAGTCCGCTCAGCGTGAATGCCGCGCCGATCGGCCCCGAGGCCGGCGTCACCGATGTGATCGACGGTACAGTCACCATGAATGCCATCGGATCGCTGGCGACGAGGCCTCCATCGGCGGTAGCGCGCTGAACGACGACCGTCGTCGGGCCGGATGAGACGCCGGGGATCGTGCCGGAGATCGTCGTGTCGTTCCAGACCGAGAGCGGCGCAGTCGCACCGGAGATCAGCACGCGGGTGTTGGCTCCGGCGTATGCGCCGAAACCGACTCCCGTGATCGTAAACGGAACGCCGATCGGGCCGGAAGAGAGAGACAAAGTCGTCGTGGAAAGTCCGGTCACGCGGAAGGATAGCGGGGCAGTTGTCGCGACCGTCGTCCCGATTTGAACCTCAACGCTGAGCGCATACGCGCCCGTCGACAATCCCGGGACCGTTCCCGCGATCGCGCCATCACTCCAGACGGACAACGGCGCCGCGACAGCGCCGAACTTGGCTCGAGTGTTCTCGCCGGCATATGCTCCGAAGCCGAAACCTCCGATCGCAAAGCCCACGCCGATCGGGCCCGTTGACGGGAGGACCTCCCCCGCGAAGGGACTCGCCGATGCCGAGAGAGACGCGGAGGAAACAGCTGACGCGTTGCCCGCGGCGTCGACCGCCGAAAAGTACACGACGTGCGCCCCAACCGAAAGAGTGAACGGCGCTGCGTAGACGATGGTAGGCGTCGTCGCGTCGATTGAGTAACGGATCGAGGCGACGCCTGACGGTGTTACGCCCGAGGCGTAGTCGACCGCGGACAACGCGACGAGGCTCTGCGTGCCGATCGTGACCGCGCCCGATCCAGCGGTAAAGCTCGGCGTCGAGAAGAGCAGCGAGACGACGGGAGGCAGAGCGTCTGAGTTGGCTACCGTCAAGGTCGCCTGAGCGCTGAGCGCGCCCGATGAGGCCGATATGTTGGCCGCGCCGGCCGACAGGGCGGTGACGAGTCCCGATGCCGTGACCGTGGCCACCGACGGTGCGTCCGCGCTCCAGACAGCGCTGCCGGTCAGCGTTTGCGTCGAGCCGTCGGAGAATATCCCATCCGCCGCGAACTGTGCCGTCGCTCCTGAGAGGATCGTCATCGAAGACGGCCGTACTGCGATAGAAATCAGTACCGCGGCGGGTTGTCTGCCGGTGACGATGCGCGGGACGTTCGAGAGGGCGCTCAGACCGTTCTCGTGATTGCGAGTCTTGAGGGCGACGAAGTAGGTCGTGCCGGACTGCAGTCCCGTGAGAGTGAACGAGGAGAGTTGGAATGCGGTCGGCGGAAGCGGCAGGCCTGTGACATTGGGCAGGGCGTTGAAATTGAGCTCCGTGACGCCGTAGGTGGAGTAGCGCAGGTCGTAGGACAGCGCCTGGCCGATGTTCTGATGCTCGCCGGGCGCGTTCCACGTGAAGGCGGCGGAACTCGCGTTTATTTGACCCACAAAAAGATTGCCCACGGCGTCCGGCGGCCCGAAGGCGCCGTTGGGGCCGCGCCAGACGAAGGAACTGATCGTGGGGACGAGTTGTTCGTTGCCGACCAAGTCGCGGGCTTTCTCGTAGAGCCGTAACGAGTGCCCGAAGGGCAGGAAGTCGCTGAAGCCGCCGTAGCTGTCGTTGGAGGCAGGGTCGCTCCCGGCGCCGGCCTGGACGACCCAGGAGCGGTGATTGAGCGGCTCGGAGTTGTGGCCGTTGCCGGCGTTGATGAGCTTGTAGACAGGGCCGGTACTCACGACCCAATCTTGTTTGGCGGCGTCCCACCACAGGCCGTTGTCGAGGTCCTGCGCGGCGAGGCTCACACGTCCCGCGAAGGCGACGTCGTCGGCGGCGGTTCCGGCGATGGAGGCGAGGGCCGTGACGGTCGAGCCGGGGATAAATCCGGTGATGGCTGAGGCGGGCGGAGTCGTATCGAGGATCAGGCTGAAGTCGATGCCGGCGGTGGGCGAGTAGGTCGTCACGGACACGGCGGCGTAGTTCGAGTAAACGCCGACGGCGGAGGCGGGCGTGAGGTCGTCGGGATTGGTGCCGACGAAGGCGAGGATCTGATACGTAGCGGGTGCGACCAGGCTGACGGCATAAGCGAGCGACGTTCCTCCCGAGGCGATGATCGGGAAGAATGCGGGATCGTGCCGAAAGCCGTCGTTCGAAGCGACGAGCGTGATCGTCGAGCCGGCGATGAAGCCGGCGGGATAGTTAAGAGTGCCGGAGAGTTGGGCGAAATTGGCGGTAGCGAAGTAGCCGGGTCCGGGGGCGCCCGGCAAGGTCAGGATGGAGCCGAAGACTTGCGGGCGGGCGTCGATGGCGACCCACGGTGTTGCGGCCGCGTCGACTGCGAGCGCGGAGTTGTCGAAGCCGAACGCGCGAGTCTTAGGGTAGCCGGCGGCAAGTACGCCCCCGGCGGTGTACTTCCAGAGAGCGGGGCTCGCGTCGGTGCCGGACCCGCTGCGAACGCGGCCGACGACGAAGGGGTTGCCCGAAGCATCGAGGCTGACGGCCCGCCCTTGAACGACCGCGCGATCAGCGGAGTGCCAGAGTGTCGAAGAGACGAGCACGCCCGAAAGATCGTAGCGCAGCAAAGCGAGGTCGGAGACGTGGAAGAGCGGATAGGCCTGCGAGGCGGCGACCCAGACGGCGCCGGCGGGGCTGATGGTCATGTCGAGTTCGGGGCCGTCTTGTCCCCCGCCGCCGCCGACACCGAGGAAGGCGGTGGAGCGGTAGACCGGAAAACCTGCGGCAAGCCCGCCCGCGGGCGTGAATTTCCACAGGGCGAGATCGAGTTGCCCGGTCGCGGGATTCGAGCTGACGCCCGCCGACCAGATATTGCCGGAAGGATCGATCGCCGTGGAGAGGCCGCCGTCGAGGCCGCCGCCGCGCTGGAAGTAAACGGGCGACGCTGCAACCGTCGCGTCGGCATTGAAAGTCCAGAGGACGAGACGGAAAGTGAAGTTGGGGCCGGTCTGCTCGGCGAGCGAGACCCAGGGATGTCCGGAGGCGTCGACGGCCACGCCTCCTGAGAAAAGTCCGCCGTTCGGGTTGACGATGGTCGTCGAAGCGAGTAGAACCCGGTCAGCGGCGTCGACTTTCCAAAGGCCCAAGGCCCCGTTCAGGCCGTCGCCGACGGCCCACGCGTCGCCTGCGGCATTGAAGGCGATCTTGAAGTTGTCGCCGCCGGAGGCGCCGGGCAAGGTGGTCGAAGCGGTGGCCACGCCTTGCGAGTCGTACTTACGCAAGGTGAACTCGAAGGGCCGCTCGGAGAGCTGATCTTGGGAGACGAGCCAGAAGTTGCCGGAAGGATCTCGGCTCATGCCCAAGGATACGGTCGGCGTTGAGATCGAGAGAACGCTCGTGCTGACGATAGTGACCGAAGCGGACGCCGAAACTGAGTGCCCGGAGACGTCGTGGACCTTGGCGTAGACGCGATAGGGGCGCCCCTCGACGATGGCGAAGCGGAGCTGGGACATGTCGACCGACCAGGAGAAGGCATCGACTCGTCCGGAGCGCGTTGCGGAGATGCCCGTGAAGGGCTGCCCGCTGACGGTGAAGGTGCCCTGGCTCGAGTCCCACCAGGTTCCGTCGACGAGATTCTGCAGCCCGACCTTGACCTCGCCGATGGCGTGGTCGTCGGCGGCGGTGCCCGAGATCAAGAAGAGCGAGGCCGTCGTCGTCGATCCGTCCACGGGTGAGAGCAAAGACAGCGTGGGGGCTTGGGTGTCTGGCGACAGCGAAATCGTCGAGACCGGCTCGGACGCGCCCGCCGCCAGGATCGCGGGCGTAAGCGCAAAGCCGAGAGGATCGTTCGGGCCGGGGTTGCTCCCTCCCGCCGTCAAAGCGCCGGAGAGGTCGTAAATGGCGGCGACATAGTAGGTGGCGGGTGCGGCGAGATCGGTCAACGTATAGGCAAACGTCGTGCCCGCCGAAGGCGCCGTAAGAAGAACCTGAGTGAGATCGCCGTTGAAGTCGATGGTGGGACTGAGGAAGAATCCCACGTCGCCGCCGGAGAAGCCGGGCGCATAGCTTAAGCTTCCGGTGAGTTGACCGAAGCCCAAGGTGCGCAGACGCACGCCGAAGGGCGCCGGGCCGGCAAGTCCCCATGCCTTGCCCTGGTACAGCGAGATCGCGTTGCCCACGCCGAAGTCGAGCGCGCGCGGCACGACGGCGGAACGTTCCATCAGCACGAGGTTCGTGCCGCCCGAGGCGGAATATTGCCAGAATGCGTGATTGACGCTGCCGGCGCCGTCGATGACGGTGCGCCCCGACAGCCAGAAGCGTCCGGCGGCGTCGAGGTCAAGGCCAAAGACTTCATCGGAGTAGACTCCGGTCGATGTGGCGACGAGCTCAATGGACGCTCCGTTCCAGCGCCACAAGGCGGCGACTTTATTCGTCGCGGTGTTGGCCCAACCGCCGATCCAGACGTTTCCGGCGTTATCGGCGACCATGGCGCGGCCGGCGCTGCCGGTCCCGCCTAAGGTGTTGGCCCAGCTGTAGCGCGTCATCGCGCCATTGGCCGGGTCGTGACGCCAGAACACGAGCTCGCCGTTGGTGCCCGTCATCCAAACGTCGCCGCCGCCCAAGGCCAGAACCGCGTGCGCCGTGGCGCCGGCCGAGAGCGCGGCCAATGACAGCCCCTGCGCGTCGGCCTTCCAGAGGCCGGCATACTGTCCTGGGGTGCCCGCGTCGCCGGCGATCCAGACCACGCCATCGGCGTCGACCGAGGCGGCCAAGTTGACGTTGGTGGCGGCGTTGAGCGCGGATTGCTGACCGTTGACCGAGAAGAAGGGCGTGCTGTCGATGAAGACGCCGTCCGGGGTGGCCTTATAGAGTACGGCGCGCGGGTATTCCGGATGCTGGGCCACCGAGGCGAGAG
>JAYTSX010000247.1:0-4676 GCA_043745445.1 Elusimicrobiota bacterium
TCGACGCCGCGAAGCAGCGCCAGAACCGATTCGTAGAAAATGACGAGCGCCGCAAGCGAGATGAGCCCGCCCTCGAACGCAGCCGCGAAATACTCCATCTTGCCGTGGCCGTAGGGATGATCTTTATCGGCCGGTTGGCCCGCGAAGATGACCGCGCCCAGCCCGAAGGCGGCCGCCACCACATTAACGATGCTTTCGAGCGCGTCCGACTGAAGCGCCATGGAGCCCGTCATGTAGTACGCGGTCGCCTTCAGCGCCAGGATCACCGTCCCGCCCACCAAAGAAATGAGAATCGCGCGAACGCGCTCTCGCTGGGCGGGGTCGGAGCTCGTCACAAGCCTTATTCGAGGACGAGGAGCTGGCCGCCGACATGGCCTGGGTGAATGGGGCAGAAGATGCGGAAAATGCCGGCCTTATCGGCCGTAAACTCCACGACCTTGGAATTCGCGCCTTCCTTGTTATCAACAGAAGCCTTGGTCGAGGGGTACCCCTCGATCTCGAAGGCGTGCACGCCCGACGGGGCGGTGTTGATCAAGGTGAGCTTCACCTTGTCGCCCTTCTTAACGGCGAAGAAGGACGGGGTCCAGATCTTATTGCCCTGGACCTCGATGTTCACCGACTTGAACTCACGGACCGGAGAGGAGGGAGCCTTGGTTTCTACGGCGTATACGGCGGCGGCGGCGAACAGGAACATCGTGATCAGGAGGTTTTTCATCCTGTCATCATAGACCATCGGCTGGACGCGCGGCAAGGGAAGCGGTAATATCCCCTCGTGACCGATCCGCTCGACGCCCTGCGCCTTCTGTACCGCGAGAAGTTCGGCGCGGACGCGAATACTCTTGTGCCCGTGCGCGCGGAGGGCTCGAACCGCCGCATCTACCGATTAGCCGGAGACACGATTTCGGCCATCGGCGTGCTCAATGATGATGCAAAAGAAAATCGCGCCTTCATCGAGTTCTCCAAACATTTTTTAAATAACGGAATTCCCGTGCCGGAATTCTACGCGGAAAACAAGGACACCACCGCGTATCTCGAAGAAGACCTCGGCGATACGACCTTATTCCAGTTCCTCGGCAAGCGCCGCACCCCCGCCGGCTTCCCGGCGGAAGTGGTTTCCGCCTATCAGGACGTCGTTCGCTGGCTGCCGAAGATGCAGATTACGGCCGGCGCGACCATCGACGACAAGTGGTGCTATCCCCGCAAGAGCTTCGACAAGCAGTCCATGCTGTGGGACCTCAACTACTTCAAATACTACTTCCTGACCTTGGGCGGCATTCCGTTTCACGAAGAGAAGCTCGAGGAGGATTATCAGGTCTTCGCCGACTACCTCCTCGCCGCCGAACGAAAATACTTTCTGTGCCGCGATTTCCAATCCCGGAACGTCATGCTCAAGGACGGGAAGCCGTATTTCATCGATTACCAAGGCGGCCGACGCGGCGCGCTGCACTATGACATCGCGTCGCTGCTGTACGACGCTAAGGCCGATGTCCCTTTCGAGCTGCGTGACGAGCTTCTGGACCTTTATATTTCAGAGGCGGCCAAGCTCGCCCCGATCGACCGGACCGAGTTCAAGAAGTTCTTCCCCGGCTTCGTGCTTATCCGCATCATGCAGGCCATGGGCGCCTACGGCCTGCGCGGCTTTCACGAGAAGAAGCCGCTTTTCCTGCAGAGCATTCCCTACGCGATCCGCAACATCGAGCATGTGCTCACGACATCCGGCCTGCCCATCGAGGTTCCGGAGCTGATGGGGGTGTTCAAAAAGCTCGTCGGCTCCTCGGCCTTGCGCCAGTTCGGCTCGGCCAAGCTCACGCTCACCGTGCGCATCCAAAGCTTTTCGTACAAGCACGGCATGCCCAAGGATCAAAGCAGCCACGGCGGCGGCTATGTCCTCGACTGCCGCTGCCTGCCCAATCCCGGCCGCCAAATCGAGTTCAAGACGCAGTCGGGCCTCGATGGACCCGTTATCGCTTTTCTATCCAAGGAAGACGCGGTGGACCGTTGGGCGCGCTCGGCGTTCTCCGTGATCGACCAGTGCGTAGAGGATTATGCGGGACGAAACTTCACCGATCTGTCCGTCGCCTTCGGCTGCACCGGCGGCCAGCACCGCTCGGTGTACCTGGCCGAACGCCTCGCCAAGCACCTGCGCGACCAAGGCGTGTCCGTCGTCGTCTCTCACCGCGAAAGAAAAAACTGGCCGAAGAAATGAAAGCCCTGATCCTCGCGGCGGGTATCGGTTCACGCCTTAAACCCTTAACGGATGAAACGCCCAAGGCCCTCCTGCCCGTGGGAGGCGTGCCGATGCTTGAGCGCGCCCTGGTTCGCCTGAAGGCCGCCGGGGTAAAGTCATTCGTGGTCAACGCCCATCATCACGCGCAGAAGGTGGTGGATGTCTGCGCCGATCTCGCCCGTCGCCATGGGGTACCCGTTTCGGTGTCGCGCGAGGATGATTTATTGCTCGATACGGGCGGTGCGATTAAAAAGGCGTCGGCGCTCTTAAAGGGACGCGAGCCCATTTTTGTCCACAACGCGGATGTCTTGACCGATCTCGACCTTCGGGCGTTGCTTAAGGCTCACAAAGACACCGGAGCGCTCGCCACATTGTCGGTGCGCGAACGCGAAAGCGGCCGCGCTTACTTATTTGACGCCAAGAATCGCTTCGCCGGGCACGACCGCGGAGAGGGCAAAATCACCTGGGCCAAAGGCCAGGTCCCCAATGCCCAGCGCCTAGCCTTCGACGGAATACATGTGCTCTCACCCGAGCTGCTCGACAAAATAACGGAATCGGGCGTTTTTTCGATCACCAAGACCTATTTACGGCTCGCGGCCGCAAATTCCGACATACACGCCTTCCGCTCCGACACATCGGCTTGGCACGATATCGGCACCATTGAGAAGCTGGCCGCGGCGGAAGCTTGGGCCGCTTCAAACCCCGTTTAACCTCAAGCGTCTCACGAGAACGGCCGCCGTCCAATCGCGGCTTCCCGCCGGAGACCAGCAACCTCATACTAGACGATCGAACACGGTAAAAAGTTGCAGCGTCCTGCGAACGAAAACACATGTGAACCGTAAGATAAGAGACCGCACACGCGGCCAGGAGAAACCAATGAAAATCTTACTTGCCGTCGCCACCCTGCTCGTAGCCGGCCTCGCCGTCGCCGAAGATCCCGCTCCCGCCGCCGCTCCCGCCAAGGCGGAGATCCAGAAGATCAACGCGGACATCAAGGCCGACCGCGAGAAGATCCACGAGGACAAAAAGGAAATCCGCGAGGATTGGAAGAAACAGCACGACGAGGTCAAGGACCTGCAGTCGCAGGAGAAGACCGCGATTGATGCCGTAAAGGCCGACGCGGCCAAGTCTCCCGCCGACAAAAAAGCGGCGGTCCAGGCCATCCGCGCCGACTATAAGTCAAAAAAGGACGCCATACGCGCCACGATGAAGACCGACCGCGAGGCCAAACGGGCCGACATCAAGACCGAGCGCCAGGATATTCACAAGGACAAGGCGGCGCGCCGCGAGATCCACCAGACCAAGCGCTCCAAATAGCCGGAAAGGTCCGAGGCGTCCCCCGCTCAGCGAGGGACGCCTCGCCTTTTGGTAGAATAGACCCGTGGAAGAATCCCGCCCCGAGCCCGACGAGCCCAAGGAAGTATTTCCTGCGCGGCCCAAGCTCACCGGTCGTCCCAAGGGTCACGAGCTTCCTATTCCCTGGGTGCGCCTGCGTTCGACGGCGTCCGGGCACCAGCTCTACAAACGAATGCTCGGCGAGGTTGACCCGAAGGCGCGCCCCGGCGACCTGGTCGCGGTCTACGACCGCTTCGACGCCCCCTACGGCGTCGCTCTCTATAACCCCCGCAGCCTCATCGCCCTGCGCCTGCTCACGCGCGGTATCGGTACATTTGACGCTGATGCTTTTTTCAACGAACGGATAGCGACGGCGGTCACCTTCCGGCGGACCGTACTCGACCTCGATGCGAGGACGGACGCCTACCGGTTAGTCCACGACCACGGCGACGGACTGCCGGGCCTCGTCGTCGACCGTTATGGCGACTGCATCGCGCTCGAATTTTATTCACTCGGAATGTTTAAACAGTCCGCGCGCATCGAGCGCGCTCTGAAGATCCACTATCCCAACGCCCGCTTCTTCCACCGTGCCTCGCCGCACACGCAGAGCATGGAAGGGTTCGATCTGGATCCGAACAAGGGCACCGGCACGCGCGTAAAAGAAAACGGCGTGACTTTTATCGTTGATCCGTCGACAGGCTACAAAACCGGATTTTTTACAGATCAGCGCGAAAACCGAGCGGCCATATTGCCGTTCGTAAAAGGCAAAAAAGTCTTGGATGTGTGCTCCTACACCGGGGGCTTCGCTCTGTATGCCAAGAAGCTTGGCGGCGCGGAAGAAGTCACCGCAGTCGAACTCGATCCCGATGCCGCAGCGCTTCTCAAGATGAACGCCAACGCCAACCAGCAGCGCATCGATGTCGTCTGCGCCGACGCCTTCCCTTATATGCGCCAGGCCGCGATGAACACGCGCCGCTACGGCCTCATCATCCTCGACCCGTATAAGCTCATCGCCAACCAGGAGGGCTATGCTCTCGGCCGCCAAAAATATATCGACTTAAACCGCCTCGGCATGGTTCTCCTTGAACCCGGCGGCATCCTCGTCACCTGCTCC
>JAYTSX010000248.1:0-4665 GCA_043745445.1 Elusimicrobiota bacterium
ATTGGTTTCCGTACTTCTATCGGCGCATACGCGAACGCAAAGAAAATCTGCTTTTCGTCGCGAGGAATTTTTTCGAATGAAAGCCCTCATTAAGAAGTCGCCGGCGCCGGGCGCGGCCTATGAATCGATGGGGGAGCTGAAGATCAAGCCCGACGAGGTGCTGGTGAAGGTGCACCGCGCCTCCATCTGCGGCTCGGACCTTCCCATCTACGGCTGGAATTCGTGGGCGCCGGAACGATTTAAAACTCCGAGCACCTTCGGTCACGAGTTCTGCGGCACGATCGCGGAGGTCGGCGCGTCGGCGCGCGACTTCAAGATCGGCGACTTCGTCTCCGTCGAGAGCCATATTTTCTGCGGGCTCTGTTATCAGTGCCAAAACGGTCAGCGTCACGTCTGCCGCGAGATGAAGATCATCGGCGTGGACGGCCCGGGCGGCTTCGGTGAATACGCCGCCGTGCCCGCGCGCTGCGCGTGGAAGCACAGCGATGACTCATTGCGAGACCTGGGCTCGCTCTTCGAGCCGTTTGGAAACGCGGTCTACTCCGTGCTCGTCGAGCCGGTGGCCGCCAAATCGGTGCTCGTGATGGGCTGCGGCCCTCAGGGGCTGTTCTCGATCGCCGTGGCGAAAGCCTCGGGCGCGGACCGCATCGTTGCCGTCGAGGGCTCAAAGTACCGCGCGGAGCTCGCTCTGCGCATGGGGGCCACCACCGTCGTGTCTCCCGACGAAGATCCCATCAAGGCCGGCAAGGTGAAGGATGGGTTCGATGTCGTCTGCGAGATGTCCGGAGCGCAGGCGGCCATCACCCAGGCCTTTAAGTGCGTGCGCAGCGGCGGACGCATCACCGCTTTCGGGATCCCCTCGAAGAAGATCGAGCTCGACTGGGCCAATGACCTAATCTTTAAGGGCGTGCGCGTGCACGGCATCGTCGGGCGTGAGATCTTCGAGACCTGGTATAAGGCGGATCGATTGCTGCGTTCGGGAGCCATTGATTTAAAACCCGTGGTGACCCATACCTTTCCCCTGAAAGACTACGAGGCGGGCTTTGCCGCGATGACCGCGCCCGCGCGCGACTGCGGCAAAGTCGTTTTCGTCCCTTAGCCGCAGTCCTTTCACGGTTTTTTCCAGCGGGGATATTCCGCGTCTGTCCGATCTTCCCCTTTACTGGTCGCCAATATATGTCTATAATACTAGACATACTATGATCTACCTGAAAGGCCATCTCTCGCGCCCGTTGGACGCTGTTTTGTCGGCCCCGAGCCGCCTTGCCGTGCTCCGGGCCTTGTTTCGCGCGAAGTCTCCGATGTCGGGCCGCGCCCTCGCGCGGCTCGCGGGGATCAATCATCAGGGCGCGGCCGTGGCGCTTGCGGCGTTGGCCGGGCTTGGCCTCGTTGAGCGGCGCCCCGCGGGACGCTCGGACCAATGGCGGCTCGACCGGCGCCGGTGGCTCATGTCCGAACTCCTTCTGCCCCTGCTGGAGCGTGAGGCCGAGCACGCCGACGGCGTCGCCGACGCGATCAAGAAGGGACTGCGCGGCAAGGCGGCGGCGGTTCTCCTGGGCGGCGCGGCCGCGAAGGGTCGCCTCGAGCCGGGACGGCCCGTCGAACTCGTGGTCGTGGAGAACGGCGCGGGCCGCCGGACCTTGTCCGAGGCGCTGCGTTCCTTAGCCGCGTTGCTGAAGGAGCGGTGGGCGCTTGAGCTTTCGGTCCGCGTCCTCGCTCGCCGCGAAGCCGCCCGGGCGGTCGCGCTCGACGACCTGTGGGAGCTGCTGCCCATCGAGGGTCCTCCGTCTTTCTACTTCGAGACGGGGACAACGGCCCAGCGGTAGTAGGGCGGCGCGGCGCAGTCCGGGCACTGGTCCGCGTCAAAGGCCAGCGCGGCGTCGCAGTGCGCGTCGGGCGCCACCGCGCGGTGGAAGGCCAGAGGGATCGGCGTGAAGCTCCGTTCCTGATGGGCGACGACGCAGGCGCGCGAGGCGTCGAAGGCGGCGAACAGGGCCTCCTTCCGCGCGAAATCCTTGGAGTTTTCCTTGCGCCAGCCGACACGGAAGTTCAGAGGCCGCCGGTCGCCGGGCGAGCGGAGCTCGCGCAGGAGGAATCCCTGCGTGAGGAGCGCCGCCGAAAGCGCGCAGGCGTAGACGCCGCGCTTGTCCGCGCGCGCCAGCTTCGGTAAAGCGACCGCGAGTGCGAGGAGGGCCAGCAGCGACGGCAGCGAGTAATATCGTAGCGAGCTCGTATGCCGGAAGAGGATGAAGACCGTCGCGAAGGCCGCGGGCCAGAGCTGCAAGGTGCGCTCATGGAAAGAAAGGGTCTCGTCGTGCCAAGCGCGCACGCAGTTCCACGCGAGAAGGCCGGCGAGAAAGAGTCCCCAGGCATGAAGAAGCACGGTGAGCACCCCTGGCAACTCATAAGAAAAAAGCCTCTTGAACACGACCGGGCCCGCGAAGACCTGGATGAGAGGGATGAGATGCCAGCCGACGAAGGCGGTGAGCGTCAGCGCGAAAAAAATAGACAGTTCGCGGCGCGCGCGCGTAAACGGCAGCAGCAGGAGCGCGTCGGAGGCTTGCCGGATGGCCACGGCGGCCAACACGGGGAGGACGGCAAGGGCCGTAAGCAGCGCCGGGCGGTGCGCGACCCAGAGCTCGTCGCTGATTGGATTCTTGATGAGCGCGAAAGCGATACCGGCCGCGAGCGCCGACGCGGAGTCTCTCAGCCCGCCCATGGCCTCTTTTTCGCCGCGCCAGGCCGTGCGCGTGCCGAAGAGCACGACGAGCGAGGCGGGAATGGACAGGTAGATGAAATGGTTTTCCACGCCGAGCAAAGTGAGGAGGACGAGGACGGGCCCGCGGCCGGGCTGGGCCAGCACGGCGAGCGTGCCCAGGATCAGGATGGGATGGAAGGCGTACACCTCCCAGGCCAGGCGCGATTTCATCAAGAGATACGCCGACCCGACGCAGAGCAGGGCCCAGGACGCGGCGGCCTCCGGGGAAACGCGCCGGCGCAAGTGCAGCCAAAGGCCCGTGAACGCCGCGGCGTTGAGCACGGCGCCCGGCAGGCGCAGGCTTTCCACGGACAACCCCCGGAGGGAAAAAGACGCGTAGACGAGCCATGAAAACAAAGGCCCCGTGTAATGGTTCATCTGGTGCGGCGTGTAAGCGCCCAGGAGGCGAAGACGCTCGGTGAAGAGGCCGATCCAGGCCTCGTCGAGTGAGAGCGCCGGGACGAAGGACAGCCGCGCGAACAAGGTGATGAGGCAAGCGGCGAGGAGGGCGATCGCGGCCGCGTCAATGCGCTTCATGGGCTGTATTCTATATAATCGCGGCATGACGACTAAGACCGATGCTTTGATGGATTTCCTCGACACGGACATTGCGCAACTCAAGGCCGAGGGCCGGTTCGTGAAGCTGCGTGTGCTCACGGGCCACCAGGCGCCGGTTTCCATCGTCGACGGTAAGAAGGTCGTGAACCTGACGAGCAACAATTACCTGGACCTGACCGGGCACCCCAAACTCAAAGCCGCGGCGAAGGCCGCCATCGACAGCCACGGCGTCGGCACCGCGGCGGTGCGGCCGATCATCGGCACGCAGGATCTCCACTTGGCCTTCGAACAGAAGCTCGCCAAGTTCAAGGGCACCGAGGCCGCGCTGGTTTTTCAATCCGGCTTTACCGTCAATGTCGCCTGCTGCCAAAGCCTGATGAGCGACCCCAAGGACCTTCTCATCAGCGACGAGCTCAACCACGCCTCGATCATCGACGGCGCTCGCTTGGCCAAGGCCGCGCGCAAGGTGTACGCGCACAAAGACATGAAAGCGCTCCAGGCGATTCTTGAAACGCCGGAGGCCCAGGGCGCGCGCCGTAAAATGATCGTCACCGACGGCGTTTTCTCGATGGACGGCGACCTCGCTCCGCTGCCGGAGATCGTCGAACTGGCGGAGAAATACGGCGCGTTCGTCATGGTCGATGACGCGCACGCCTCGGGCGTCATGGGCGAGAACGGGCGCGGCACTCCGAATCATTTCAAGGTCGCCGACCGCATCCAAGTCTCGATCGGCACGCTCTCTAAGGCCGTCGGCTCCGTCGGCGGCTATGTCGCGGGCCAGAAGCGGCTCATCGATTATCTGATCTCGACCGCGCGCCCCTTTACCTTCTCCAGCTCGCATCCGCCCTCGGTGATCGCCACCTGCGCGGCCGCCCTCGATGTCATGCTCGATGAGCCGCAGCGTATTCAAAAGCTGTGGCAGAACGCGGCCCATCTCAAGGAAGGCTTGAAAAAGCTGGGGTTCAACACCGGCGCGTCGGAGACGCCTATTACACCGGTCCTGATTGGAGATACCAAGAAGGCGCAGGAGTTTTCCGCGCGGCTGTTCGAGGAAGGGGTCTTCGCGCTCGCGATCTGCTTCCCGATCGTGGGCCGCGGCAAGGACCGCCTGCGCACGATCGTGTCCTCCGGCCACACGGCCCAAGACCTCGACTTCGCGCTCGAGAAGTTCGCCAAGGTCGGCCGCGAGCTCGGCCTGATCTAGTCTTTCGCGGTCATCGCCGAGGCTAATTCCAGGCCCGCCCGGTAACCCGCCGCTTCGAGAGCTTTGTCGGCCGCGCCGAGGGGATCGACATCAAGTCCGGAGGCCGCGCCGGACACATGGAGGGGGGAGCCTTCCCCTTTAAGCA
>JAYTSX010000249.1:0-4654 GCA_043745445.1 Elusimicrobiota bacterium
GGGATGATTTCGGCGGCCGCGCTCGCGAAATCGAAAAAAGGAATTCGAATTATCAACTGCGCTCGCGGGGAACTGGTCGATGACGCGGCGCTTGCGGACGCGTTGAAGTCCGGCCAGGTCGGGGGCGCCGCCCTCGATGTGTTCCACGCGGAGCCCTTGCCTGCCGATAATCCGCTTCGTGGATGCCCGAATTTGATTTTGACCCCCCACCTTGGCGCGTCCACGGCCGAGGCGCAAAGCCGGGTGGCCACCGAACTCGCTTCGGCCGTCGTGGACTTTCATGACAAAGGCATCGCGCCCAACGCCTTGAACATGCCCGGTTTCGACCCCGTGACGCTCGCAGCGCTCGGCGAGTGGCTGCCCCTGGCCGAGGCATTGGGGCGCTTCCTCGCGCAGACGCTCGAAGGAGGTGTCAGCGAGTTTACCTGTACATTCGAGGGCGAGTATAAGAGCAGCGAACGCCGCCCTCTCGCCGTCTCCGCGCTCAAGGGCTTCCTCACTCCGATTATGGGCCCCGAGGTCAGTTGGATTTCCGCGCCCGCCGTTGCCGCCGATCGGGGCATCAAGGTCGGGGAGTCCTCAGATCCGCGAGTGTCCGAGGGCGTACGCCGTATGCTGACCTTGACCGCGGCCACAGACAAAGGTCCCGTTTCCGTTTCCGGCGCCGTTCTCGCCCCGGGGGAGCCCCGCATTCTCAAGCTCGGCGGCCTGCGCATCGATGTGCGGCCGCAGGGCAAGATGATCGTGATCGCCAATACCGACGCGCCCGGCGTGATCGGCCGTGTGGGCACCTTGCTTGGCAAGTCGGGCGTGAACATCGCTGATATGCGCGTTGGCCGCCGTTCCGTTCAGGGTGAGGCTGTCATGGTGCTCAATGTGGACGAGGATGCCCCCTCCTCTGTGCGCGCGGAATTGACCCGCCTTGAGGGCATCCGGCGCGTGCATTGGGTGGAGCTGTAGGGTGAGCGCTCCGTCGAAATGCCCCGGCTGCGGCACGAAGCTCCAGCTGGATTGGGAGTCCTGCCCCAACTGTCCGATGTCCTTTTTGGACGCGCCTCCGGAAAAAGGCGCGCTCCAGAATGACACCTTTCGCAGCGTCGGGATGCCGGTCCTCTTCTTCGTCGGATTCGCGTTCTTCATCTGGTCGTTGGGGCAGTATCTCTGGCGTACCGCCGAGGAAGGCATAAAAACTGTTCCGGCCGGAATAAAGACCGCTGTGTCCGGCGCTTCGAGACAGGGCGCGGGCTTCGTGCCTCAGGCGCCCGTCCGTGAGGTGCCGCCGGATGCCGGGGCTCCCACGGCGCCCCCTGAGCCCGCGGAATCCGCTGGTCCCGGCACGATTTCGATTATGCCCTCAGAGGCTCCCAAAGCCAAAATCGTCCGCGAGTGGAAAATGCGGGGCACGATCTACGACCTGATCACTTTACAGCCTGTTCCCAACGCGCAGATGACCTTCACCGACAACGAAACGAATGCGCGCGCTCTTATCCAGGCCGATTCACAGGGCCGCTACCGTACAATTCTTCCGCCCCTTGAAGGGCGGGGCTACGTCGTGACGCTCGCGAAGACCGGCTATGTGAAAAGCTACTTGAATCCCGGCACCGAAGGCGTTAACGTGATGCCCCTTGAGCGGCGCAAGGAAATCGCCAAGGAGCTTTCCTCGCTGATCGCGGAGCCGGCCTCGATTCAGCCGGACACGGGCGCGCCGTTCGTGACCAACTTTTACATCGCGCCGAAGTAGGTCTACTCCGTGGATTCTTTGCCTGCTTCCTTGATCTTGCCCAAGACCGCGTCGCGGTAGTGTTTCTTCGCGGACTCTTTCCCCGCCTGGCTCTCGTAGCTGATCGTGTACACGGCGCGGTCCTCTTCCGGGTGGAGATTAGAGAGGCCCCCCAGCACGCCGGCGATGCCGCACTCGACACGGCGCTCGGGAATGCGCGCCCAGGCCGCCGCTTCCTCGGCCAGCCGGGCCATTTCGCCGTCAAACGCGAGGATACCGTGCCGACGAGCGTCCTTGAGCCACTCACGCGTCGCGAATAACGGCGACGGCAGGGCGGCAAACGTAATTAATTTTTTCTTTCGCCCCGCGAGCGCGTTGTCGAAAGGGACGGCGCGTCCATTGAATGAGATGAACTGGGTCGGGTAGTAGAGCTCGTAACTGTCGAGGTTTTCTTCGACCTGCGCAGTTGGACCGGCGTAATAGACGCGGCGGGCGCCGCGGCGGACCATCGGCGTCAAGGACGCGGCAAGAATCTCTCCAAAGTTCGTGCGGCGGGCCACGACCGTTGCGGTAATCGTTGGCTCGGTCCGGTAATAGGTCAGGCGCCAGTAATCATTCTCGTAGACGCCGAGCTCATGCTCCTTTAGATCGGGCTCGAAGAGATAATCGTAGCCGACGATGACCGTGTCCGCGGTGTACGGCACGGTCGCAAGCAGGGAGCGCATCGCGCGCACTCCGGGCAGAACATAAGTGCAGTCCGGGCAAGTCAAGGTCCGTACGGTCGGACCCCCGCCCTTCGCGCGGTCCGTGATGATGGCCCACTGAGCGCGGGTGTGTAGAAAAAGGTCCTGGCCATAAAAGTCGGAGTAAACGAGCCGGGGCTTAAGGCCCGGCTCGGGGGCCAGCACCCAGGCGGCCTTGCCGTAACTGACATAGGGCGAGCGCAGGCGATAGATGCGACGGTAGCCGAGCTTTTTAT
This sequence comes from Elusimicrobiota bacterium, assembly GCA_043745445.1. Taxonomy (GTDB): domain Bacteria; phylum Elusimicrobiota; class Elusimicrobia; order UBA1565; family UBA9628; genus GWA2-66-18. Next base: position 2,700 of record JAYTSX010000249.1, read on the forward strand.
AATGCTGCAGCAGGTCGCTGAACGAGCCGAGATAAAAGTCGAGGTTCCACTTGCGGCGGCGCAAAAAAGGGCCGGTGGTGCCGAAGCGCCGCTCGGCGTACGCGACGGGCTCGTCCATGGCCGGCGTGCCCTTGAGGGCGCTGGCGGCGTCAGCCCCGATTCCGTCCTCTTCGAGAAAAGGGATCAGCGGCCCGGGCGGCGGCGGCCAAGGCAAGCGCACCATGGGCTTGCCGGGGAGAAGGTCGTGATAGCGGCGGATTTCGGCGACAAGCTTGTCGGCCTCGCCGATCGCGGTAGGGTCAACCTTGAGGATCTGCTCGCGGTAGTCTTCAAGAATGTCCGAGTCGGCGGTCAATCCCGCGTTCACGTTGCGCGCGAACTGGCCGACCTTTTCGGCGAGCATGACCTTCATCCCGCCGAGCTCGAGCCACTCCGCCTGACGCACGAGCTCCTCTCGCAAGAGCAAGACGCTTTGCTTCTGAACCGTCAGGACCAGCAGGGCCACCTCGGGGTCGTAGGACGCGCCCAAGGGCTTTGCCGCGGCGGGTACGGCCGCCGCGGCACAGATTAATATCGCCGCCAGCGGTCTAAACGAGGGTCGCAAGCTCGACGGGCTTCTCACCAACAGACAGCGCGACGGCCGCGTGCGTAACCTTGCCCCGGTAAACGTTCACGCCTTTGCGCAGAGCCTCGTCGCGGCGCACGGCTTCCTCGAGACCAAATTTGGCGATGTCGCGCGCGTACTTCAGCGTCACGTTCGTCAGCGCATAGGTCGAGGTGTGGCTCACCGCCCCCGGGATGTTGGGCACCGCATAGTGCAGAACGCCGTGCTTGATGATGACGGGCTTGTCGTGGCTGGTGACTTCGCAGGTCTCGATGCAGCCGCCCTGGTCGACGGCGACATCAACGATGACGGAGCCCGGCTTCATCTTCTTGACCATCTCCTCAGTGACGAGCGAGGGCGCCTTAGCTCCCGGGATCAGCACGGCGCCGATCAGCAGGTCGGTGCGGATGACCGAGTTGTAGATGTTCTCATCGTGGCTCATCAAGGTGCTCACCGAGTTTCCGAATACATCGTCGAGATAGGCGAGACGCTGAGCCGAGACGTCGAGGATGTTCACGCGCGCACCCATGCCGATGGCGATCTTCGCCGCATTAATGCCGACGACGCCGCCGCCGATGATCGTGACGATCCCTCGCGCCACGCCCGGGACGCCGCCCAGGAGCACGCCACGGCCGCCATGGTGTTTCTCGAGGAACTGCGCGCCGATCTGAACCGACATCTTGCCGGCGACCTCGCTCATCGGGGTCAGCAACGGCAGGCTTCCGTCCTTCAGCTGGATCGTCTCGTAGGCGACGCCTTTGACCTTGGCTTTCAGCAGAGCCTTGGTCAGCGCCGGGGCCGGGGCGAGGTGAAGATAGGTGTAAAGAATTTGATCGGCGCGGAACAGGCCGAGTTCCTCCTCAAGCGGCTCCTTAACCTTGATGATCATCTCCGCGTCGGCGAAAAGACGCTTTTTGTCGACGATCGCCGCGCCCGCCGTTTTGTACTCTTCATCGGTGATGCCGGAGCCGATGCCGGCCGCCTTTTCGATCAAGACCTTATGGCCATCCTTGACGAGGGCGCGCACGCCGCCGGGGACGAGACCCACGCGATGCTCGCGATTTTTGATTTCCTTGGGCACTCCGATGATCATGATAGTTCTCCTGTCGTGGCGCTAAATATTAGGGTAGTCCGAAATAGGCGGCGAGCTCGGCCGGCGTGGACGCGTCTCGCGGAAAGCCGCTGACGTACTTGAGGACCTCTCCGCTACGATTTGTCGTGATGAACACGGGGACCCCGCGCGCGAGCAAAGCGCCATCCGGATCGAGCAAAGTGTCGGACCCGAAAAGCGCGGCCATTTCCTTGATCGGTCCGAGATCTGAAAGGCCAACGACCACGCGGCTGCCGACGC
>JAYTSX010000250.1:0-4651 GCA_043745445.1 Elusimicrobiota bacterium
TCGTAGCCGTCGAGGTTCTTCTGAAGCTTACGGCGCCAATCGCCGATCTTCTGCGTCGCCTCCGCCTGGTTTCCGTCCGCCGCGCCGAAGGTCGCGAACGCCCAAGGCAAAGTATGGTTGTACAGCTTGGCCGACTCGATGATGAGCTTCTTCTTGGAATCGTACAGCTTGAAGAAGTCGCTGTCGGCCGCAGCAACCTGATCGATCGACTTCTGCTGATAGGGGATCAAAGTGTCCGTAAGCATGGAGCGCGCACCCTGGAGGGCGGGAAGGAGTTTGTCGCGCAGCAGCGCGGTCTTGCGGTCGATCAGGGGTTGGCCGCCGCCGACACCCGAGTTGACGAAGGCGACATCGACATCCACATCGCTCAACACGGAATCAAGCATGGTTACTAAGCCCTGAAGGCCGGTCCGGGCCTTCGGCAGGATATTGGTGGTCGCATCATCGATGGCGGTCACGGTCGCGTCCGCCTTGGACCATCGAATAATCTCTCGCGCCGCGTAGGGCACGAGTTTGGCCGAGGAGATCAGGTCCATCTGAGCCGCGTGCGCCTCGACGGTCTCATTGTCCGGGAAATGCACGGCCTTGAGGCTGTCGCCGTAGTTCTTAATCGCGTCTTGCAATTCCTTAAGCCCCAGGCCCGACAGCATGGGGATGTTCGAGCCGGACACGCGGTTGATGTTTCCCGCCAGCGTGTCAAGCTGACTCAGGTATTGCCGCGTCGCGGCCTGCGTGGCGGTGATCTCGGACTGCGACTGCGAGCGCCACAGCGGCAGGGACTCGGGATGCGGGTCGCCGAACTCATCGATCACGGTGCGGCCGCTGCTGCCATCAAGCATGCGGTTGACCGTGGCGAGCGATGAGCTGAATTCGGCGCGCTTGCCCTGCCAGTAAACCTTGCGGTCGGCCAGGATTTGGCGGGTCTGCTCTTGCGTGGGGTTGCTCACCGACACGGCAGGGCCCGGAACCTCGATGACCAGCACGCCCGCGTACTCAACCGGCATGTCCGCGATGCGGGTGAGGCCGGACTGGGCTTTCGAGATGTTATCGTTGATCTCGGCCAGGTTGTCGTTGAACTTCTTCATCGAGAACGCGTCGGGGTCGTTGGGATTGCCCCCGTTTATGCGCCAAGTCTTAATCTGAGGCAGGAGGTCGATGCGGCGCTGATACTCCGTCGCGGCATCAGCGCTGACGCCGCGATCCTGGGCGTTGACCTGATCGATGAAGGCGCGCATGTCGGTCTGGAAACCGCCCAGCCGAAGCGCGACCATCCCCGCCTTGGCCTCGGAGTCGGCGATATCCTTCATCGTCGAGTCATCGGAGGCGATATCCTTATTGATCTCGTCCTTCCACTGGCCGTTCATGCCGGCGTTCTGATCCGCGGCGGTCTGATTCTGCTGATTGCCCGTCTGCGCCGCCGCGATTTTGGCGCGCTTAGCCTCGAGCAGGTCCATCATCTGCTTGATCGCGGCCTGGGCGGCATTGATCTCATTGAGCGAAAGCGCTAGATCCATCACGCTCGCGAGCTTGGCCATGTCGGTGTGGAAGCGAAGCATGTCCTTGCCGTCGCGCCGCTCGCGCAGGGCGGCGTTGCGGATCCGGTTCGATGAGGCGAGCAGCTGAGTCGTCGCGTCGCGCTGGGCGATCTCGCCTTTGGCCTCGACGCGCAGGACCTCGATTTCCCCTACGAGCTTCTGGATGGTTTCGTGCGTTTCCTGAGACAAAGTGGAAGCGACGCCGCCCGGCTGCCGTGCAACCTTCCCCTCGGCGTAATCCGCGAGGCGCTGCGACAAGGCTTTCATCGAAGCGTCCTGAGCGGCGAGGTCATCGAAATAGCCGGCGCGGTTGTCGGGCGGCGGCGGCGGCGACATGGGCGCGAACTCCTTCTTCAGGGCCTCCAAGCGGGCCAGGGCGTCCGCGTCGCTCGGCGGCGCCAGCAGGTCGCGGCGCTCGGAGAGCTTCTCGCGCACGCCGACCTCATCGGACTTGACCGAGAGCTGGGCGAGCAGGCGCTGCTCCTCCGCGCGCTCCTCGGGGGTCACCGGATGGCTCAGCCTCTGAAGACGCTCGAGTTGGGCCTGCTTGTCGCCGAGCTCGGCCAAGAGTTTTACGCGATGCTCCTTGACCGCGACGATCTCGGCGTCAAGGTGCCCCGCCGTACCCGCCAGCGTTTTAATACGCGCCATGACCTGGTCCATCGGCAGCTTCCACAGGTCCGCGTCAAACGGCAGGCCTTTCCCCTGCTCCTTAGTGCGCTCGCTCGCCGCGGCGATCAGCCCCTGCGCGGACAGCATCGCCATCGGCAGATCCGTGGCGCTGCCGCCGGAGAGGCCGGACTTGACCATGATCGTCGCGCGCATCACCGAGTCGGAAATGTTGAAGCCGGAGAGCGCCTGGAGCTTAAAGAGAAGTGTATTGCCCCAGGTGATGGCTCCGCCGAACGGAATCGGGCTGTCGCCCTCAGGACGCTCAACGGCCGCGCCGATATTATGGAACAGGTGCAGTTCGTGGCCCGTGACGGCCTTAAAGCCCGGATCGATCGCCGCATCGATGGAGCCCGCGTAGGTCATGATGCCTTCGATCTCCGCGCCGACAGTCACCAGGCCGAAGAATGACTTCAGGTTCGACTTCCAGAACTCCCAAGACACCGCGGCCCCCAGGATGGCGACGATGAGCCCGCGGATCGGTAAGGTCGCCAGCGGGGCATTGTCGCGCAGCTTCGCAATGCGCTCACGCGCCGCGGCGGGGAAGGTCAGTAAAGTCGAGAGGATCAGCGTATTGAGGAGCGGGCCGAGGATCAGATCTCTGGCCAGCGCCGTGACCGCGGCCGCGACGACCGGCGCCAAGGTCGCGCCGATGAAGGGTACCGCGGCGACCGCAACGGGCAACCCGTTGAGCACGGCCACGATGGCCGGGCCGAGCACGGGAATCGACGTCAGCGCGAACGACAGCGGCAGGACGGGCGCGAAGGCTCCAAGCAGGCCCATCGCGATGGCGCTCATAATCGCAAGCGTCAGGCGGCGAGCGATGAAGGTCGTCAGGGGCGCGGCGACGGGAACGATGAACCAGCGGTTGAGCGTGCGATACCAACTCTGCGCGCGGATGCCGCCAAACGCGCCGGCGCCTTTGAACGCGTCCTGACGCATCGCTGCCTCAAGCCACTGCTCGGCGAACTTGTCGTGCTCCGACAACGCCATAAAGTCCTCGCCCGAGTGGCGGAACTCGAAGGAGATCGCCTGCCTGAAGTAGCCGAAGAGGAACATGTCGAACAGGTGGTACGGAAAGCGCACGGCCGCGCCGAGAAAATGCTTGTGGACCTCGCTGACGCGCAGGAGAGTTCCACGCCAGCCCTTGGGGTAGGTCTTGTTCGCGAGCTCCCGGAAACTCTTCCAGCCTTCGTACTTCTTCGTGTCGAGGCGCTTGAACTGGTCGCGGTTGGAGGCCTGCAGGCGGTCGTAGACGCCGATCCACGACTTGAGCGGGCTGAACTCATTGAGCCGGTACCGCGCGCCGAGGTCGATGACGCGAGAGCGCGGGATGTTGAACTGGCGCGAAATCTGGTCGATGACTTGATCGATGCTCTCGATCTTCAGAAGCGGCTTCAGCGTCGGGTCGTGGCGCACGCCCTTGACGGTGCGGAAGCCGAGGAAGTCCTCGTAAATGTATTTGATCGGCACCTTGACGCCAAAGGGGTCGCCGGGCGGAACCTCGACCGTCGCAATCTCAGGGGCCGGCGGCTGAGTCGTTTCCGGCGGAGCGGGCTCGGTCGTCGTCGGCGGCCCGCGCTCATCGGGTATGGAGGGCTCGGGCAGAGGAACCGCCGGAGTCGCGACCGAGGCGACCGCCGTGCCCCGCCCGCGGGAATCCTTAAACGACCAGGACGCGTCCCCCTTCCAGGTCGCAATGAGCTCGAGGCGCTGGGGCTTAAGGCCGGGCTTGGCGGCTTTAAGAGCGGCGTACGCGGCGGCGACGGAAGACGCTTTCTCAAGCCTTGCATTATTCAGCGTGGGAATGCGGCGCGCGCCGGGGCGCAGGCGCTTGGTCTCGATGCGCTTCGTCCACACCGTCAGCTCCGTACGGCTCTTGTCCGAACGGAAGATGAAGATCCAATGCGAGCGCGGGTCATCGAGATTGATGGCGACCTTCACGAGGCGCGCGTCCGGAGACATCGCGCGCGCCCGCGTTTGCGCCTGAGCTTTCAGCGCCAATAGGGATTTGCCGTCGGCGCCCTGCGCGTCCTCGGGGAGATGACCGAAGCTCTTCGGCGGCTTAGCGTCCGCGACGACCGGCAAGGCGGGCGCCTCGAATACGGGCTTGCCGTCCGCGCCCACGAAGGCCGCGCGGCCGAAGGTATCAAGAAAGCGGTAGGACGCCGATCCGGTCCACGCCGGATCCACCTCGACGCGTACAGGGCGGAAGTTCTTGTTCGCCTGCTTGAGCGCGGCGAACGCACGATCGAGAGGCCCCATCTCGTTGAGGCGAGTGTCCCACAGAGTCGGCGCCTTCGTGGGCCGGGGTCCGAGCGTACGCACGGCCACGCGCTTCGTCCAGACCGTCAATTCCCGGTTGCTCTTGTCGGAGCGGAAGATAAAAATCCAATGCGAACGAGAGTCCTCAAGGTTAATCGCCACGCTCACGAGCCGCGCGTCCG
>JAYTSX010000251.1:0-4632 GCA_043745445.1 Elusimicrobiota bacterium
TGGAAAACTCCTGCAGATCCTGCGCGCGTTTCAGCTCGAGCTCTTCTACACTAAAGACGAGATCCTCGCCGCCTATTTGAATCTCGTGCCCTACGGCGGGAACATCGAGGGGGCGGGCGCGGCGAGCTTCATTTATTTCGGCAAGGATGTCAGCCGCCTCGACCTCAGCGAGGCGATTACGCTGAGCGTGATCCCGCAGAATCCGCTGCGCCGTACGATGACCGGCGGCGCGAAGGCCGCCGGCCGCGACCTGCAGGAGGCTCGCAAGCGGCTCTTCGCGCGTTGGATCGCCTTGCATCCGGAGGACGCGCGCCGTAACGCGTCGATCGAGACCCCTTGGGAGGTTCGGGGGCGGCGCGAGCTGCCTTTTATTGCGCCGCACTTCACGCGGCGCGCGCTCGCCGCATCGAAGGACGGCCGCGTCGTCACGACGCTCGATTTGGACGCCCAAAGACTTTTAGAGCGACTCGTCACTTCCTATGTCGACAGGCGCCGCGACCAGGGAATCCGCAACGCCGGCGCGATACTCGTCGACTTCACTACGATGGAGGTCGTCGCGGCCGTCGGATCCGCGAACTACCACGACGAGTCCATTCTCGGCCAGGTGAGCGCGCTCACCGCGCGTCGTTCTCCGGGCTCCGCGCTCAAGCCCTTCGCCTACGCGCTTGCCTTTGAGCAGGGCCTCATCCATCCCGCCACTTTGCTCAAGGACGCCCCGACGGCCTTCGGCGCATACGATCCGGAAAATTTCGACGGGGATTTCGCGGGTCCTTTGCCTGCGCGGGAGGCGCTGGTGCGCAGCCGCAATGTCCCTGCGGTGGCCTTGGCGGCCCAACTCGCGTCGCCCGGGCTGTACGGGTTCCTGAAGGCGGCGGGCGTGGATCTGCCTCATCCGATCGAGCATTACGGCCTCGGTCTCGTGCTCGGAACCGGCGAAACGAGCATGGAGGACCTCGCCCGCCTGTACGCGATGCTTGGCAACGGCGGGACGCTCAGGCCGCTCAGGCTGCTCGCCTCGTCGCCGCAAGAGCCGGGGGCGCGCCTATTATCTGCGGACGCCGTGTTCCTCACGATGGACGCCCTTAAGTCCAATCCGCGACCGCGCCAGTCCTTCCGCGACGAATGGCGCGCGAGCCCGCTATCGGTTTACTGGAAGACGGGGACCTCGTGGGCATTCCGCGACGCCTGGAGCGCGGGCGTGTTCGGGAAGTACGCGCTCGTGGTATGGATCGGGGACTTCCGCGGCGAAAGCAACCCCGCGTTCGTCGGCGCCGACGCCGCCGCGCCGCTGTTTTTCGACATCGTCGACGGCGTGGCCGCCCGCAGCCCTTTGAGGGACGCCTACGCCCTCGGGCAAAAGAGCTTGACGGCCGTCGCGCTCGACGTGTGCGCGGTGTCCGGCGCGGCGCCGGGCCCGCATTGCCCGCGCGCGAAGACCTGGTTCATTCCCGGCGTGTCGCCGATCTCGTCCTGCGAAATACACCGCCAGATCCTCGTCGACAAGCGCACCGGCCGGCGCGCCTGTCGAGAGACCGGAACCCGCGCGGAGACATTTGAGTTTTGGCCATCGGACCTTTTGCGGATATTTCGCCTCGCGGGTATACCCCGGCGTCAGCCTCCTCCGTACGATCCGGCGTGCGGACTGACCGACCGAGCGGGGCGAGGCCTGCCCCCGCGCATTACCTCGCCGCTGGCCGGCGTCACCTACCATGTCAGCGCCGAGAAGCCCGGCCCCGTTCCGCTCTCCGCTGTCGCGGACGCCGATGCGCGCGAGCTATACTGGTTCGCCGACGGCACCTTGCTCGGCAAGAGTCTATCGGGGAAGCCGTTTTTTTGGACGCCGCGCCAAGGACGCAGCACGGTCCGCGTCGTGGACGATCAGGGGCGCGGTGACGCGCGCGATGTCGAGGTGGCGTTCAGCGAGTAGCTTACGCGGGGACGGAGGTGGGTGCGGACTTACGCGTGGCGATGAGGATGTTAACGCGCACGGCGAAGGCCTCGTCCTGCTGAAGCACGTGACGGAAGGCTTCCTGGGGTATCATGAGGGCCACGGCGTCCTCAGTCGCCTTGATCGTGGCGACGGCCGTGCCCATCGCGACGATGGACATCTCGCCGAACACCTCGCCCGGACCGAGTTCGGCGACGAGCACGGACACCTTATTGGTCGATTTCACGAAGACACCGGCTTTTCCGGAAGCCACGACGTGAAGGCCGTCGACCGTCGCGCCCTTGAATAGAATGGTCTGCCCCTTGTTGAAGGTGTGCAGCGTCGACGCTTCAGCCAGGGCAACCAGATTCTCGTCGGTCACGCCGGCAAACAGCGACACGTGGTCGCGCAGGAAGGTCAGGGCATCCATGGTCTTATGATAGCCGGGAGCTCACCGGTCGCCTAGGGTCTTATGGCCCATTTTTTACAGGCCCCTACGGCGCCTTGCGGGACGCGATAAGCGCCTTTACGCGGGCCACGAACTCGGGGCTCTCGGTCAGCAGGACGCGAAACGCCTGCTGCGGGATATTCAGGACGAAGGTGCCGTCCTCCAGGCATTTAATGGTCGCTCCGGCCGTGCCGTTTTCGATGATCGAGGTCTCGCCGAACACATCGCCCGAGGACAGCTCTGCAACCTGCATCACAGGCTGAGTCGGCGGTTTAATAAAAACGCCCGCCTTGCCGACGGCCATGACATGAAGGCCGTCCACGGTCGCGCCTTTGAACATGATGGTCTGACCGCTCTTGTAGGAGCTGAGAGTCGAGCCCACCGCGATCGCCGTCAGATGGTCATCAGAAACACCGGTGAATAAATCCACCCTCTCGCGCAGAAAAGTGAAAGCGTCCATATTCATACTTTAACAAAAGCGGCGCGCCCCTTTGTTAAACTCGTGGGATGACCGACCCGGGGCGTTTATTCATGTTCGGCGTGTACGGCCTGAAGCCGTCGCGCCAGACAACGGCACTCTTCAAGTCCACGGGCGCGACCGGCGTCCTCCTGCTCGCGCGCAATATCGAGACACCCGCGCAGACCAAGGCCTATGTCGCCGAGCTTGAGCAGCGTCTCGGCCGGCCCCTTCTCGTCGCCATCGACCACGAGGGCGGCTGGGTTCTTCGCTTCAAGAGCGGAGTGACGCCGTTTCCGGGCAATGCGGCTCTAGGGCGCGCGCGCGATCCCAAGCTCACGTACGCTGTGGGCCGACAGATGGCGGGCGAACTCGCACCCCTTGGCATCCGCATGAACTTGGCACCCGTGCTCGACGTGGCGACGCAGGTTTACAACCCCGGCATCGGCATCCGCTCGTTCGGAGACGATCCTCGATTGGCGGGACGCCTGGGCGCCGCCTTCATTAATGGAATGCAGGACAACGGCGTCTCCGCGTGCGCGAAGCACTTTCCCGGGAAAGGCGCAGCGACCGTGGACGCGCACATCGATCTGCCCACGATCATATTACCGCGCGCGGCGTTCACACGCACGCACCTAGCCCCCTTTCGGGCGGCCTGCGCGGCGGGCGTGGACGCGGTGATGACCTCGCACGTCCGATTTCCCGCGTTCGATGGCGAAGTGGCCACATTCTCTAAAAAAATAGTTCGCGATGTCCTTCGCGGCGCGCTCCGCTATGACGGGCTCGTCGTCAGCGACGATCTTTGCATGGGTGCTATTACCAAGCGCTGGCCGGTCGCCGAGGCCACGCTTAAGTGCCTCGACGCGGGCCATGACGTGCTGATGATCGCGCACGATCTCCAAGGCATGACCGACGCCGTCGACCTTCTGCGCGAGGCCGGCGCGCCGGAAGAGCAACTGGCGGGCGCCGATGCCCGCATCACTCGTCTGCTTCACCGGCGCAAAGGGCCGCCCGCCAAGCTGTCCGACGGCGCCAAGCTGTCCGCCCTCATCGCCACTAAGGCCGTCATCGTCGCGCGTCGCGGCACGACGGCTTTGCCGGTACCGCTTTCTCGGGATACGCTCATCGTCGTTCCTGATTTCAAAGAGGTGCGCGAGCGCTTCACCTTCGAGGGCGGCCACCGCGGACCTGAGGCCCTCGCGCGGCGTCTCTCTCCCGGCTGCACGCTGGCCCGCTCGCCGATCACGACGACAGAACTCGGACGCCTGCCCGAGCACGCGCGCCGGGCGAAATCCATCGTCTTCCTTTCATTCGAGGCCCGGCGGTTTCCGGGCCAAGCCGCCACACTGCGCCTGCTCACCAAAACGGCCGCGGCTAAAACCGTCGCCGTCTTAATACGCTCATCCTGGGACCTCGACCTTTGCCCCCGCACGATGACCGTCGTGGACGCCGCCGGCTACCGCCTTATCAGCCTCGAGGCGGCGTTAACCCGAATCTTGTCCCGGAGAAAATCATGACCATGCTTCTTCAAATTCTCATCCTGACGGCCATTGTTCCCACCGCCCGGGCGGCCGAACCGCTCCCTGTCGCCTCGACAATGACAGCCGCCGCCGCGCCTATTTACGGTGCGAGCGTCACTGTGCTCAAAGACAGCTTCATCGAAGCGATCAGCGGCAGCGAGCGCACCAAGATCCTGGATCGGATCGCGAAAACGGCACCTCTCTCTGGCCAGGACGTGGCCAACCTCTTCGACCTATTCTCTCGCTTCACCGACGCCTACACGCGCGATGCGGTGATGGC
>JAYTSX010000252.1:0-4626 GCA_043745445.1 Elusimicrobiota bacterium
GGGATCCAGGGGTATCGATCCCGGCATCTGTACGGAGGTCACGAAAATGGCTGAGAAGGTTCAGAAGGTCGGCGTTGAGCGGGTTCAGGGTTTCCTTTATTACATCGACAAGCAGGGCGACGTTTCCCGCGCCAAGATGGCCCGCGGCGGCAAGAAGGGCGGCAAGACCGAGAAGGTCATGAAGGTCGGCGTGAAGAAGCAGGCCGGTTTCCTGTACTTCCTCGACAAGAAGGGCGACGTGTCCCGCGCGAAGATGGTGAACGCGTAAAAACGCGTTCTCAACAATCGCCGAAGTCGACCCCCGGTGCGAAAGCACCGGGGGTCATTTTTTTTGCCATAATCCGGGCGTGAGCGAACCCGTCCTGGTCGTCGGTCCCGGCGCCGTGGGGCTGTCGCTGGCCGCCGGCCTGCGCCGCGCGGGCGTCCCGGTCGCGGTTCTGGGACGGACCCCCGCCGCCGAACGCCTCCTTGCACGCTCCGGCTTCACGGCGACCTCTCCAGACGGGCGCGGGGAGAAGATCACGGGGCTGACCGCCGCCCGCGCACTTAAAATATCCGCCCGCGCCGCCTTCTTCTGCGTCAAATCCGGCGACGCCCGTCGCGCCGCGGCCTCTGCCCGCCGCCTGATAGGGCCGGGCACCGCCGTCATTGCCCTTCAAAACGGCATCGGTCACGAGAAGGTCTTTCGGCGCGCCTTCGGCCCTAAGCGCACGGTCATCGGTGTTTGCTATTTCGCGGCGGACCGAGCCTCTCTTGGCGAGCTCGGGCTCAACGGAGGCGAGGACATCCTTCTCGCGCGTCATTGCGCGAATGAGCAGGCTCTCGAGGCGGCCCGCGCCTTGCTGACAAGCGCGGGATTTCGCGTCCACATCAAGGACTCGGAAGAAGGCATGCTGTGGACGAAGGCGGCCTTCAACGCCGCCGTCAACCCTCTCGGCGCCGCCTGCGCAGTCGAAAGCGGCCGAATCGAGGCTGATCCGGCGCTGCGCGACATCGCCTTGGCGGCCCTCGGAGAAGCCGCCGCCGCCGCCACGGCCTCAGGACACCATCTCGACTACCCCGACATGGCCGACAAGCTCATGCTGTCCTGCCGCAATGCCCCTCGGCAGCGCAACTCGATGCTTCAGGACCTAGCCGCCGGCCGCCGCACCGAGGCCCGCGCGATCTTGGGCCCCCTGTTGCTTGCCGCCAAGCGCCGCCGCGTGCCCACTCCGACGCTCGAAATCCTAGCCGCCGTGATCGCTCGCCTTGAACGGAGCCTCGCCAAAAAATGAGCGCCAAAATTTTGGACGGAAAAAAACTGTCGCTGAGCCTGCTGGCCGAGGCCCGCAGGCGTGCCTTGGCCGTGGCTCGCAAGCGCGGACGCCGCCCCCGGTTGGCCATCGTCGCCGCCGCCGACGGCGCCGCCGGAAGCTATCTCAAGGCCAAACTGAAGGCCTGCGCGGACGCGGGCGTCGACGCGGTCGTGCACCGGCTCTCCCCGGGGCCGCGCGCAAAAACACTGGGATTGCTCGCGGACCTCGCGCAAGACGCCTGCGACGCCCTCATCATCGAGACCCCTTATCCGCGCGGCCTCTCGGCCGCCGATGCGGCCGCGGCCATTCCCGCCGATAAGGACGCCGAAGGCGTGACGCCGGGAGCCTACGGTCTTCTTTTTCTCGCCAAGTCCTGGAAGGAAACCGAGGGCCTCGTTGTGCCCTGCACCGCACTGGCGCTCGCGCGCCTGGCGCTCGCCTCGCGCGTCCCCCTCTCCGGGCGCCGGGCCGTGGTCGTCGGCCGCTCCGCGACCGTGGGACGCCCCGCGGCGCACTTGCTCTCGACGCTCGACATGACCGTCACCTTGGCCCACACGCGCACCAAGGGCCTCGCCATGCTGTGCCGCGAGGCCGATGTGCTTGTTCTCGCCGCGGGCTCACCGGGCCTGGTGAAGGCCTCCTGGGTCAAGCGCGGGGCCTTGGTGCTCGACGCGGGGGTCAATGTCGTGCGCGGCCATCTCCGGGGTGACGCCGCTTCGGGAGTCGCCGCGCGCGCAGGCTCAATCACGCCCGTTCCCGGCGGCGTCGGCCCCGTGACCACCGCCTGCGCGGTCCTTAACGCCGTTTTGCTCGCCGAACGACGCGCGCGCTGACGCTCGCCGCGCCTAAGGCCGCCGCGCCGGCCGCCACGCCCGCCGCCGCGTCCGCCAACGACTGCACGCCGCGAGGCAGTCCGGGGTGCCAGTGCAGCCCATGCAGAAGAATGCCGCCTCCGACCATGAACATGGCGACGGTGCCGAGCACGGAGAGCGTCTGCATCAACATCGGCGCCAAGCGCAACAAAAAACGGCCCACGGGGGCGGAGCGCTTCTTGCGGGTCAAGTGCAGGCCGACATCGTCGAGCTTGACGATGCAGGCCACGAAGCCGTAGACAAAGCCAGTCATGAGCACCGCGACCGCCGCCAGCACGCCCGCCTGCGTCACGAAGGAGGCGTTTGCGACCGCTCCCAAAGTGATGACAATGATCTCGCCCGAGAGGATGAAGTCGGTGCGGATCGCGCCCGCGATCTTATCCTTCTCGAACGCCACGAGATCCACCCTCGGGTCGGCCAGTGCCTTCACCAGGGCCGCGCGCTCCTTCTCGGCCTCGGCCGGGGAGTGGATATATTTATGGACGATCTTCTCGAAGCCCTCGTAGCACAGATACAGGCCGCCGCACATGAGCAACGGAGTCACCGCCCACGGCGCCGCGGCGCTCAGCGCGAGCGCGGAAGGCACGAGGATCGCCTTATTCTTGAACGAGCCCTTCGCCACGGCCCAGACCACGGGAAGCTCACGCTCGGCTTGGATGCCCGAGACTTGATGGGCGTTGAGCGCCAGGTCGTCGCCCAGCACGCCTGTCGTCTTCTTCGCGGCGACCTTCGCGAGGAGGGCTACATCATCGAGGACCGTGGTGATGTCGTCGAGCAGGGCGAGGAGGCTCGTGGCCATGGAGCGGTCAGTTTATCAAACCGCCGCGACATCCTCGCTACGCGCCGCTATTTGAACGCGATGAGCTGACGGCTGAGGAGAGAGTCCAACACGCGCCGGGAGGCGACCATCCGGACATCGGACTGATCCGCAGAAGCGACGGGCTCGTAGCGGATGCTGGAGTCGAACTCCAGGCCCGCGAGGAGCACGGTCGGGCGGAGGTTGAGCCGGGCGATCCGGGCCGGCGCGCCGAAGCCGAAGGCGGCGAGCGTCAGGACCAGGCTCACGCACGGCAGCAAGAGGGAGATGGGGGTGATCGTGCGGGGCGCGGACTGGTTTTCGCTCATGACTCAAGCGTAACAGCCGGAGGCCGCCGCGTGATTTACGAATTGTGAAATCCCGCGTCCGTCGTTTTAGAAACCGGGCGTCAGCTTCGGGCAGCGCGTCCTGAGCCAGGCGGAGAGCTCGGCGTCGGTGAACTTCAGCTCGTGATCGCCGTTGGCGTAGGCGAACAGCTCGTTGTTCTTTATCGTACAGGTCCGGCCCTGCGCGTCGCGGAAGGTCGAGTCCGCGTTCGGGCGTCCCGACGGCGACTCACCCATGCGGAAGCCCGCGTCGAGCACGAGCCCGCTGTAGCTCGCAATCTCGACGCCGCCGCGCTCAGCCGGGTCGATGCGCGGCGAGACCGTGACGGCGCCGCGATCGAACGAGCGTATCTGTGCGGTGGCAGGATCGATGTGAACGCGGCCTCCGTTGCTCATGACGACGGAGACCGCGCCGGCGGCCCGGTCCATGTCGAGGGCCAGCGCGCCCGTGCGCGGAAAGAAGAAGAACTCTCGCGCCGAGGTCAGGTTCGGGTTGCTGTCCTCGCCGTCGCCGTAGGAGCTGAACACCATCATGAGGCCGTCGCTGAAGAAGGTATAGGACCGGTAAATCAGATTGTTCGTCGACATCGCGCCGATCGAGACATAGCACTTGCCCGAGCCGAGGCCGTCGGCGTAGCCCTGGGTGTTGTCCACATGAGAGGGATTCACGCGCGGGCACGCCGAAAAGGCGGTCGCGACGGCCGAAAAATCCGGACGGCGCAGCCCGGCGGAGGCGGAGAGCGGAAGGACAAGGGCGACGAGGGCAAGCAATCTCATGCCTTACGCCGCGTCGCGGGCCAGGAACGGGTACCGGAAGTCCTTCGGCGGATCGAAGGTTTCTTTGATCGTCCGCGGAGACACCCAGCGCAGCAGGTTCAGGTACGAGCCGGCTTTGTCGTTGGTGCCGGAGGCGCGCGCCCCGCCGAACGGCTGTTGCCCGACGACCGCGCCGGTCGGCTTGTCGTTGAGGTAGAAGTTGCCCGCGGCGTTGACGAGCGCGCGCTCGGCTTCGACAAGCACGCGCCGGTCCTGCGCGAACACCGACCCGGTCAATGCATAGGGCGTGCTTTCGTCCACGAGCTTGAACATCTCCTTCCACTTGTTCGGCGCGTAGGGGTGGACGGTGAGGACGGGTCCGAAGATCTCCTCGCACATCGTGACGCTCTTGGGATCGCTCGTCTCGATGATCGTCGGCTGCACGAAAAAACCGACGGAGTCGTCGCAGGTCCCGCCCGCGACGATCTTGTTGGCTTTGTTCTTCTTCGCGGCGGCGATGTAGCCCTTGATCTTATCGAACGAGGCCCGGTTGATCACGG
>JAYTSX010000253.1:0-4625 GCA_043745445.1 Elusimicrobiota bacterium
TGGTCGCCCAAACGGCAGCCATGAAGCACCGCGCGGTGGCCGACGGTGACGCCCTTGCCGATGATCGTCGGGCTGCCGTGGCGGGTGTGGATGACCGTCAGATCCTGGATGTTCGACCGGGCCCCGATCTTGATCTCGTCGATGTCCCCGCGCAGCACGCAGCCGGGAAAAACCGAGGCGTCCTCGGCGAGCGAAACCTTGCCGATGATCTCGGCGGAGTCGTGCACGAAGGCCTTGGGGTGGATGCGGGGCGCGCGGTTATTGAAGGTTCGTATCATTGTGTTACAATGATAATCTAGCACTCCGCAACCTCCCGTTCAATGAGCAAAAGAGCCTCCCGGCGTTCTGATTATCTCGTGCTTGGCAGCGGCATCGCCGGCCTGCTGTCCGCGCGCAAGCTGGCCCGCCTCGGACGGGTGACGCTCGTCACGAAAAAAGAAGCCGCGGAGTCCAACACCAATTACGCCCAGGGCGGCATCGCGGCCGTGATGAGCGAGCTCGATTCGTTCGAGTCCCATGTGCGCGACACCTTGATCGCGGGCGCCGGCATTTGCGATGAAAAGGTCGTGCGTCTGACCGTCGCCGAGGCTCCCGAGCGCGTGCGCGAGCTTCAGGAGATGGGAGTCCGTTTCTCTGAGCGCGAGGCAGTGATCGACCTGGGCCTGGAGGCCGGACACAGCCACCGGCGCATCCTCCACGCGGGAGACATCACCGGCCGGGAAATCGAGCGCGCGCTCGTGGCGTCGGTAAGGCGCGATAAAAATGTGACCTTAATCGAGAACGCCTTGGCGGTCGATCTCATGCTCGACAAAAGCGGGGCCTGCCGCGGGGCGTATGTCATGGACCGCGCGAGCGGCAAGATCAAGCCGGTCGTCGCTGAGGCGACCGTGTTGGCCACCGGCGGCGCGGGCAAGGTTTATCTCTATACGACGAATCCCGACATCGCCACCGGCGACGGGATGGCCATGGCCTGGCGCGTTGGCGCGAAGATGGCGAACATGGAGTTCGTGCAGTTTCACCCCACCTGCCTTTATCATCCCCAGGCCAAGAATTTCTTGTTATCGGAGGCCCTGAGAGGCGAGGGCGGCCGGCTGCTGCTCAAAGACGGCACGCGCTTCATGGCAAGATATGATCGCCGCAAAGAACTGGCGCCGCGCGATATCGTCGCTCGCGCCATCGACGCCGAACTTAAGCGCACCGGCGATGAATGCGTTTACCTCGACATGACGCATCATCCCCGCGCCTTCCTGAAGTCTCGGTTTCCCAATATTTACGCCAAGGTCAAATCGTTCGGGATCGATATGGCCGTCTCGCCGATCCCCGCCGTCCCGGCGGCGCATTTCTTCTGCGGCGGCGTGCACACCGACACCTTCGGCCGGACCTCGGTGCCGCGCCTATACGCCGTCGGCGAGACCGCGCACACGGGCCTCCACGGCGCAAACCGCCTCGCATCGAATTCCCTTCTCGAGGGGTGCGTCTTCGCCCACCGCCTGTCCGAGCATCTCGCCTCGCCCGACGCCCTTGGCCGGGCGGCGGCGTTCAAGGCTAAGCCCTGGAACCCGGGGCGGGCGGTCACATCCGATGAGGCGGTCGTCATTTCGCAGAACTGGGACGAGATTCGCCAGTTAATGTGGAACTACGTCGGCATCGTGCGCACCAACAAGCGCCTTGATCGCGCCTGGGCCCGCCTCGAGCTTCTTCGCCGCGAGATCGCCGGCTACTACTGGGACTTCCTCCCCACGCCCGACGTCGTCGAGCTGCGCAACATCGCCGATGTCGCGGCGATGGTCATCCAGTCGGCGATGCGGCGTAAGGAATCGCGAGGCTTGCACTTCACGCTCGACTACCCGAAGCCGAAAGCGTCCTGGCGACGCGACACTCTCATCCGCCGGACGCCGGGCCGACGCTGATTTCAGATGTGCCCGGTAAGGGCATTCCAAAAATAAATTCGGATGCCATCCGATTGTGGAGACGGCACAGCAGGCGCACGTTTCGAGGACTTTCGGAGCGGCCGCCTTTAGCGAACGGGCGCACGTGATCAAATTCCAATCCTTCCTTTGAACCGCAGATATTCCCCTCCTCGAATCGGAATGCACAACGGCCGTCGTCCCTTTGCCAAACTGCGCGCTTGACGCTTGCCGGAATATAGCGGCCCGCCTTCCATGCCCGAAGAAATCGCGGCTCCAAAGGCTCCTCAGCGCTCGACGGCTCACTGTTGAGGTGCGGCTTCGCTGATTTCCGGGCGAACTTGCGGTCCGGATCACGGTGATCAAGCAGCAGTTCCAAGGCATCTCGCATGATATCTTCGATTTTCCCATCTGGATATTTGTGGCTTAACACCTGCTTAGCCCTGTCGAGGAGCTGGAGAATATTTAAGGCGGCATCGAAACCAATGCGCACTCGATTGAGCGAGATCGGTATGATCGCCTGCCATTCCCGAGGCTCGTTCGGCTCCAGCGTGGGAAGCTCCTTGCGGTCCCCGTTCTCCTTCGTCGGTTGGTCGGGCTCCACAAGGGTGCAAGCGGGAGATGCCTCCGCCGCTTTCATCCAGGCCTCGGGTGCGACTTTGTAAGATTGGATGAAATCGGGACGTGCCGGATGCGGCGCGATGCCCGCCACGATAGTCTCAAGTTCTCGGCGAGACTTGCCTTTTACTTGCGAGAGCAGCCGCTCATTATTTTCATCTGTGAGTACCGGGGAGAGAACAAGGATCGCCGTCAGAGTCAGATCGCCGGAGGCGACCAGAGGGCATGCGGTTGGATAGTGCTTGATCACTCGTCCCGCTGTGATCAAACGATAAGCGGTGTTTTCATCGTAGCCCAGTGATTTGACGCAATATGCGAATAGTGAAGGGTAGCCCGCATCTCGATAAAGCCTGCGAAGGTCATACTCCGCGAGATGGATGAGCAGCCCCACGAGATTACGCTTCTCTCTCTCAACCAGAAATTTCAGCTCGCTGATCAACTGCACATCCGTCCTGCTGCGACAGTGATCCATCATTCCGTCATGTGCGGTGCTCATTGTTCCCATGGTTCCCTCCGTTTGAACTCGCACCGGTGCGAGTTGCCGCCCGCCTTTTGCTCCCAGACCCCTATTACTAGACGATTGACCCCCTCAAAAAGTTGCATGCCGTACACATGTTCGATACGCCCGAAATGCTATACTAGACTTATGGACGTCATCCGCGTCGTCGGCGCGCGCCAACACAACCTCAAGAACGTCTCTCTTAATATTCCACGCGGCAAGATCGTCGTGGTAACCGGACTCTCAGGTTCGGGGAAGTCTTCGTTGGCGTTCGATACGCTCTACGCCGAAGGCCAGCGCCGATACGTGGAATCCCTGTCGGCGTACGCCCGCCAATTCCTTGAGCTCATGGACAAACCCGATGTGGACCTGATCGAAGGTCTGTCCCCCGCCATCGCCATCGAGCAGCGCAATCCATCCCATAACCCGCGCTCGACCGTCGCCACCGTCACTGAAATCTACGACTATCTGCGTCTGCTATACGCTCGCGTGGGCCACCCGCATTGCCCGAATTGCGGGTCCCCCATCAAGAAGCAGTCGGCGCAGGCTATCGTCAACGAGGTCATTCGCACCCGCGCGGGGCAGTCGGTGTCGATCTTCGCGCCGCTGGTTCAGGCTCGTCCCGGCACTTACGAGGACTTGTACAAACGCCTGCAAAGATCCGGCTTCGTGACGGCCCGGACCAACGGCACGGTGCATGAGCTCGCCTCGCCACCCAAGCTTGATCGGTATAAAAAACAAACGATCGAGCTGTTCGTGGATAAGCTGAAAGTCTCAAGCGATGAAAAGCAGCGGCTGAACGATTCCATTGAGATCGCGCTCAAGGAATCACGAGGGCTGGTGCGCGTTGAGCCCGCAAACGATCCCGCCGCCGGAAGCCTGCACTCCGAGCACCACGCCTGCCCTAAATGCGGCCTGTCTTTGCCTGAGATTGAGCCCCGCCTTTTTTCTTTTAACTCGCCCTATGGAGCCTGCGCCACCTGCGACGGCCTCGGCGTAAAGACCAATGTCGATGAGGAGCGGATCATCCCGGACCCCACGAAGTCGATCGCGGAAGGTGCGATCATTGCCTGGTCCGACCCGGTCACGACGCGCACTAATCGCTGGAAAAAATCCTGGTCGGGGTATTACACCGAAATCCTAGAGCAGATTTGCGAACAGTTTTCGATTCCCCTCGATAAGCCATGGAATAAGCTCACCGACAAGCAAAAAGAAATAATTCTTCACGGCGGCGGCACCTACACTCCGTCCTGGGCCAAGAACCCCCAAGACTTCGAAGGTGTCATCAAAAATCTCGAGAGACGCATAAAAGAGAGCGAATCCGATTTCGTCAAAGGCGCGATCGCCGAGCGTTTCATGGGGCGCGCGCTGTGCCCCACCTGCAAAGGCGCGCGCTTGAAGGCCGAGGCCCTCGCCGTCAAGATCGGCGGCCTCGGCATCAATAAGATCGTCGAGATGTCGGTCGAGAATGCGCGAACTTTCTTCAAGGACCTGAAGCTGAGCGACACCGAACGGACGATCGCTAAGCAGGTCATGAAAGAGATCGTGTCGCGCATCGACTTCCTGTCCGCCGTCGGACTCGATTACCTGACCCTCGACCG
>JAYTSX010000254.1:0-17486 GCA_043745445.1 Elusimicrobiota bacterium
CTAAAAATAGTTTAATCGTTTCGGCGGATTTCATCGCCGAGGAAACCCTGGCACCAAGAGACTGGGAAAAAAAGGACTTGCTCGGCATGGAAGGGCTGAGCGCCTCCGAGATCGAGACAATCCTCGATTTGGCCGCCTCATTTAAGCTCACCCCACCCACCGACCACTTGAAGGGACGCACCGTCGCCTTCATCTTTACCGAGCCTTCGACGCGCACGCGCTCGTCGTTTGAAATGGCCGCCAAGCGCCTCGGCGCGGACGTGTTAAGCTTTTCGCCAGTCGGCTCGTCTTTATCCAAAGGCGAAACCTTGCTCGACACCTTCCTCAATTTACAAGCCGTCGGCGTGACGCACTTCGTCGTCCGCCACGAACGCTCAGGAGTGCTTGAGGATCTCGCCCCGCTGCTGAAGGCCTCGGTCATCAACGCCGGCGACGGATGGCACGAGCACCCGACCCAGGCCTTGCTCGATCTGCTCACCTTGCGCGAGCGTTGGGGCAGCTTCAAGGGCAAGAAGATCGTCATTCTCGGCGATATCCGCCACAGCCGCGTCGCCCGATCGAACCTGTTCGCGCTCAAGAAGCTCGGCGCGAAGGTCGTCTTCTGCGGCCCGACCCCGCTGTGCCCCGATGATTTCTCCGCGTTGGGCGCGACCGTCGAGCACAATGTCGAAAAGGCTCTCAAGGGCGCCGACGCCGTCAATGTTCTGCGTTTACAAATCGAACGCATGGATCAGGGCTTCGTGCCTTCGCTCGCCGATTATGCCCTGACCTACCAGCTCACGCCCGCCCGCGCCGAGCTGATGAAGCCCGAGGCGCTCGTCATGCATCCGGGTCCCATCAACCGCGGCGTCGAGATTTCCTCGGAGGTCGCCGACGGCCCGCGCTCCGTGATTCTCGAGCAGGTCGCCAACGGCGTGCTCGCGCGCATGGCCGTCCTTTCGCTGTGCGAGCAAGGGAGGTCGCTTGCCTGAGCAGCTGATAGTCGCCGGCGGATTGGTGATCGACCCCGCGCGCGGGCTCGAAGCCGTGCGCGATGTCCTCCTCGAGGACGGCCGCGTCGCCGCCGTCGCCGCGGGCCTGACGCGCAAGCCGGCGTTTAAAGGCGTGCCCGTCATCGACGCGAAGGGCAAGTGGGTTCTCCCCGGCCTGGTTGACATGCATGTTCATCTTCGAGAGCCCGGCCGCGAAGGCGACGAGACGATCGAAACCGGGACGAAAGCCGCGGCGCGTGGCGGGATCACCACTGTGCTCGCGATGGCCAACACGGAGCCCGTCTGCGACTCCCCCGCCCAACTGGCCTTTCTTCGGGCCAAGGCGAAATCTGACGCCGCGATCACCGTGCTCTTCGCCGGGGCGGTCACGCTCGGCCTGAAAGGCGAGAAGCTCACGGAATTCGCCAAGCTCCGGGCCGCCGGCGCCGCCGCGCTGTCCGATGATGGGCGGCCGGTGATGAACGCGGGCCTTCTGCGACGGGCGCTCGAATACGCCAAAGACCTGGACCTGCTCGTGATCGATCATTGCGAGGACCTCAATCTGTCGAACGGAGCTTGCGTACACGAAGGCCCCGCGGCCTTGCGAAAAGGCCTCAAGGGGACGCCCTGGGCGGCCGAAACCGTTCAAGTTATGCGTGATATTGCGCTCGCCGAGTTGACCGGCGCGCGGCTCCACATCGCCCATGTCTCCGTCGCCTCGTCGGTTTCTGCAATCCGAACGGCGAAAAAGAACGGGATCCGAATTTCGGCCGAAGCCGCGCCCCATCACTTCGCTCTTCAAGACAAAGATATCCCGGGATACAACTCCGACTGGAAAATGAACCCGCCTTTACGCGCCGACAAGGACCGTCAGGCGCTCCTCGCCGGTCTCGCCGACGGCACCATCGACGCGATCGCGACCGACCATGCCCCTCACGGCTGCGGCGTGAAGGCGCTCGGCATGGACGCCGCGCCCTTCGGCGTGATCGGCCTTGAAACCTCGCTGGCGATCGCCCTGACCGACCTCTACCATAAAAAGATTTTGACGCGCCGCAAACTCGTCGAACGGATGTCGTCGGGCCCCGCCGCCCTGCTCGGTCTCAAGAGCAAGGGAACCTTGGCGCCCGGCGCCGACGCCGACCTCGTGATCGTCGATGCCGACGCGCCCTGGACGCCCGCCGCCCCATTCTTTTCTAAGAGCCGCAACACCCCTTTTATAGGGCGCAAGTTGAAGGGCCGCGCATTAACGACTCTGTCCGCAGGGCGCGTGGTTCATGCTTTATGAAGCGATCAAGCCGTGGCTTTTTTCCTTCGACGCAGAGCGCGTCCATGAAGAGGCGTCGGGGTTAATGGCGCTCGCCGCCCCCATCCCCGGGGCCGCGGCCATACTGTCTCTTATAACGGGTCCCAGCGCCAAAAATCTCGAAAAAGTCGTTTTCGGAATAAAATTTTCCAATCCGATCGGCCTCGCCGCAGGATTTGATAAGGATGGAAAATTAATATCAATCCTCCCAGGCCTAGGCTTCGGTTTTCTCGAAATCGGTTCCGTGACCTTAGAGCCGCAAAGCGGCAACCCAAAACCGCGCCTCTTCCGGCTCGTCGAACAGGGCGCGGTCATTAATCGGCTGGGCTTTAATTCGGAAGGCGCGCGGGCCGTCGCGCTGCGCTTGGCCAACGGTCCCCTTCCGTTGGTGCCGTTAGGCATTAACCTCGGCCTGAACAAAGGCGTGCCCGCCGAAGGCGCCCCCAAAGCGTACGCCCAGACATTCCGTTTGCTCGCGAAGCACGGAGACTACTTTGTGATCAACGTCTCTTCTCCGAATACGCCCGGCCTGCGTGATCTTCAAACGGCAACGAATTTGGTACAGATCCTGAGCGCCGTCCAAGACGCCAACGCGGGGCACAAGCCGATCCTTGTGAAACTATCACCGGATCTTGCCGACGATGATCTCGTCGCGTGCATCGACATCGCCGGCCATCTTGCACAAGGCCTTGTCGTTTCGAACACCACGATTTCGCGGGAAGGCGTTCCGGAACAATATAAATCTGAAGCCGGAGGACTCTCCGGTCGACCTTTGAAAGCGCGTGCAACCGCGCTCCTTCGCGAGGTTCGATCGCTGACAAAATTACCTCTCATTGGTGTCGGCGGCATCTTCACCGCCGAGGATGCCAAGGAACGCCTCGACGCTGGCGCCGACCTCGTCCAGCTTTACACGGGGTTGGTGTACGGCGGCCCCTCGGCCGTCAAACGGATCACGAGAGGTCTGGCGTGACCCAGATTATTGTCGCTTTGGATGTCGACTCCATCAAAAAGCAGGAAGACCTCCTCAAATCCCTTCACGGCACGATCGTTTGGTACAAGGTCGGCCTGCAACTGTTCACGGCCCACGGCAAACGCGCCGTCGACATCGTTCAGCGCCACGGCGGCAAGGTTTTCCTCGATCTCAAGCTCCACGACATTCCGCAGACCGTGGCGCATGCCGTGCGCGAGGCCCAGCGCCTTGGCGTCGACGCGGTCTCCTTCCATCTGATGGGCGGCGGCGACATGCTGCGCGCCGCCGCCGAGGTCATGCCGCGCCCGAAGCTGTGGGGCGTCACCGTGCTCACGAGCATGGGCCCCAAGGACGTCAAAATATTTTCGCCTTCCGCGAAAATCCCTTCGTTAGTCAAGTCCCTCGCCAAGCAGGGCTGGGTCGGCGGCGCCGACGCGACGATCTGCTCGCCCCAGGAAGTCGGCATGCTGAAGAAGGCCTTCCCCCACCTTGACATGAAGTTCGTCACTCCGGGCATCCGTCCCAAAGGCGCCGCCCTCAATGATCAAAACCGCGTAATGACGCCAGGCGAAGCGGCGAAGCTCGCCATCGATTTCGTCGTGATCGGCCGCCCGATCACCCACGCCGCCGATCCCCGCAAGGCCGCGCTCGATATTTTGGCTGAGATGAAGGCGGCGGCTCCCAAGTCCCTGGACCGCGAATGAACGTCGAAAAACTATTCACCGAACACGGCGCGCTGCTCAAGGGGCACTTTTTGCTGTCCTCAGGCCTCCACAGCGATCGATATCTTCAGTGCGCTCTCGTCCTGGCCCAGCCCGGCGCGGCGGAAACTCTCGGCAAAGCGCTCGCGGCCCAATGCGGCGAAAAGCCTGACCTGGTGCTGTCGCCCGCCATGGGCGGGCTCATGATCGGACACGAGGTCGCCCGGGCCTTCGGAGTACGCCACTACTTTACCGAGCGCGTGGATGGTACTATGATCTTACGCCGCGGCTTCACGCTCAAGCCGGGCGAAAAGGTCGTCGTCGTCGAGGACGTCGTGACCACCGGAAAATCAACGAAGGAAGTATTCGAGGTTATTCGCGCCGCCGGCGCGATTGTCATGGGGGCGCTTTCCATCGTGGACCGAACGGATGGGAAAATCGATTTAGGTGCGCCTTACTCCGCCCTCTGGAAGGTTTCAATACCGGCCTGGGGGCCGGAGCTTTGCCCGCCCTGTCGGGCGGGCATTCCCGTTATAAAACCCGGAAGCCGTATGGAGAAAAAATAATGGCCGCCTCTCTCACGTATCGAAAATCCGGCGTGAACATCGATCTAGCCGATAAGCTTGTAGACCACATCCAGAAAAAGGCTCCGGCGATCGGCGGCTTCGCCGGTTTATTCCCCCTCGACCTCGACGGCGACGGACCCTGGGAGCTCGTCGCCTGCACCGACGGCGTCGGCACGAAGCTCAAGCTCGCTTTCGCGCTCGATAAGCACGACACCATCGGCATCGACCTTGTCGCGATGTCGGTCAATGACCTCGTTTGCTGCGGGGCCAAGCCCCTGATTTTCCTTGATTACTATGCGACCGGGAAGCTCCAGCTGAAGACCTCGAAGAAAATCATCTCCGGCATCATGGAAGGCTGCCGTCAAGGTCGTTGCGTCCTGCTTGGCGGAGAGACCGCCGAGATGCCGGGCATGTATCCGAAGAACGAGTACGACCTCGCCGGCTTCGCCGTCGGCATCGTCAAACGAAAGGATGTCATCGACGGCTCCAAAATATATCCGGGTGACCTGATCCTGGGGCTCCCGTCCTCGGGCCTGCACAGCAACGGGTACTCGCTGGCTCGCCAGGTGTTCAAGGGCCGCGATCTCGTAAAATTCGGCAAGGCGCTGCTCACGCCAACGCGCATTTATGTCGATGAGGTCGCCGCGCTCACGAAAGCCCTGCGCGCCGAAGACGGCATCATTATGGGCCTCTCCCACATCACCGGCGGCGGCCTCGTCGAAAATGTGCCCCGTATTCTTCCGCGCGGCCGCAAAGCGATCTTCCGCAAGGACGCCTGGAAGATGAATCCCTTGTTTCGCGAAATTCAGCGCCGCGGCAATGTTCCGGAAAAGGAAATGTGGCGCACCTTCAACATGGGCCTGGGCCTCGTCATCGTGATCCGCCCCGAAAGCCTGGCCGCGGCGAAGAAAGCCCTGCCCGAAGCGCGCCTCGTCGGCGAAATCGTCGAAGGCAAGCACGAGGTCGAGATCGTCTGATGAAGATCGCGGTCTTCGCCTCCGGAGAAGGCACCAACCTCCAGGCTTTGCTCGACGCTTGCATGGACGGCCGCGTGCGCGGCTCCATCGTACTCGTCGTCTCCAACAAGGAGGACGCGGGCGCGGTCCGACGCGCTCAGAGACTCGGCATTGAGACCTTGGTGTGCCCGCAGAACGAGCACCCGACCGCCGACGAGTACAACGCCTTCCTGGCGCAGGAGTGCAAAAAACGCGGGGTCGAAATCATCTGCCTCGCGGGCTTCATGCTCAAGATTAAAGGGCCCCTCATCGCCGCTTATCCTGGACGCATCCTCAATGTCCACCCGGCACTCCTGCCCGCCTTCGGCGGACAGGGCATGTACGGCAAGAAAGTTCATGAGGCCGTCGTCGCCGCGGGTGTAAAGGTCAGCGGCGCCACGATCCACATCGTCGACGAGGAGTACGACCACGGCCCGATCGTCCTTCAGGCGACCGTCCCCGTGCTCGCGACCGACACGGCAGGGACCTTGGCCGCGAGGGTGCTCGCGCAAGAGCATTGGATCTATCCACGCGCCGTGGCGCTCTTCGCCGAAGGCCGCGCCAAGATCGAAGACGGGAAGTTCACGGCGAAGCCTTCCGTGCACGAGGCCTCTCCGCGTCTTAAGCGCGCGCTGATCTCGGTGTCGGATAAAACGGGGGTCGTGGAGTTCGCCAAAGGGCTTCACGATTTGGGAGTGGAAATCGTTTCCACCTCCGGCACATTCAAAGCTCTCGTGCAGGCCGGTCTTCCCGTGAGACCCCTCGAAACAATGACGGGCTTTCCCGAAATCCTCGACGGCCGGGTCAAAACACTTCACCCCCATGTCCACGGGGCCATTTTGCTGCGCCGCAAGGATCCCAAGCAGGTTCGCGAGGCCGAGCTGTTCGGCCTGGAGCCGATCGACCTCGTCGTCGTGAATCTCTATCCGTTCGCCAAGGCCGTCGCTGAAGCCAAGGACCCCTACGAACAAGCCGTGATCGAGCAGATCGATATCGGCGGCGTCGCCTTGATCCGGGCCGCGAGCAAGAATTTCGAGGATGTGGCCGTGCTCACCGCGCCCGCCGACTACGCGGGCGTGCTGGCCGAACTCAACGCCGCGCAATGCCGCCTGACGCTCGAGACGCGCAAGCGCCTGGCGCTGACGGGTTTTCGCCACACCGCCGAGTACGACACGATGATCTCCGGCGCCTGGTCCGACGGTGCCGCCGCCGGCGCAAAGGAAGCCGGAGCCTTTCCGGCGATGCTCGAGAACCGCCTGATCAAGGTCCAGGATCTTCGCTACGGCGAGAACCCGCACCAGAAGGCCGCGCTGTACGCCTCTGAGCTCGGCATGTCCTTCTCCAAGATTCACGGCAAGGAGCTCTCTTACAACAACCTCCTCGACGCCGCCGGTACCTGGGACGCAGTCTCCGATTTCGAAACTCCCGCCGCCGTCGTGTTTAAGCATGTGACGCCCGCCGGCATCGGCACGGGCGAAACGATCGAGCAGGCTTTTGATAAAGCCTGGGCGACCGATCCGCTCTCCGCCTTCGGCGGCGCGCTCGCCTTTAACCGCCCGGTCACGCGCGCGATCGCCGAGTTGCTGAGCAAGCGCTTCGTCGAGGTGCTCGTCGCCCCCGGCTACGACCCCGAGGCTCTCGAGATTCTGACCAAAAAGCCCAATGTCCGCATTCTCGTGCGCACGCGCCGCCCCACTGCGGCGCTTCAATACCGCTCGATCGGCGATGAGGTCCTTGTGACCGAGCCTGACCGCGCGATCACCGGCGCCGACTGGAAGGTCGTGTCCAAGCGCGCTCCGAATGAAAAGGAAGAAGCCGCCCTGCGCTTCGCCTGGACCGCCGCCAAGCACGTAAAGTCCAACGCGATCGTCCTCGCCGGCCCCGACCGCACGGTCGGCATCGGCGCGGGCCAGATGTCGCGCGTGGACTCCGTCCACATGTCCGGCGTGAAGTTCAAGCTCTGGCTGCGCGACAATGAAGGCCCCTCCGCCCTCGTCCTCGCCTCCGACGCCTTCTTCCCCTTCCGCGACGGCATCGACGCCGCCTTCACCCTCGGCATCTCCGCGATCATCCACCCCGGCGGCTCCATTAAAGACGCCGAGGTGATCGCCGCCGCCGACGAACACAATCTCGCGATGGTCATGACGGGCATGCGCCACTTCCGCCATTGACCTCCATGGTGTCAGGCTTACCGGTTACAGTATTTCCGATGAATACTGTAACCGGTAAGCCTGACACCAGAATGACCAGAATGATAAAATTGGGGCACCGATGAACGACAAAGCTTGGTTGGCTCTTGAAGATGGGACCATCTACACTGGTAAAGCCTGCGGCGCCGCTGGCGAGACGGGCGGGGAGTTCGTATTCAACACCGCCATGACCGGTTATCAGGAAATCCTGACCGACTCGTCATACATGGGTCAGTGCGTCGTCATGACCTACCCGCTCATCGGCAACTATGGCATCACCGCGGCCGACAATGAGTCCAGCCGCCCCCGCCTATCGGGCTTCGTCGTGCGCGAGATGTGCAAGACTCCCTCCAATTACGAATCGGTGCAGTCCGTCGGCGACTTCCTCAAGAAGCACGGCATCGTCGGCATCGAAGAGATCGACACGCGCGCCTTGACGCTCAAGTTGCGCGACAAAGGAGCGCTGCGCGGGATCATCTCGACCTTGGACGGCGATAAAAAACGGCTGGTGGCCAAGGCGAAAGCCTTGCCCTCTATGGCCGGACAAAATCTGGCCAAGGTCGTGTCCTGCGAAAAGTCCTACTCCTGGGACGAAGGCTTTAAGTCCGCCGAAAAGATCCTGCATGTCGTGGTGATGGACTTCGGCGTGAAGCACGGCATCCTGCGCTGCCTCGCGGCGATGGGCTGCAAGGTCACCGTGGTTCCCGCCTCGACCTCCGCGGAGAGCATCCTCGCGCTCAAGCCCGACGGCGTGCTGCTTACCAACGGCCCCGGCGACCCGGAGCCCTTGACCGACGCCATCGAGGCGATCAAGCAGCTTCTCGCGAAGCGCACGCCGATCTTCGGCATCTGCCTTGGCCACCAACTGCTCGGCCTGGCGCTTGGCGGGAAGACCTTTAAGTTGAAGTTCGGCCACCACGGGTCCAATCATCCGGTGAAGGATCTTGAAACGGGGAAGATCGAGATCACCTCCCAGAATCACGGCTTCTGCGTGGACTTAAAGACCTTGCCGTCCACAGTCAAGACGACGCATGTGAACCTGAACGACGGAACCTCAGAAGGCATGGCCCACACCGAACTTCCCGCGTTCTCCGTTCAGTACCATCCGGAAGCCTCGGCCGGGCCCCACGACAGCCGCTACTTGTTTGAACGCTTTCGCACCTTGATGCTCACCCGCCAGGAGGCTCGATCCCGATGACCTTATTGATGATCTTCGCCGGATTCGCGCTTCCCGCCGCCTGGTACTTCTGGCGCGACCACAAGCTGAACACCCCCTCCATGCAGTGGCCCGCGATGAAGACGGTTCTCGGGCTGGAGTTCGAGGCCGACCCGCCGCGCCTGGGCGGAAGCTGGAACGGGCGCAAGGTCGCGATCCAGACCGAGGGCGGCGCCGTCCTCGTGACGGCCTGGCTCAACGCCGAAACGAGCCTGCGCGTCGAGTGCGGCGCGACGGACCTCGTCACCAAGCGCGCCGGCATGCTTGTGCCGGACGCGGTCGAACCCGCCGTGACCGCTTTCCGGGACAAGCTTCTCGCCCGTTGTTCGGACAAAGGGGCCGGCCCCCTCGTGTTCGACGCCACCATGCAGCAGCGGCTGGCGAATCTGCCCGTCGTGGATTTCATCGGTGAGCAGTTCCGGGTGGTCTGGACCGTTCCCTATGTACGCGACGTCAACGAAACAGAGGCTCTGCTCGGCGCGCTGTGCGCGATCGCCGACGGCCTCGAGAGCTTCCCCAAGCCCGGAGCGATGCCCAATGCCCAAGCGAAGTGATCTTAAGAAAATTCTCGTTGTCGGCTCCGGCTCGATCGTCATCGGCCAGGGCTGCGAGTTCGATTACTCCGGAACCCAAGGCATCAAGGCTCTTCGCGAAGAGGGCTATGAAGTCTGCCTGATCAACTCGAACCCGGCCACGATCATGACCGACCCGGAGCTCGCGGACCGCACCTACATCGAGCCCCTCACCCCGGAGTATCTCGAGAAGGTGATCGCCATCGAGCGCCCCCAGGCCATTCTCCCCACTTTGGGCGGCCAAACCGCTTTGAACCTCACCGTGTCCGCCGCCGAAAAAGGCATCCTCAAGAAATACAACGTCGAGATCATCGGCGCGCGCCTGGAAACGATTCGCAAGGCGGAGGACCGCCAGCTCTTCAAGCAGTGCATGCAGAAGATCGGCATCGACCTCCCCCGTTCGTTCGTCGTCACCGACGAGAGCGACCTGAAGTCCGTGTCCCGCGATCTCGGCTTCCCCATCATCGTGCGCGCCTCGTTCACGCTCGGCGGCACCGGCGGCGGCATCGCCTACCACTACGAGGAGCTGCGCACGCGCGTGCACGCGGCCTTCGAGATGAGCCCTATCAAGAAGGTGCTTCTCGAGGAATCCCTGCTCGGCTGGAAGGAGTATGAACTTGAAGTCATGCGTGACTGCAAGGACAACTTCGTCGTCGTCTGCACGATCGAGAACCTCGACCCCATGGGCGTCCACACCGGAGACTCAATCACGGTGGCGCCCGCGCAGACCCTGACCGACCGCCAGTACCAGGAGATGCGCGAGGACGCCAAGAAAATCATCTCCGAGGTCGGCGTCGAAACCGGCGGTTGCAACATCCAGTTCGCCGTCCACCCCGAGACGGGCCGGCGAATCGTCGTCGAGATCAACCCGCGCGTCTCGCGCTCCTCGGCGCTCGCCTCGAAGGCCACGGGCTTCCCAATCGCCCGCCTCGCCGCGAAGCTCGCCGTCGGCTACTCGCTCGACGAGATGACCAACGACATCACCAAAGCCACCTTGGCCTGCTTCGAGCCTTCCATCGATTACGTCGTGGTGAAAGCTCCGCGCTTCGCCACCGAGAAGTTCGGCGAGTTCACGCTCGACACCGCGATGAAGTCCGTCGGCGAAGCCATGGCCATCGGCCGCACCTTCAAAGAAGCCCTGCAGAAATCCCTGCGCGGCCTGGAAAGCGGAAAGAAAGGTCTGAGCGGCGCGGAGCCGCTCGACGCCGAGACGCGCCTGCAGCGCGTGGCCACGCCCACCTCGAGCCGGCTCTACCATGTGAAGTCCGCCCTGGACGAGGGTCTGAGCGTGGAGCGCATCCACGAGGTCTCCCGCATCGACCCGTGGTTCTTGAACCAGCTCAAGGATATTTCCGATTTTGAAAAGACGCTACCGACGATGCCGCTCGACGCGGAAAATCTGTTCGCCGCCAAGCGCATGGGTTTTTCAGACGCGCAAATCGCGCTGGCGAAGGGTGTAAAGGAAGAAAAAATCCGCGCAAAGCGCTGGGCCCTCAAGGTTCGCCCCTCCTACAAGCTCGTCGACACCTGCGCCGGCGAATTCCCGTCGACCACGCCGTACTTCTACTCCACTTACGAGCATGAAGGAGACTTTCTTCCCGCCGCAAGCGGGAAGAAGCGCGTCGTCATCCTCGGCTCCGGCCCCAACCGAATCGGGCAGGGCATCGAGTTCGATTACTGCTGCGTCCAGGCCTCGAAGGCCCTGCGCGCCCATGGCTGGCAGTCGGTCATGGTTAACTGCAATCCGGAAACCGTCTCGACCGACTACGACTCCAGCGACCGGCTTTACTTTGAACCCCTCACATTAGAAGACACGCTTGAGATCATCGCCGTCGAAAAGCCCATGGGCGTCATCGTCCAGTTCGGCGGCCAGACCCCGCTGAACCTCGCGGCCCAGCTCGAGAAGGCGGGCGTGCCCATTCTCGGCACCTTGCCCGCCGCCATCGACATGGCTGAGGACCGGCGGCTGTTCGGCGCGGCGCTTAAAAAACTGAAGATTCTATCCCCCGAGTCCGGCATCGCGGCCTCTGCGGAACAGGCCCTCAAAATCGCGAGGCGCATCGGCTACCCCGTGATGGTGCGCCCGAGCTACGTGCTGGGCGGCCGCATGATGGAGGTCATCTACGACGACCCCTCGCTCGTGGATTATGTCGGCCGCGCGCTCAAGGCCGCGACGCATCCGTCTTTGCTCATCGACCGTTTCCTCGCTGACGCCACCGAGGTCGATGTGGACGCGATCTGCGACGGCAAGGATGTCTGGGTCGCCGGGATCATGGAGCACATCGAGGAGGCCGGCATCCATTCCGGCGATTCGGCCTGCACCTTACCCCCGCACTCGCTCTCACCCGCCGTGCTCCTGGCGATTCGAGAGAATACCCGCAAGCTCGCGCTGCATCTCAAGGTCCGCGGCCTCATGAACGTGCAATACGCGGTCAAGGACGGCGCCGTCTACATTCTCGAGGCCAACCCGCGCGCCTCACGCACCGTGCCGTTCGTCAGCAAGGCCACGGGCCTGCCCATCGCGCGCATCGCGACTTGGGTCATGATGGGCAAGCCGCTCAAGAAGCTCCTGGCGCCCGCCGTCTTGAAGGGAACCGTCGAGCCGTCCTACACCGCGACCAAGGAAGCCGTGCTGCCGTTCATTAAGTTCCCGGGGGTAGATCCCAAGCTCGGACCGGAGATGAAATCCACCGGCGAGGTCATGGGCCTGGACACCGACTTCCCCCGCTCATACGCAAAATCTCAAGAGGCCGCGGGCATGCTTCTGCCGACTTCGGGCTCCGTATTCGTGAGCGTGCGTGACGAGGACAAGCCCCAGATCGTGCAGATGGCCCGTTCGCTGCGCCAGCTCGGGTTCACCTTGGTGGCCACGCGAAGCACCGCCGACTTCCTGACGCGCCACGGCCTGGAAACCTCGCGCGTCGCGAAGGTCGGAGAGGGAAAGCCCGATGTCGTCGACCTCATGCGGCAGAGAACCCTGTCCCTGGTCATCAACACCCCCTCGGGAAAGCGCTCTCGCGCCGACGGCTACGCCATCCGGCGCACCGCGCTCGAGCTCAACATCCCCTGCATCACGAACCTGAACAGCGCCGGCGCGGCCGTCCACGCCATCGCGGTGCTTCAGGGGGCCAGCATGGGGGTCAAGTCGCTCCAAGCGCACTACGAGACCCTGCCCTACAAGGTCGTTCTAGGCCCTAAGACCTAGACGCGACTGGGCCCCAGGGCCCAAGTGTCGTCGGGCGTTTTCCTCTATACTGATCACATGACGCTTTTAGCTCTCACTTTCCTCCTCATAGCGGCTCCGGCCTTCGCGGATCAGCCCGCGCCCGGTGACGCCCCCCAGGAATTCGTCGATCCCGGCATTCTCAAGGCCCGTGCGGACGCTTTGCGCGATTGCGTCGCCGACACGCGCGTCTCCGACATCTCCGTGAAGTCCCAGGCGTACGGATTCTTCGACAAGCTCCCCGAGGAGCGCCTCGTGGTCGCCTCCGGCAACTACCGCCGCATGGAGCGCGAGCCCGTCGCGGGTAAGGTCGGCTCGATCGAAGGCATGCAGGAGGCCGCCGACCGACGCATCGCCGAGTGGAAGCGTACCCACCGCGAGCCGCCGCCGCCCGAGATCACGGCCACGATCGCCGAAGCCCGCGCCCTCTCGGCAAGCAAGCGCCTTACCTACGACACGCGCGATGAGCTCTCGGCCAATCAGATGGGCCTGTTTCAGTACATGCGCAACTCGGTCAGCGGCGGGGTCGTCAAGCTCAACGAGCATATGAAGCTGCTCGGCGTTTTGGTCGGCGACGCCTTCACCTACGCGACTGTCGCGCACGAGGCCCAGCACTCACGCGATCACGCGGCCGGCACGCTGACCCCCGAGGCTGAAATCGCGGGTGAGGTCAACGCCTTCAAGACCCAGTACCTCTGGCTCAAGCTGATGGACCCGACCGGCGAGCGCATGCTGACTTTGCACGGCTCGCTGAAGATGTGGGCCCGCCGCGAGACCGACGACAAGGTCCGCATCGCGCTCAACGAGGCGGTCACTTACCTCGAGCACCTGTCTGATGTCGTCGAAACCAACGGCGACAAGGCTGAGCTCGAGAAGCTCGTCAAGAAGCTTGGCTACGCCGACGAGCACGATCACGACGGCAACAAGAACCGCGGCGCCGCCTCTCCCACCAGCGCTTAAGCGCCCTGCGCCAAGAAGCGGCACTCGAAACTTTGACGCGTGAAGTCGAGCGAGATCGAAGGCGAGATGCTCTCCGCTGATCAGGTCCGCTCCTCTCGCATATCTTCGTACCTTGAGCACTCCACCGGATGGACAGGAGGAGCACGATGAAAAATAAAACGAAGGTGATCGAAACCCTGCTGTTCGCCGCAGGTGCGGCGCTCTTCGCTGCGGCGCTTTGAACTGTTCGTCACCTCGGAGGCGGCGGCACCGACGCAGACTCCTACCGGCCAACCTTTGTTGTGGGCTAACTGCAGCCGCTAGGCTCTAACGCTTCTTTTTCTTCTTTCCGGCGCCGGATCCCGTGCCGAGCATCAGCACGGCCCACGGCCAGGAGAGAAGTCCGCCGAGCGCCAGGCCCGCTAGAACATCGAACAGATAGTGCTGGCCGCAATATACGCGGCTGTACGCGACGAGACCCGCCAAGCTCCAGAAAACGAATCCCGCCGCCGGATACGCAACGGACAGCACGGCGGCCGCCGCACCCGCGTTGGCCGAGTGATTCGACGGGAAGCCGAATTTTCCGCCCGAGTCACTACGCACGATCGCGCCGATACCCGCGTACTCCGGACGCGGACGCGCGGCCCAGGGCTTGATGACGCGGTAGGCGAGCAGGTCGCAGACGCCCATCGCGAGTGCCGCGACCACGAGCACGCGCAGGGCGTTCTTTCGTCCTTTATAGAGCCAAAAAGCGAGGCCCGCGGGCGCGACGCCGAACATGAACCACGGAACCTTATGAATATCCGTGATCACCGGCATGATCGCGTCCAAGGTCGGGTGCGTCCAGACTCCATTGATCAGGCCGAAGGCGACGCGGTCGAAGGAGCCAAAGCCCCAAGGCATGTTCATCTCTTAGAACACGCGGCGCACACGCCATGGACGAGAACCTCGTGCGAGGTCACGCGAAAGCCGCGCGGCAAGGCGTTCTTGAGGTCGGGCAAGCAGGCTCCGCCGAGCTCGTAGACTTTCTCGCAGCGTTCGCAGCGGAAATGATGGTGATGGTCCTTGCCCGCCGCCTCGTAGCGCGGCGGCTCGCCGGGGAGCTGGACCTCGGAGATGTCCCCTTCTTTAAGGAGCGCCTTGATGTTCCGGTACACCGTCGCGATTCCGAGGCCGGGGGCGAAGCCCTTCGACGCCTCGAGGACCTCAAGGGCGCCGAGCGGCCGCCCCGCGTCCTCAAGTGCGCGGCGGATGGCCCGCCGCTGGCTGGTGTCGCGCTGCATGGGAGGATAATAGCAAAACAGGGGTTGACGCTAATGTGATACTGTGTTATCATTATCAATATGAGACCCCTCCTCCTTCTCACCCTCCTGATCACCGCCGTCGCCCGCGCCGAAGAAGTCGCCCCCTCCGCCGAGGCCCGCATCAAGGCCTTGGAAGAGCGCCTCAACAAGATTGAAGGCGCTCCGCCCAAAACCTCCTTATCCGCCTACAATCCGGCGATGGGGATGTCCATCGACTTCGCCTTCAGCCGGACCTCGGACAAGGCCAACCTGGGCTTTCGGTCTGCGGAGATGAGTGTTGAGGCGCCGATCGATCCATTCCTCAAGGGCTGGGCCATTATCAACGGCACGCGCTCGGGCGTGGACATTGAAGAGGCCACTTTGCAGACCACGGCCCTTCCTTACAATCTCACCATCACGGGCGGACGCTTGTTCGCCTCGTTCGGCCGGCTGGCTCACTTCCACGATCACGAACTGCCCGTCATCGACCGCCCCCGCTCGCTCGACACCTTCATCGGCGGCGAGACGCAGGCTGACGGCGTCGAAGTCTCGTACCTGCTCCCCGTCCCGTTCTACATGACCGCGACCGGCGGTTTCTACAATAAGCTCGGCGGCGAGAACACGCGAGCCGACAACGCCGCCGCGCGCCCGCTCCAAAGCTTCACCTATCTCGGGCGACTCGCGGCCTACACGGACATCGGCGACGATCATAGCCTTGAGCTCGGCGTCAGCGAGGCGTGGACACCCCGCCGCTTCGTCACGGACACCTCTGTGGCCGGCACCGACTTCAATGGCGACGGCACCCCGGACACGGCCAACACCTCCGCGGGAATCGAGACGCGCAAGAACACCTGGCGCAGCCTGGCGGGCGTCGACCTGACCTACCGTTACCAGCCTGCCTCCGGAGGTTTGTATAAGGGCGTCGTCTGGGGCACCGAAGTCATGCAAAACAACGAACGCCGCTTCGACGCGACGACCAACCTCCCCACCGACCGCGTGCGTTCCTACGCGGGCTTTTCTTACCTACAGATCAAAGTCGGGCGGAATTGGCGGCCCGGCGTAATGATCGATCTCGCCGAGGATCTCGACACGGCCAAAACTTTGACCAGGACTTATACCGCTTACGCGACCTACGACCTGACGGAGTTCCATCGCCTGAGACTGGCGTACTCCCGCACGAGAGTCAATGTTCCGAGCCGACGCGACGACAACACCGTCGGAGTACAGTGGACCGGCATCTTCGGTAAGCATGTTCACGGCTTCCGCGACCGCTAATGAGATACGATTTCGAGGCCCCCATGAAAATAATTATCCTGATCGCCGCGCTCGTCAGCTTGCCGCTCCACGCCGAGGCCAAGCTTCGCGTCGTGGCCACGATCCCCGAGCTCGTCGATATCGTGTCGCGCGTCGGGGGCGACCTCGTCGAGGTTCAGGGACTGGCGCGCGGGCCCGAGGACATCCACCAGGTGGTCATGAAACCGAGTTTTGTGACCAAGCTCAACCGGGCCGACGCCGTCGTCTACCTCGGGCTGTCGGTCGAGCATGTGTTTCTGCCCGGCCTTCTCGATGTGGCGCGCAATCCGGCGATGCGGCCCGATCCTGATACCATGAACTGCCTCGGCCCCGGCTGCATCGACTGCTCGACCGGCGTGCGCATACTCGAGAAGCCGAACAGCCTCAGCCGCGCGCAGGGCGAGCTTCACCCGCAAGGCAATCCGCATTACAACATGAGCCCGGCCAACGGTCCGGCCATCGCGCGAAACATCGCCGACGGACTGTCCCGCCTCGACGCGGCGCACGCCGCGGACTACGAGAAAAACCTCAAGGCCTACCTCGCCGAGCTCGAGCCGAAAATCACCGAGTGGCGGCGGTGGGTCGTGCCACTCAAAGGGATCAAAGCCGTTTCCTATCACAAGGATGTCGCCTACTTGGCCGACTTCACCGGCCTTGAGTTCGTCGACACGATCGAGCTGAAGCCCGGCGTCGCGCCGACACCGACCCATTTGGCCGGGCTCGTCAAGGACATGAAGGAAAAGGGAATCCAGCTCATCGTGCGCGAACAGCACTTCGACGCTAAGACGCCGGCATGGCTCGCGGAGCAAACGGGAGCCAAGGTCGCCGTCATCGGGGTCATGGGCAATGCCTTGCCGGGCTCGGACACTTTCGTCAAGTTCTGCGAGGCGAATCTGCGCAACCTCCTCAAAGCCCTCGGCAAGGAGCCGAAGGGGTCCTAGCCCGATGACCAAGGCTCCCGCCTCGCCGCTGATCCATTTCAAGAACGCCGCGCTCGGCTACGGCAAGACGCCGATTCTGACCAAGGTGAATCTCGAAGTTTACCCCGGCTCCTTCTGGGGCATTCTCGGGCATAACGGCTCCGGCAAGACGACGGTCCTCAAGACGATGCTCGGTCTCATTCCTTGCCTGCGCGGAGAACTCTCCGAGCACGGCGGTCTTTTCGGCAAGCCGCGCTTTGGCTATGTGCCCCAGAAGGAGCGCCTCGATCCTCTTTATCCGCTGTCCTCCCGCGCCGTGACCGCGATGGGGACTTACCGGAAGCT
>JAYTSX010000255.1:0-4600 GCA_043745445.1 Elusimicrobiota bacterium
CGCAGGTGGACCTTGCGGATGTACACCGAGCCGAGCTTGTAGCCCCATTCGTGGCTCTTGGGCGATACTTCCTCGCGCACGACCGTGCTCATCTGGTGCCGGTTTCCGAGCATGGCCGCGAGCTTCATGTTGGACAGCGAGCGGACCGTCGCGTTGCTGACGTTCGCGGCCAGCGAGCCGCGCGGGTCGGCGTTCTTGAACAGGAAGGCGACCGGATCCGAAACGTACATCTCGTACCAGATGCCGATGCCCATCGGCGCGCCTTCCTCGGAGTTGACGGGCTCGGAGCGGCGGTAGACCTGGTCCATGCGCATGTCGAGCGTGTAGCACGAGCCGATCCAGTTGACGATGAGCGCGGCGGGCCCCATCTTGAACCAAAGGAAGTGGATGCCGGGCTCGGTGATCGTCTCCAGGACATTGCCGAACAGCACGAACACCTTCGAGGTGCCCTCGTGGACGATCGTGTAGACGCCCAGCATGCGCGTGAAGCCGAGCAGGATGGGGACGAGGATGAAGAGCCCGAAGAAAGTCACGCCGGCGGACAAGATAAAGGGATTCATGTTAGCGGCCCTCCCAATGCTGACGATTCTCAATCACGAACTGCTTGGTGTTTTTGAACAGGCCGAGGCGGACATTGCGCAGGTACGCGATCAGCGAGCCTTCGCCGCCGATGGCCTTCAGGTCCGTGAGCTGCTTGGCCAGCGCGAGCAGGGGCTCGACCTCGGCCTGCGCGTTGAGCGTCTCGAGCTCGACGGCTCGCTTGGACTGCACGATCTTCTGGTCCGCGGATGCCTGCGCCAGGCTGATCTCAGAGGAGACATGGTTGTGGGCCGTGTTGATGGCCGCGAGCGCCGACTCGACCTCGGTGGGCGGATCGATGCCGGTGATCAAAGATGCGTCGAGGATGATGCCGTAGCGGGCCGTCGACGACTTGCAGTCGCGGTCCATCTGGTCGTTGAGCGCGCGCAGGTTTTTGCGGATGTCGTTGATCGACACGCCGCTGAGCTCGCTCAAGCCCGTGGCCTGGGCCGCCGACGCGCCCTCGAGCTTCGGCGCCTCGAAGGTGGCGATCTTCTCGCGCAGGACGGAGACAAAGTAGCCCATCACATGGACGATCGGGGTCTTGATGCCGAACAGATAGGCGTACAGGTTGCGCTCGGAGACGCGAAAGCGAATCTGGCCGGTGAGGCCGGTGTTGAGCTGGTCCATCGTGATCGCCTCGAGGACGGTGCCGCCCTTGTTGGCGCCCGGCGTCTCGGGGTCCATCGCGATGTTGACGCTCTCGGTCGCGATCGAGACCTTGTAGACCTTCTCCCAGGGCCACTTGAAGTAGGGACCGCCGGCGGGGATCACGCGCAGCTGAGGATAGTTGTAGCGCTGCTGCTCATCGGCGTTGAGGGTCGCCTTGAGCTCGGGGTCGTCCAAGGTCTTGGTCCCCTCCAGGCGCTGGGCGCGCCCGAAGCTCGTCTTGACCGCGCGCTCGTTCTGGTCGACCGTGTACAGACCGGCCACGAGGTAGTTGAGCAGGAACCAAGCCACGAAACCGAACGCCGCGCCGAGTAGAAAGCCCATGGGTCTCCTTGAACGACGCGCTATTCAACCAAATTGCGCCTACGGCACGCCGTCAAAATACGGGCTGGTTCGAGCAGAGGAACTCGATGTAGGCGTCGGCGTATTCGTCTTTGACGATGTCCTGAGGCTGGATGCGCTTCAGGTTCGTGTCGTAGATGTGGGAGTAGCGGGCGAAGAAGGGCTCGAGGAGGCGCATCTTCGCCGCACGTTCGGCCTTGGGGAAGTGCGGGCCGTGGGTCGAGAGAAAAACATTCTCGGAGGCCGCCGCCACCTCCGCGCCGATGCGCGGCAAGAGGTCGAACTCGGCGCCCTCGATGTCGATCTTGGTCAGCTTCAGCTTTTTCAAGTCCCAGTGCTTCAGCGCGTCGGCGAAGGTCACGCAGGTGATCGTGACGGAGCCCGGATCCTCGCTGAACAGCAGGCTCGAGCCGCTGGTGCCGAGTCCGTCAGGGTTTCCAAAGGAAAGTGTCGTGTTCTCGTGGTAGAGCCCGACCTCGCGGGTGCGGATATTGCGCGCCCCGTTCAGGCGGATGTTCTTGAGCAGCAGCTCGTAGTTGTGGGGATCGGGCTCCAGGCAGTAGACCTTGGCGCATAGGCGCGAGGCGTAGAGCGCCGTCGGTCCGATGAACGCGCCGATGTCCAGATACGAATCCTGCTTTCCCAGCAGCTTGGAGTAGATCGTGAGGGTGTGAGGCTCCCACTTCCCGCTGTCGATGAAGCGCCAGTAGCGCCAGCTCTCGGGGTCGCACTGGAAGCTTTGCTCGCCCATGGTGACATGGAAGCTGCCCTTCATGCGATAAAACAGCAAGCGCACCCAGGCGCGAATGGCCTTCATGTCGACATTTTACATCTTCCGCGGGCCCTTCTCCGCTCAGCGGCGCTTGGGGAGCGGCTTGCGCGTGGAGAAGCCCTCGTCCACGGGGTGATAGTGGGACACCCGCTTTTCGCCGAGCTTCCAACACAGGTAAGCCTCGTGGCCGTCGACGCGCGAGGGGAAGTCCACGAGGGCGGGGCTCACGCCCTTGGGCAAGGCGCCGAGCTCGACGATCTTCTGCATCCACTCGTTGATGCCCTGGGCGAGGAACTGGAGCTGGGAGCGCTCGATCGCCGCGGCGGCCTGGTCGTAGTCCGGGGTCGCCTGGCGCTTGCGCAGGCCCGCGGCCTTCACCTCGGCCCGGGCGGCGAGGTCGGCGACGGCCTCGAATATCTTCTCGAGCTCGGGGATGAGGGCGTCGGCTTCCTCCGTGGTGAAGTACTTCATGCGGCGGCGACCCCCTCGAGGAGTTCGAGGAACTCCAGCGCGCTGCCCATGCGTTCCTGCGGGTCCGGAGCGAGGACCGAGGTGACGAAGAGATCGAACTCACGGGGCAACGCGGGGACGAGCGTGCT
This sequence comes from Elusimicrobiota bacterium, assembly GCA_043745445.1. Classification (GTDB taxonomy): domain Bacteria; phylum Elusimicrobiota; class Elusimicrobia; order UBA1565; family UBA9628; genus GWA2-66-18. Next base: position 2,962 of record JAYTSX010000255.1, read on the forward strand.
CGGCGCAGGGAAGCGGCGGTTCCGCTTTTGCTCGATGAGCTCTTCGACGCTTCCGGCGGCGAACGGCAAGGTGCCCGTCGTCATCTCATACAGGCAGACGCCCATGGCGTAGACATCGGAGGCGCGCACGCTTTTGCCGTAGTGCTGCTCGGGCGGCATGTAGCGCAAGGTGCCTGAGGCGTCGAGATAGTCCTGCCCGCCGTTCGCCATCGTGCGCGTGGACTCGAGGGCGATGCCGAAATCCATCACCCGGGAGATTCCGTTGTCGTCGATCATGATGTTCGCGGGCTTGAGGTCGCGGTGCAGGATGTGGTTTTTGTGCGCGTGATCGATGGCGGGGCACACATGCGAGAAGATTTTAAGACATTCCTTGAGCGAGAGGCGCGGCTTCTCGGTCAGAATCTGGGCCAAGGTCTTCCCTTTGACGAACTCGAAAACCAGGTAAACATCCTCGCCGCTCTCCATGCAGTCGTGGATCTGGACGATGTAGGGATGCGTGAGCTTGGCGACGGTGCGGGCTTCGTTGAGGAACTGCTGGCGAAGGGCGGCGTCGAGCTTCAGGTCCGGAAGCATCTTCTTGAGCGCTACCTTGCGTCCCAAGGTGAGATCCTTGCCTTCATACACCTCGCCCATGCCTCCGCTGGTGATCAGGCGTCCGACGGTGTACTTGTCGGTGAGGCTGAGCTTCGTGTCGGCGGGGCTGGGCTGGGGCTCGACGGGCGGCGCCTTGCGCCGGACGCTCCAGGCCAACGCTCCTACGGGGAGCAGAGACGCGACGAGCAGGATCCACCCCCACGGCGTCCCACCGGCCTTCGGCGTCTGCGCGACCGGCACGGCGGGAGCGACCGGCTTCTCGGATGGGACGGATGAAAACGGATTGATCGGCCGAACGCGCACGGCGGGCTCAGCCGGCGCGACGGGGGCGGGGGCCTGGGGGGAGGAGAGCATCATCGGCACCTGGTCGCCGTGGATTTCTCCGTCGGGCGCGGGCCGGCCGCCGGGCGGCATGCCGCGTTGCATATGAGGGGGCGGGCCGCCCGCCGCGAAGTCTCCTTGAGGCTTCTCAAGACTGAGCATGACCGCGTGAACGAGCGGCGCCGCATCCGCGAGGCGTCCCGCGGCCATCAAGCTCTGGATATTCCCGACCGTGGCTCTTTTGAGGAAGCGTCCCGGCTGGCCGCTCGCCTGCGCGAAATCAAGCACAGCGCTGAAACGCTCCCGGACATTTTGCGGCGTGGTGGGTGCGCGCTTTGCCTCACCGGTGATCTCGGCCACGGTGAAGACGCGGCCATCTGGCTGGGCGCGCGAGGGCAGGCCGAGGCAGGCGAGAAGCGCTAAGACGAAGGCGGCTCGGATCTTCACGCCTGCCATGTGAGCCTCATTCGGGCTTCGGTGCGTGCTTGTCGGCCGAGCGGGCGTGCGCGCGCGCCTTGCGCCGGCGTACTCGGTCCATCTCCTGGAGACGCTCGGAGGTCTCCGGGGAGATTTTCATTTCGACCTGATCCACGAGCTCGCGCAGGGCGAGGAAGCGGTTGAGGCTGCGCTTGCGCTCGCGCTGGCAGGCCACCCGAATCTCGAGAGGAGGATAGCTCAGCTGGACGCGGTTCGAGGTCTTGTTGACCTTCTGCCCGCCCTTGCC
>JAYTSX010000256.1:0-4582 GCA_043745445.1 Elusimicrobiota bacterium
CCTCGTAGTGCGTCGTTGCGTGGAGGAGGAATACGCGCGAGCCGGCGAGCGCTTCAAGCGCGGCGGCCACGGCGGGCTCGGCGTGAAGTTGGATCATGCGCTGGAAGACGAGCGTCCCGAAGGAATGGAGGGCGAGCTCGACCTTGCCCCCGGGCGAGGTCTTCGCCGCGATGAGGACCGCGCGCGCGAGGTCGCGGGCGTCGGCGTCGATGGGGCTCTTGGTCTTGAGCCAGGCGGAGGGCGCGTGGCCGCGCGTCCAGACGAACAGCTCGTTGCCGGCCGGCTTTTCAGCGCGCGCGAACAGCGGCTCGAAGCTTTCGTTCAGCGCGAGGCCGCCCGCGTACACGCGAGCCGGTCCGGCGCCGGCCCCGGCGCGCGTCTTGTAATGAATCGGCGCGCCGCCGTCGCCTTCGAAAGCGCCGAGCGTCCAATCCGGTCCGGGCGCGGAGGCGCGGCCGCCGTCAAACAAATATTTTGCGGCCGCAGCGGAGGCTTCAGTGGATAGTGGCTTGGCCGCTTCCTTCATGGGAGGGGCCACCTGAGCGGCGAGAAGCGAAACAGCGGGAAGCGCAGGAAGAGTCGGGACCACAGTTGGCAGCATGAGCGAGGGCGCGGATAAGGACGAAAGGGGCGAGATCGCCGCCGGCGTGGCAGAGATCGCGGGAACACCGCCGAGGCCGCTGAAGGATCCGGTCAATTGCGGAGCGGCGACGACGCCGGCGAATGAAGGAAGGCTCAATGCCAGCACGAGACCAGTCAGGGCGGAGATCATTGCGCCCATTCTAGGATACGGGAGAGCCCTTCCTCTGGGCCGACCGGTCCCTGCGGCGCGCGGCAAAGGGCTTGCTCGCTTTAGGTCCTCAGGGTTCGCTATTCTAGAGGCGTGAAATTCGTCAATTCCCGCGCGGCACCTTGGATCGCGCCCGCGCTGTTCGCCGCCGTGCGCCTCCTGTGGCCTCCCGTCGCCCATAACACGCATACCTTGATGTATCCGCTCGTCGAGGCGGCCGGGGCCTACAATACGCTCGAACCTTTTCATCCGCTTCTCCCGCTGCTCATCGGGCTCATTCGCCGCGCGTGGGAAATGGCCGGGGGTGTGGGGCCGGCCTTGCCGGGGCTTCTGATGGCGAGCTTGACCGCCGGCTGCGCCCATCTCGTGCTCATCCATCGGTTGGCTCGGCGCGTGTCGGGGAGCGGGGAACTCGCGCTCGGCGCGGCCCTCATCGCAGCCGCCTCGGCCAATCTCTGGAGTTGGAGCCTGCAATCCTGCGCGTATAACTTTTCGACGGCGGCTTTGCTCGGCGCAACCTTGGTGCTCGTCGAGCGTGAGGCCGTGAGCGCGCGCGACGCGGCGTGGGCGGGTCTGCTCGTCGGGACCGCCGCGGCCTTTGATTCCGCGGCGGGACTGGCCCTTCTCCTCGTCGGGGTGGAACTGTTTCGCCGGGGCGAAAAGGGCGCCTCGCGCGCGGCTATGTGCGCCGCGTGCGCGGGCGCGGCGCTCGTGCCCGCGGCCGTCGGGTATGCCGCGATGTTGTGGCGGTTTAGCCTTCACGGCTGGCCTTTCCAGCCCAGCATCGCCGGCTTCATGGATTCGCTGCCGTCGGAGATCGTCCCGGTGTGGGTGTCGCGCGATCTGTCCGCCCAGCTGGGAGCTTACTGGAACAGCGACGCGCCGTCCGATTGGCCCCGGCTCGTCCCGGTTTTGATCCTGGCGGCGTCCCTTCGCCCCGCCCGAGTTCTCGGCTGGCGCGGTGCGGTTCTGTGGCGGCTTGGCGCGGGGCTTTGGGCGCTTATTTCAATCTTCTATTTCGCCTGTGATCCGGCGAATCGGTTCGTATACGCGGGGGGACTTTTGCTGCCTGCTTTGCTGGCCCTGACATTGGCGCGCCGGACACCCGCCTGGGCCTGGTGCGCGGCGGCCGCGGCTTTATTGGTGGTCCGCAGCGTGCAGAGCCCGCCGGAATACGCGCCCGGCATCAATTTAGGTCTTGAAGAAGCGCGGTATCTGGCGTCCCGTCTCGGGCCGAAGGACCTGATCCTGGCTCTGTCGGAACCGGATTGGTCACTTTCCTACGGCCTAGCCAAACGCGTTCCGATCATCGCGCTGAGAACCGAGGAAAAAACTGAAACGGGTCCGGGCTACGGCGAGCGGCGTGAGCCGTACGGCGCGGCGCTTGAGAGTGAGCTCGAGGCCCGGATCTGCGCGGGCGGTCAGGTGATTTTCGCCGCCGACAAAATGTTCCGCTCGCGCGATGCCGGAGCCAAGGCCGTAGACGCTCGAGCGGTCGACATTTTTGAAAGGCTCAAGAAGCGCGTCATCATCGAGAGCGCCTGGGTTTCGCCGCGTGGCCAGCACTATTTTCCTCTGAGCGCGCGCCGCTGCCCTCGGGCGATTTGATAAACTCGCGTATGGCCATCACGCGCGTCTGTGTCGTAGGCGGCGGCACCATGGGCAACGGCATCGCCCATGTTTTCGCCCAGAAGGGTTTCACCGTGACGCTTGTTGAGGCGAAGAAGGAACTCGCCGATAAAGCGCTGGCGACCATCGTCAAGAACATGGAACGCCAGGTCGCCAAAGGCGTTCTGAGCGCCGCCGACAGAGACGCAGCTCTCGCACGCCTTAAGACGGCGACCTCCATCGCTGAGGCGGCGGGCTTTGATCTTGCCGTCGAAGCCGTGCCCGAGCGCCTCGACATTAAGACGGCGGTGTTTAAAGATCTGGAGCTACACGGCGCGCCGGGCGCGATCCTCGCTACGAACACCTCGTCGTTGCCGATCACCGACATCGCCGCACCCCTGAAGGACCCCGCGCGCGTCATCGGCATGCACTTTATGAACCCGGTTCCGGTCATGAAGCTCGTCGAGATCATTCGCGGCAAGAAAACCTCCGACGCGACGACCGAGGCGGTCAAAGAGCTGACGGTCAAGCTCGGCAAGATTCCCGCCGTGGCGAATGATTTCCCCGGTTTCGTTTCCAATCGCGTTCTCATGCCGATGATCAACGAGGCGGTCCTATGCCTCCAAGAAGGCGTTTCATCTAAAGAGGACATCGACACCATCATGAAGCTCGGCATGGCTCATCCGATGGGTCCGATCGCGCTGGCCGATTACATCGGCCTCGATGTTTGCCTCGCGATCATGGAAGTCCTCGACACAGGTTTCGGCGGGGTCAAGTACAAGCCGGCGAAGCTTCTGCGTGAAATGGTCGCGGCTGGAAAGCTGGGCGTCAAATCAGGGGCGGGGTTCTACGAGTACCCGAAAAAATAAAATGGATTTCAATTTCACCGAATCGATGGCGATGCTGCGCGACTCCGCCCGAGAGTTCGCCGACAAACGCCTCAAGCCCGGCGCCCTGGAGTGGGACGAGAAGGAAGCGATCCCCGAGGCTGTTTATCAAGAGGGCGCCGCCCTCGGCTTCTTCGGCCTGTCCGTGCCCGAGGAATTCGGCGGCCTTGGCGTCGATTCCCTGGCCTATGCGGCCGCGATGGAGGAACTCGCCCGCGGCTCGGCCTCCTTCCAGGTCTGCGCTACGGTGCACAACTCTTTGGTCTGCGCGGCGATCGCCAAGCACGGCACCGACGAGCAGAAAGCGAAATATCTTCCCAAACTGGCCTCGGGGGAGTGGATCGGCGCGTACTCGCTCTCTGAGCCGGGCTCCGGCACCGACGCGGGTTCGCTTTCCACCTCCGCCGAAGACAAGGGTGATTGCTGGCTCGTCAACGGCACCAAGTCGTGGGTCACCAACGGGGGCTTCGCGTCGGTGTTCCTGACCTTCGTGTCGACCAATAAAGAGTCTGGCTCGCGCGGCATCACCTGCCTCATCGTCGAAAAGGGCATGCCCGGCTTCGCCATCGGCAAGAAGGAGAAGAAGATGGGCCTGCGTGCGTCGGACACGCGCGAGATCACATTCAACAACGCGAAGATTCCCAAGACGGCTTTGCTCGGCGGAGTGGGTGGGGGCTTTAAGATCGCGATGAGCCAGCTTGATAGCGGCCGTATCGGCATCGCCGCGCAGGCCGTCGGCATCGCGCAGGCGGCACTCGAGGAGGCGGTCTCCTACGCCAAACAGCGCAAGCAGTTCGGCAAGAAGCTCTCCGAGTTCCAGCTCACGCAGGCGAAGATATGCGACATGGCGACCAACATCGCGGCCGCGCGGCTGCTCGTCTATCAGGCGGCGTCGAAGCTCGCCAAGGGCGAGAAATGCACGATGGAGGCGTCGATGGCGAAGTCCTTCGCCTCGCGCATCGCCAATAAGGCTTGCTATGACGCGGTGCAGATTCACGGCGGGAACGGCTTCGTGCGTGAGTTCCCGGTCGAGCGCTATTTCCGAGATGTGCGCGTCACCGAAATCTACGAGGGCACGACCGAGGTTCAGAGCCTTATCGTTGCCCGCGAAGTCTTGGGGTAAGGCGCACGAGAGAGTCGCGGCCGTTGTCGGCGAGTGTCGACGCGTCGTAGCCGGCGGCCAGCGCTGTCTCAAGCCGCGCGGATTCTTCGGGACGCGCCCGCCAGGCCCAATCTTTGTAGAGCACCAGCTCCGGCGCCGCGCCGGCCTTTGCGCGCGCCGCTTCGAACGCGGGGA
>JAYTSX010000257.1:0-4575 GCA_043745445.1 Elusimicrobiota bacterium
TCGAGTCCTCGGTCCTGATACTCACCGCTCGATTGGATGGACATAAACCCTCCTCGCCGTTTCCGTCTCGGAGGCCTCGGAGCCGCGCCTTATAAAGGAGCGACCCCGATCCGCTTTTTAAGAAGACCAGGGTCCGAATGGAGTTGGGTCCCGTATTGCTGACAGGGCCGTCGAACATCACCGTCCGACAATTTCAGTGTAACAGGCCGATCCGTTTCCGTCAAGGCCCGTCGCTAAATGCCGATTTTTGACAGCAGCATGCTGACTTCCCCGACGACCGCAGCCAGCTGGGGGTGGGACACGTCGAACTCGACGGCGGCATCCTTGAGCTTCTCATCAGCCTTATCGAGAATATCCTTGGAGCGCGTCTCGCGCCGAACTTCAATCTTGAGCTGCTCGAGCATGGCGATCAGCTCGGCCTTGTTCTTAGGGTCGGCGCCGCGCGTCTCGCGAATAGCGGCTTCAATCTTAGCGACCATTTCTTCGATCATGCCTTTATATAACTCTATCGTCGCCGCGCGTCAAGAGCTACACTGTATACGGTGAAGATTTGCTTTCGGTGCAATGCGGTCAATGTCGTTAAGCTCTCCGACCATAAGCCGGAATGCCCCTTGTTGCGCGACAAGAAGGAACGCGCCAACGACATCAAGGACATCGTCAACCGGTACAGCCACAAAAACAAAGCGTCAGGCAAAGGTACATTCGGGCGCGTCAATAAGCCCGGCTACTGCAAGCGCTGCGGCGATAAGGTCACGAGCTTGCTGACCCACATGAGCGCCTGCAAAGGCCGCCCCGAGCCCACGCCCCCGCCGCCGCATCCTCAGATCTAGCTTCTGTGGCCCGGCTTAAGACCTCCTACTTCAACGCCTACTTTACCGCGGACCTGCGCGGCGCACTTCCCTCCCGTTTCGCCGTCGTCACCGCGTGCGATCCCTTGGGTCGCGTGACGCCGCCCGCGTTGAACCGCCGCCGCGACGCCGCTTTACTCCGGCGCCTGAAAGCCCTTAAGATCGCGCGCTTCCGCGTGACCGGTGGCAACAAGGCCGGGTCGCACCGGGAGCCAGGCTGGGGCCTCATATTGGAATCACCGGCAAAGGCGCGCGAACTGGCCGCGCTCTTTAATCAGGACGCTTACTTTTGGATCTGCAAGGGCCGCATCTATCTCGGTTCGGCCGTCGGCGGCCCGCTCTACCGCGCCGGCTCCTGGGCCGCGCGCCATGCCGACTGGTGATCTCAAGCGACTTGCCTTGACGCCCTTGGGCGATCGGGCTATGATTGAGACTTGCGCATCGTAGCCGCCGTCGTCATCCTCAACCTGGCGCAGTTCATCCTCCTCGCCTCCATTCCCGCTTTCCAAGCGGCGCACCATCACCTGATCTTTCCCATCCTGGCGGCACTTCTCGCCGTGCAGTGGGCCGGCACCTTCGCCCTCGGCGCCAAAAAAGCCGATCTCGCACTGGCGCGATCCTCCATCATCTCGGTCCTCCTCTTTCTCCTCATCATGGGCGTCGTCCGCCACGCGACGATACTGGCCTGCTTTGACCGCTGCGCCTTCAAGCTCGGCGGCGCGGCCTTGCTCGCCGCTCCCGTTTTCTGGGCTCACGGGCGTTTTGGCGGCGGCCGCTGGTGGGGGCCTCTGCGCTCAAACCTTGCCGCCATGGGTGCGGCGACCTGGGCGCTCTATCTCGCCTTGACGGGTCTGCACCTCGGCTCCTGGGTCATCGACATGATCTTCGCCATCGTGGCACTTCTCTTCTGGCTCGGCCGCACGCGCGCGGATTGCCTACTTGTGGCCCTCGCCATCGGCGCCGGCATTCTCATACGGGAATCGACGAGCGAGATCACGCGAATCAGCCTCGGCGTGGTCTGGGGTGCGGCGATTCCGTTGGCCGTCGCCGAACGCGTTCAGGCCTGGCTCGATTCTCGTCCGAAATCAAAATCCCCTCCACCCCGCATTGTCCGCACTCTCACCTTTACCGCGGTCCTCGCCGTCCTGCTCTTTTATGTCGTCGGACCGGTGTTCCTTATGACCAACCGCGCCGAGCGTCAGGTCCGCCTCGCCAAGGTCGCGCCGACTTTCCCGGTCCAGGACCCGAAGACGCTGTCCCCGCTCGCCGCTCGCCTGCGGGGCCATGTCGTCATGCTGGCGCAAACCATCGGCGAGCGGGACGCCTTCACGCCGAAAGCGCAGACTCGCGCCCGCGATTATGTCTTTGATCAACTGGCCAAGGCCGGCTACAAACCCAAAAAGATTCCCTACGGCGCCCAATGGCTGCCGTCCATTAAGAACGGTTTCCAGTTCGACAATGTCGAGGCCGTCCTGCCCTGCGCCCCCGCCGATCAAGCGGGCGCCTGGATCATCGGCGCGCACTATGACTCCGCGCCGGGGACCTCCGGCGCCGATGACAACGCCAGCGCCGTGGCTGTCCTAATCGAGGCCGCCCGCATCCTTAAGTCCCGCAAGCCCGGCCGCGATATCCGCTTTGTCGCCTTCGGCACGGAGGAGCCGCCCTCCTTCGGCACACAAAACATGGGCAGCTCTCACTATGCCCACCTGATGCGCGACAACGGCGTGAAGGTCCACGCGATGATCAGCCTCGAGATGCTGGGCTACTATAATCCCCGAAAGGGCTCTCAGCTTTACCCGCCGTTCATGCACCTGTTTTTTCCCGCGCACGGCGACTATATCAGCGTCGTCGGAAACGTTCAAAGCCGCCGCCTGCTCAACCGCTTCACGCGCGACTGGCGCGCCGCCTCCACTTTCCCGCTGCACGGCGCCGTCATGCCGGGCGTGTTCTCCGGATTGGCGCTGTCCGATCAGCTCAACTTCTGGGACCTCGGCTATCCCGCGCTCATGCTTTCCGATACGGCCTTCTACCGTAACCCGAACTACCACGAAAGCACCGATACGCCCGACACCCTGGACTACGAGAAAATGGCCAAGGTCGCGCAGGCCCTCGTCGAGGTCTTGGACGCGCGTTAGCGGACGCGCAACCGGATTGCGCTCTTGACTTACCCCAGGGCCGGGGCTACCCTCACATCGAGGCCCATGAACCCCCTCTCAACGACGGCCCTCCTTCTGCTCGCCGCTCTAATTGCCTCCCCCACGCGCGCAACGGACTCCTTTGAAGCGATCGACATGACCCAGCTTCGCGCGCGCGCGCAAGCGCAGCGTGCCGCCGTGGAAGTCGCTCCCGCCGCGGCCCCAGCACCCGCGGAGTCTTACCAAAGCGGCAGCGTGGACATGGGGCCGTTCCTACAGCGCCTCGAGGATCTCGGTTTTCGCACGGGCGTCATCCGTGTGCTTTTAGGAAACATCAGCGTCTCCTTCGGCGCTCCCAGCTCCTCGTCTAATGCCGAATGGAAATTCTTCCGCAAGGTTCTGGTCCTTCCGGACGCGCTCAAGCAGCCCGGGACCTCCGCCATCCGCTACGACCTCGCCTGTAACGAGATCTCGACCGTGATACACGAAATGACCCACGCCGCCAAAAGCGTCCTCGCCTCGGAAACAGCACCCCCCGGCTCCCCCAACTTTGAACACTACGACGCGGTTCACGCCGTGTGGGGCGACCTGCGCAGTTCCGCCTTCTTCTACCGTTACGGCTGGTTTAAGGCCGACGAGGTGTCCGGATATTTCATGGGTGCGGCGATATCCGAAGTGTTAGACGCCGTCGACGACATCGTCCTCTACAACACCACCCGGCCCGCGCCCGCGGGAGCCGACCTTAATACGCTGGGCTCGACCTTGATCTGGCCTTCTCCGGAAGAAGCCAAAGATCCCTACTCGAAAGCCTTGGTCGAAAAATTACACAACCCCTTTGGGACTATCGACGTGACCGACACCGCGATGTTCCAGGGCGATTTAATCGGGTGGGTCGAGCGGCCGATGACCAAGACGCAGATGTACAAGCACATCCTGGGCCTGAGCCCGCCGAAGGACCGCGTCGAACTGCTTAAGCGCCTCAACGCCTCGGACAACGAGTGGATTCGCGGCGTGAAGCGCCGCACCCTTGAGACGCGCCGCCGCCTCGCCAGCCCGCGCTAGGCGCCGGGCTTAAGCAGGAAGTTCTTCAGCTTCTCGGGGTGGTCGGAGATGCCCCAGAAGCGGACGCGCCTGCTTGTAGTCGTTGTGCGAATGGCCGAGGGCAGGGGCACGACGGCGGCCGAGGCGCTCAGGGAGAACAGCGCGATCCAAGCGGCGATCATGCGCCTATGATAGCACGGCCTCCGGCGATCCCTATCAGTTGCTCAACAGATCAAGGTAGTGCGAGATCGAGTCGCTGCTGGGAATGCCCCCGCGCCATTTCGTCGAGCGCAGGTAGTGTCCGCCTTCGCGCAGGCTGATGATGTGCACGGAGAGATAGCCGGGATTTTTTTTGCGGAACTTGGCGTCGTGCAACCAGCGCCAGTCTTCCCGCAAATACTCCCAGTACCCCAGCACCGACTCCAGATTTTCAGCCTCGAGCTCACTCGTCGCGTCCATCAACTCATCGAGCGTGCGTGACTCAAGCAAAACGCGCGTGCGGTCATCGAGCATCTCGCGTCCCGGCCACGCATACGAGCCCTTCTTCGGCA
>JAYTSX010000258.1:0-4574 GCA_043745445.1 Elusimicrobiota bacterium
GCCGCCGCGACGGCCGGAAAAACAACGATCAAGAACGCGGCTCGTGAGCCGGAGATGGAAGATCTCGGCAAATTTCTGCAAAGCCTAGGGGCCAAGGTCGTCGGCGCCGGAACGGCGACGGTGACCGTCGAAGGCAAAGCCAAGCTTCACGGCGCGCGCCATCGGGTCATTCCGGACAGAATTGAAGCCGGAACCTTTTTGTTGGCCTGCGCCGCCGCGCGCGGTCGCGTGAAGCTGGTGGGCGCGGAGGCTTCGCACCTGACGGCCGTGCTGTCGGCGCTGAAGAAGGCGGGGGCGAAGATCAAGACCGGGAAGAACTGGATCGAGATCGCGATGGATCGGCGTCCCAAAGCGGTGTCGATCGTGACCAAGCCACATCCAGGTTTCCCGACCGACCTTCAGGCCCCGTGGATGAGCCTGATGACTGTGTGCACCGGTTTCGCCAAAGTGACCGAGACTGTTTTCGAAAATCGCTTTTTGCACGCCGCTGAGCTCGGGCGTATGGGCGCGCAGATCGCCGTCTCGGGCCGCACCGCCGTCGTCGCGGGCCAGGAGCGACTGTCGGGAGCGCCGATCATGGCGTCCGACATTCGCGCAGGCGCCGCGCTGCTCGTGGCGGGGCTGGCCGCCAAGGGGCGCACCGCCATCGCCCGCGTGTACCATGTCGACCGGGGTTACGAGTGGGTGGAGCGCAAGCTCTCGGGAGCGGGCGCGCGAATCGAGCGGCAGAAATGATTTTCGCCGAGGCGCTCGCGGTTCTGGAGGAGCGCCAAGAGACGAAGATCGAGCTCGGTCTTGGCCGAGTTCGCGCTCATCTCGCCGAGCTGGACAATCCTCATCTCAGCGTGCCCGCCATTCATGTCGCGGGCACGAACGGCAAGGGCTCGACCTGCGCCATCCTCGCCTCGGTGCTGACCGCCGCCGGCTACAGCACGGGGCTTTTCATCTCGCCGCACCTGCTGTCCGTACGCGAACGCATCTCGGTCGATGGCCGGGATATTTCGGAGGCGGAATTTTCGAAACTCATGGCGCGCGCTCTCGCCCTCGACAAGATGAAGCGGCTGACCTACTTCGAGCTGCTCACCTCGATCGCATTCCAACACTTCGCCGATAAGAGGTGCGCGGTCATGGTCCTGGAAACGGGACTGGGGGGGCGCCTCGACGCGACCAACGTGGTGCCTTCGCCGCTTGCCGCGATCGTGACCTCCATCGATTACGATCATCAGGCGTATCTCGGCAACACATTGGCCGCGATCGCACGCGAGAAAACGGGAATCTTCAAGCCGGGCCGCCCCGCCGTGCGTCCTGACCTGCCGATTTTACGCCGCGCGTCGCTGCGCGGCAATCCGGTGATCGTCACGAAGCCCTGGAAGATGGTACGGACCGAGTGGCTCCACGGTCGCCAGCTGCTTCGCTCGCCGTGGGGCAAATCCTATACGCTATCGTTGCTTGGGTCACGCCAGGGTATGAACGCGGCTCTTGCCCACGCCGCCGTGGAGGCGTCCGGTTTGTTGGTGCCGCGCGACGCCTGGAAACGCGGCTTGGCCAAGGTTGCGTGGCGCGGCCGTTTTGAGGTGATCAAGCTCGGAACAAAGACGCTCATCGTCGATGGCGCGCACAATCCCGAAGCCTCTCGCGCGTTGTCGCAGACTTGGAAGTCGTCGCCGTTATCAAAGCGCCCCGCTCTGTGGATTTTAGGCATCATGAAGGATAAAGACACCGAAGGTGTCTTAAAGCCGTTAATACCGTTTCTAAAGGATATCGTCGTCGTGCGTCCTCCGAGTCCCCGCGCGCTCGATCCCCTCGACTTCGCCGTTCACCTCCGCCGCGCCGCGCCGAAGGCGCGAATAACTATTGAGCGTGACCCCGCGACCGCCATTCATACATGGAAAAATTCCAAAAGCTCTCCCAGCGTCGCCATCTGCGCCGGTTCTCTTTATCTCGCCGGCGCCGCGCTGAAAGCGGTCGCATGAATAATCTTTCCGTCGGAATCGACGTTGGTGGAACCTTCACCAAAATCGGTTTGGTCAACGCCAAGGGTGATGTTCTCCGCTCTCTCCAGATCCCCACCGATCCGTCCAAAGGCCCCGCCGATTTCACACGCCGCGCAGCGGCGATCGTGAAAGCATGGACTTTTGGATCCGTCGGGTTAGGCTTGGCGGGGGGCGTGGATGCAAAGACCGGCACCCTTCTGTTCGTTCCCAATCTTAAGGGCTGGACCGGCTTTTCGTTCAAAAAGGCCTTCATGAAATCGTTGGGCGTTGCCGTTACCGTCAACAACGACGCCAACGCTGCCGTCTGGGGCGGCTTCGTGGTCGCCCTCAAAAGGAAGCCCCTCACCGTCATCGGCGTCACCCTCGGCACCGGCGTCGGCGGCGGCCTCATCACGGGCGGCCGCCTGCATCACGGCGCCACCGGCTCGGCCGGCGAGATCGGCCATCTCACCCTTGAGCTCAAGGGCCCTCTCTGCCATTGCGGCCGTCGCGGTTGTCTCGAAGCGTACGCCGGCACCTACGCCATTCAGCGACTCGCTCGAAATTTCATGCGCCGCCCGCCCGCGCCCCTCACGCCAAAGGCCGTCGCCGAAGCCGCGTTGGCCGGCGACGCCGGCGCGCTCAAAGTCTGGGACGCGGTCGGCTCCCGCCTCGGCCAGGGCCTCGCCAGCCTGATCCTCGTGCTCAACCCCGACGCCGTCCTCATCCTCGGTGGCGTCGCGCGCGCCGGCAAGCTCGTCCTCGATCCGGTCCGGCGCGTCTTCGCGTCCCAGCCCTTCCGTGAGCCCTTCAAGAAGATCGTTTTGGCCGCCCCCTTCGGCCGCGACTGGGGCGTCGTGGGCGCGGCGCTCCTCTCCCGCGAGCGCCGCGGCTAAAAGAAGGAGCTCCCCGCCGAGTACGGGGAGCTCCGATAAACGCGCCGACTCCGACATCCCGTCTTTTTTCGTCTGCGTCCTCCGTGGTGGCCGTCGACATCAGGGTAGCAGGATGCTTCGCATCCGACAACCAAACATACGCCAAACTCCGAAATGCTAATATGGCTTTCACATGGCTAAATCTCTCTGGCTCGTCACCGGCGGCGCCGGCTTCATCGGCTCGCACATCGCGTCCGAGCTCGTCCGCCGCGGCGAGCGCGTTCGCATCATCGACAACCTCTCGACCGGCACGCGCGCGAAGCTGAAGGTCATCGGCGGCAAGTTTGAGTTCCAGAAGGGGGACATCACGCGCCTGGCGGACTGCCAGAAAGCCTGCAAGGGCGTGACCTATGTCCTGCACCAGGCTGCGATCCGGTCCGTGCCGAAGTCCATGGATCGCCCCATCCCGTCGAACGAGGCCAATGTCGCCGGCACGCTGAACATGCTGATCGCCGCACGCGACGCGAAGGTCAAGCGCTTCGTGTACGCCTCGTCGAGCTCGGCCTACGGCAACTGCAAGGTGTTCCCGCAGCGCGAGGACATGCGCTCCCAGCCGATGTCGCCCTACGCCGTCTCCAAGCTCGCCGCCGAGCACTACGCGATCGTGTTCGCCAAATCCTTTGGCCTCGAGACCGTCTCGTTGCGCTACTTCAATGTGTTCGGCCCGCGCCAGGATCCCGAGTCTCTTTACTCCGCCGTGATCCCCAAGTTCATGGAGCAGGCTTATCTGGGCGTGCCGCTCGATGTGCACTGGGACGGCAAGCAGTCCCGCGATTTTACCTTCGTCGCCAACGTGGTCCGCGCCAACATCCTCGCCGCGAAAGGCCCCAAGGCGACCTCCGGCGAGGTCTACAATGTGGCCAACTCCGAGACCTTTAGCCTGCTTGACGTCGTCGAAGGCATCGAGAGCCTGACCGGCCGCACTCTTAAGCGCCGCCATCATCCGATGCGCGGCGGCGACGTGCGCCGCACCTGGGCCGACAACCGCAAAATTCGCCGGGAGCTCGGCTACAAGCCCGTGGTCGGGTTCGACGACGGCCTGCGCATGACCTGGGACTATTTCGTCAACGAGTATTTCCCGATGAAACACGGGAAGAAGCTTTGAAGCTGCTGGTCACCGGCGGGCTCGGGTTCATCGGCGCGAATTTCATTCGCTTCTTGAGTAGCGCTCGCCCGTCCTGGAAAATCGTCAATCTCGACAAGCAGACCTACGCAGGTAACCCCGCGAACCTGAAGGGCATGAAGGTCCTGACGATCAAGAAGGACATCTGCGACCCCAAGGCCGTGGACCGTGCCATGCAAGGCTGCGATGCCGTCGTCCATTTCGCGGCCGAAACCCATGTGGACCGCTCGATTCTAGACGCGGGCGCGTTTCTGCAAACCAATATTCTCGGCACGCAAGTTCTGCTCGACGCGGCGATGCGCCTTAAGGTGAAGCGCTTCGTGCATGTGTCAACGGATGAGGTTTACGGGTCCATCCCGAAAGGGTATTCGAAAGAAGGCGACCATCTCGAGCCCAATAGCCCCTACGCCGCTTCAAAGGCCGCTTCCGATCTGTTAGTCCGTTCCTATTTCGTCACCCACAAGGCGCCCGTCGTCACCACGCGCGCGTCGAATAATTACGGGCCGTACCAGTATCCCGAGAAGGCCTTGCCGCTCATGATCA
>JAYTSX010000259.1:0-4549 GCA_043745445.1 Elusimicrobiota bacterium
TTGAGACGGCCTCGGCCGGCATCGCGGCGGAGTCGTGGTATGAAGTGCCCGCGCACGCCCGCAAGCTCCTCACCGCGGAAGGGGTACCGCCTTTCGTGCACAAGCCTCGTCTGAGCACCCGCGAGGTTCTGCGCGATGCGGACCTCATTCTGGCGATGACGCAAGCCCACCTTGACCACATCCTCGAACGCTTCCCGGAGTTCTCAAGCCGCGCGCGCCTTTTCCGCGAGCAGGCCGGCTACGGAGAACAGGATGTCGCGGATCCGATGGGCGGCTCTGAGGCGGACTTTGCGCGCTGCCTTGATATGCTCAAGGAATCGATCGAGGCCTTGCTCCGGTCTGACTTTAAGGATCCCAGTTAAGATGCGACCCACCTTCATCTTGAGCCTCGACAAGGAGCTCGTGTGGGGCAGCCGGGACCACACCTCCGCGAAAGACTTCGACCGTAAATATCCCGATCTTCGCGGGGTCGTCCGCGATTTGCTGGCCATGCTCGACGAATACGACATCCCCGCCACCTGGGCCGTGGTGGGCCACCTTTTTTCCGCCTCCTGCGTCCGGGATGCGAGCGGCCGGGCTCACCCGGAGATCGAGCGCCCCCATTATTCATGGCATCCGGACGATTGGTTCAGGGACGATCCCTGCAGCGACCGCTCGCGCGACCCTCTGTGGTACGGCGATGACATTCTCGAATGGATCCAGAAGGCGAAAACGACTCACGACATCGGATCCCATTCTTATTCCCATCTGATCTTCGGCGACGAGGGCTGCTCGACCGCGGCGGCCAAGAGCGATCTGCTCGCCTGCCTCGAGGCCGCCCGGGCAAGGGGCCTCACGCTTAAGAGCTTCGTCTTCCCGCGCAACCGGGAAGGTCACCATCAGGTCTTGCGCGACAGCGGCATTATCGCGTACCGGGGTGTGGATCCCACTTGGTATCACAAGCTCCCCGGGAAGCTCCGGAAGATGTCTCATTTCGCCGACCAGGCGTTGGCCCTGACTCCCCCGGTTTCCCTGCCCGTCGAGACGCTTCCGGGGCTCTGGAACATCCCGGGGTCCATGATGCTTCTTCATCGGGGTGGAATCCGCCGGGCGATCCCCATCTCCGTGCGCGTGGCGAAGGCCAAGGCCGGGCTGCGCCGGGCCGTCTCGGAAGGAAAAATATTCCATCTCTGGTTCCATCCCTTCAATCTCGCCCACGACCGCGCCTTCATGTTCGAGGCCTTGCGCGGGATTCTGGCGGAGGTCGCCCGCCTCCGGGATCTCGGGGCTCTCGATGTACGCACGATGACCGGCGTGGCGCAAGCCCTCATCAAGACATGAGAATTTTCCACATCATCACCTCGATCAACCGTGGCGGGGCCGAAAATCAATTGATGAACCTGGTTCGGTTGCAGCGCGCCGCCGGGCACGATGTCAAGGTCGCCTACCTGCGGGAGGACGGCAATCAGCGGGCGGAGATGGAGCGGATCGGAATCGAAGTATCCGACCTGGACATGGGCTACGGCCGGATCCTGCGAGCGGCGTACCGCCTGCGGCGCGAGCTCAAGCGGTTTGGGCCCACCATCGTCAGCGCCCACCTTCAGCCGGCGGAGCTGTGCGCGCGCCTAGCACTTCTGGGCACGCCCGCCTCCGCCCTTCCCCTCGTGATCACCAAGCACAACCTCGGAGTCTTTGGCCGTCTACCGGGAGAAGAAATCATGGCTCGTTGGGTCGCGCGCCGGGCCGGAGCGCTTATCGCGGTTTCGGATTCGGTCAAGGCGCTGTTCGACGCGATCAGCGGCCCGGCGGTTGCGGCCCGAATCACCACGGTTTACAATGCCATCGATCCGGCGCCGTACGACGGAAGGGCCGGCGACCGCTCACGCCGGCTGCGGCGGGAGTGGGGCGCGTCAGAGCAAGAAGTCGTGATCGGGACGGTCGGCAGGCTGATGCCGGTGAAGGCGATTCACATTTTGATCCAGGCGTTTGATGCCTATCTGAAGCGGACAAATCCCGGCGCGAAATTGGTCATCGCCGGCGAGGGCCCCCTGCTGGGCGAGCTTGAGCGGCTGATCCAATCCCTCAATATCATGGACAAGGTCCGCTTCATCGGGTTCCACGAGGATATCCCAGCGGTGATGGGCGCGTTCGATGTTTTCGCGCTGACATCGGACAGCGAAGGGTTCCCGATGGTACTCTTGGAGGCGATGGCCGCGGGCAAGCCCATCGTCGCGACCAAGGTGGGCGGCGTGCGAGAGCTTGTTTTAGAAGGGCTGACCGGCAAATTGGTGCCGCCGGGAGATCCCAAGGCGGTGGCGGAGGCTATGGCGTTTTACGATCAGCCTGCAAAGCGCGCGGCGCATGGGTCTGCGGGGAGGCAGCGAGTGCTGGAGAACTTCGCCCTCGATCACATGCTTCGCGCGACCATGGCGATCTATGAGGATTGTCTTCGCTACAGCGACACAGCTAGAGCCTCGGCGTAATCGCCGATAATCTTATCCACGGTAAAATCGTGTGCGCGCGCGATGGCGGAATCTCGCTGCGGCTTCGTGAGCGTCTCAATGAGGGCGGACGCTAAGGCATCGCTGTCGCCCGGCGCGACGAGGCGTCCCCATTTTCCGCCTTCCAGTATTTCCGCGGGCCCGGACGGACAGTCAGTGGAGACGACGGGCGTTCCAAGCGACATGGCCTCGACCAGCACCGTCGGAAGGCCCTCCCACGCTGAGCACAACACAAACGCGTCCGCGCACTTCATGAATGAGAATGGGTTGTCTTTGAACCCCGGCATATCGATGACCTGTTCGAGGCCCGCCCGGCGGATCTGCGCGGCCAACCGCTCCCGCTCCGGGCCTTCCCCCAGGATAAGAAGACGCGCTCCCGTCTGAGCGTGCACCGCCGCCATTGCCTGGACAAGCATCCTATGGTTCTTGGCGATCGTCAACCGTCCGACGCTCACGATCACCGGCGACGATTTTTCCGTATACCAGGGATGTTGTGGCGCCTCGTGACCCAGGCGGGAGATCTCCGGCGCGATCGCGGGGTTGTAGATGACCCGCACCGCGGCCCGCGGCAAACCCATGAACCGGGCATAGTCGTCCGCGACGCCTTTGGACACGGCGACGATTCCATCGGCATACCGAATAAACCACAACAGAAGCGCTCGAACCGCATGGCGCTTGATCGCGCTCCCGTCCGCGGCCTGGCTTTCCGTGTTATGAATGCCGATCACGACGCGCGTGCCGCTGCGTGCCAGCAGCTTCGCCCAAATCGCGATCAAATTGACATGCTCCATTCCCGACAGGAGGGCGCCCGGCCGCGCACGCTTCAGGTAAGCGATCAGCGCTGGCAAGCTGCGCAGCACACCTCGATGGCCTAGATCCACGACATGAATATTGGCCGGCACCTGGGTTAAATAGGAACCCTCCGCCTTCGATACCACGAGGTCCACGCTGAAGCCCCGATCCGCAAAGCCGGCGGCCAGCCTCAAGATCACGCGCTCCGCGCCTCCGCCGCGCAACGAGGGAATGAAAAAAGCGAGGCGCGGAGTCTTCATGAACGGGTGCCGAGGCGATAACGGAGGGAAGAAACGGCGCAAGCGAAGTCATACGCCGGCCTCCCCCCGATAGAAAGCGCGAGCCAAAAAAAATCGGAGGCGCGCCCGTAAGGCGAAAACGCCGCTTTCCAAAGAAAGCCGCGGGCGATGGGAAGGCGCGACGGGCTGAGACCAATCAGGATTTGGCCTAAAGAACGGTAATGGGCGGAGAGAAGCTCCGGGGTGAGCCGATCGGCGTATTTCTTAAGAATGTGCTCATGCGCGAACAAAAGCGTGTCGGGATTATGCGACAGGCTGTCCTGCCTTTCATAGCACAACGCCGTCAGCGCGTCGACATGTTGGAACCGGAAATTCTTCTGGGCGATGCGGATCAGAAACTCGGTGTCTTCCCTTCGCGTAAGCGCCTCATCGAAGTTGCCGCACGCGGCGAACACCGACGCGCGTAGAAGCCATGTCGGCGGATCAATCGAGGTCACGGCGAGGCCCAAGGTCCGCTCCGGCGTATCCAAGTCGCCGGCGTTGAAGATCGAGGGCCGAATGAGCTTTTGCGTGCCGTTGTACCGGTAAATCCGATAATTCCCGTAGACCAGGCCGACGCTCGGCGGGAGGCGGCGCATCGTCTCGACTTGGACCGCGAGCTTATCCAACGGCCACTGCTCGCCGGCGTCCTGGAACGCGATGAACTCACCGCGCGCGCGCGCCAGCGCGAGGTTGCGGGCACGGGCCACTCCCTGAGGCCGCTCATTGCGCAGGTAGATAAAGCGCGGCTCGGCGTAGCCCCGCACCAACTCCTCCGTGCCGTCGGTCGAGCCATCATCGATCAGCAAAAGCTCCCAGTCCGTAAAGGTCTGCGCGCGAATCGTGTCGAGCGTGGGCCGCAGAACAGCGGCGCGATTAAGCGTCGGAAGAATGATGCTGACCTGGGTCATGGCGCGGCCGCCGCGGGCTTTAACATCGCACCGAACCGATCAAGGAGCATCGCCTTGACTTCCACATAGGCCTCGACGCGTAACGCGT
>JAYTSX010000260.1:0-4542 GCA_043745445.1 Elusimicrobiota bacterium
TCGGCGAAGTTGTCCTTCCCCTCCTGGCCCCGGCCCACCATGTGGTAATGCTGAGTCCCCTTCACATCGGACGCGGCTTCCGCCTCGGTCATGGCGCGATGGCCCTGGGTATGGTGAACGGTGACGCGGTAGGGCGACTGCGCCTCATTGGAGCCGACGCGAGGCGCGGCATGCCAGCCGAGGCGGCTCATGATGGGCGCGACGGTCGGGAACTTCTGCTCGACCTGAAACTTGGCGAAGCCGAGCAAGGTCTGCCCCGCCTCGCGCGCGGAGCCCGGAGTCGCGCCGCTGCGGGAGTAATCGTAATCGTCGGGCAAGGGCGGAACCGCGCCATGGAGATCGGTGATGCGCTCACTTGCGGCGGCCGTGTACGGCAAGCGCTTGCCCGTGCGTTCAGCCGCGGAGGCCACGGGAACAAAGCCATTCGCCGAGACCGCGTCCCGCATCCGCGTTCCATCAAACAGAGCGCCGGACTGGCCCGAAGCTTCCTCCGGCGAGGCGCCGGAGAAATCGCTCGGCGGCGCGTAGGCGAGGAGATCCTTGCCCGCAGCGGATCGAGCAACCGCCGGCGCGCTGGTGGCGGGAGCGCGCCCGGATTGAGCGGACACGGCTTCTTTACCGCCCTCGCAGCCGGACAAAGTGTGGGCCGCGAGGATGAGGGCGAGAATCGTCAGTGGGCTTCGCATACCCGGAGTTTAGCCCTTTATAAAAAAAAGACATAGGCCTTTAGGCCTAGGAGGGACGGGCCTAATCAGCCTAGCAAGTGCCAGGCTTAAAAGATTCAGATAGTCGCCGTTTTAAGCCTAAATCCACGAGGGGGCGGAGAAAGTGCCAGGCTTTAATGTTTTAAAGCTCTATTCGCGAGGCCTTAATCCAGTGCGCAACCCGCGTCATTCCGTCCTCGATTTTGACCTTCGGCTTCCATTCCAGATCGCGCTTGGCGGCTGAGATGTCGAACCAGTGGGAAGTGGTCAAGGTATTCACCAGAAACTTGGTCAACGGCGGTTCGGAGTTAAGCCCCAGAACCCGCCAGGTTCCCTCGCAGGCGCTCGCCAAGGCGTAGGCCAGAGGCTTTGACATGCGCTTCTTCACCGGGCCCAGTCCCGCCGCGCCGAGCATCCGGTCCACGATCTCCCAGAAAGGCCGGGGGTCTCCCCCCGACAGGAAATACGCCCTCCCGGCGATCTCCGACCGGGGAGACAACTGAACCGCCGCCAGGATATGCGCCTCGGCCGCGTCTTCTACATAAATCGTGTCCACGAGCTTGTTGTCGTCACCAATCCGATAAAGCCGGCCTGCCTTATGCCGGGCCACCACGCGCGGCAGCAGATTTCGATCGCCGGGACCCCAGATGAAGTGCGGGCGAAGCGATACGGTCGAAAGTTTGTCGTGATCGGCGGCGAGCACCATCTTTTCGGACAGGGCCTTGGTCTGAGAGTAGAACGAATCGAACTTCTCGGGGTACGGCGCGCTCTCGTCGACGCCGTCCACATCCCCGCCGTGGAACACGACGGAGGGCGAGCCGGTGAATACGAGCTTACGAATGCCGTGCTCCATGCACGCGCGAAGGACATTCTTCGTCCCCTCCACATTCACCGCATAAAAGTCTTCGTAACGCCCCCACAGCCCGACCTTCGCCGCGACATGGAACACGACATCACGGTCGTCGCAGGCTTCCTGCAAAGCCGCGTAATCGCCGATGTCGCCTCTGACGCAATCAATGCCGGTCGCCTCAAACTCCGGGTACGAGCCGCGACCGAACACGCGTACCTCATCACCGCGCTCGCGCAGTTTGCGCGCGAGGGCCGCGCCCATGAAGCCGCCGCCGCCGGTGATCAGCGCCCTCACGACAACTGCCGTCCGGCCCAAATTGACAGCGCTTCCCGGTTTATTTTCGCGTTGTGGCGCGTATCGACGGGGAATCCGGGATGAAACAACACATCTTTGATGTCCTTCGTGAATTCCGGTCTTCCCGTGAGATTTAAAATTTGTTTTTTGAGCTCGTCGCTCGGAGCCGTTCCGGGCTCCAACTCCACGCACAGCACGGGGTTCAATCCGACTCCGACCAACGCCGTTCGCTTTACTTTCGGATGGGCGTTAAATACGCCCTCGGCACAGATCGTGTAGTGCTCTCCCTTCTCCGTCTTGACGCGATGGGCCTTGCGTCCGCAAAACCACAGCCGCCCCCGCGCGTCGAAGTAACCAAGGTCGCCCATGCGATGCCAGTGGCTTTTTCCGTCGCCGATCTTGGCCTTCGCCATGTCCTCCAGGCGCCGGAAGTACTCGCCCGTCACCACCGGCCCCTTCACGACGATCTCTCCGACCGTCCCTTGCGGCACGCGCAGGTCGTCGGACCAGGTCTTTATCTGGCCCTCCTCGATGCGGATCACCGCGGCCTCGATTCCTTTCACCGGCTCGCCCACGCAGATGCCTTCGCCGCGCACGGTCTTAGCGGCGGTTTCTTCCAGAATCTCGAACGAAGAGGTCAAAGCGACGGGCAATGCCTCGGTGGCGCCGTAAGGCGTAAAGATGGGCACGCTTGGGCGGAGCATCTTGGAAAAAAGGGCCAAGGTCTTGGCCGGCACGGGGGCTCCCGCCGACATCACGCGCTTAAGCGTGGGCAAGGCGATCCCGTGATGGGCGCCGAGGCGGCCCACCCGGTCGAGCAAAGCGGGCGAGCCGAACAGCTGATGAATCCGGTATTTCTGGATGGGGACGATGATGGCCATCGGATCCACCGTGCCCGGCCGGGTGAAGTCCATGTCGGGAATGACCACGGTGAGGCCCAAGGCGACATCGAACAGGCCGAACAGCGGGAAGGTCGCCAGCGAGAGCTCTCCCTCCTTGATGTCGAAGAGCTCACGGAGCTGATCCACTTGGGCGGAGAACATCGAGTGCTCATAGACGGCGCCCTTCGGCGCGCCGGTGCTGCCCGAGGTGAACAGAATCGCCGCGCGCCCATCGGCGGGCACCGGCGGCAGCTCCAGATTCCGCCCACGACCCAGCTCGCGCATCGTTTCCAGTGTCGACAGACCGAGCGACGGGCCTCCAGCTACAATCTTAAGACGCGCCGTCGGCGCCCAGCCGCCCGCGGCCCGCGCGATGTGCGCCTTGGCCGAGCCCACGAACCCGTCCGGGGCGGCCTCTTCGAGGCACCGGCCCATGTTGGAGAAGCCGATGCCCGGATCGACGAGCACCGGGGTCACGCCCGCGCGGAAGAGAGCGAAGGCCACGGCGAAAAAATCACGCGACGGCGGGATCATCACGGCGACGCGGTCGTTCCTCTTGAATCCGGCGCGCAGGAAGCCGTGGGCCAGAAGCTCGACATCGCGACCGAGCTCCTCATACGAGGTGATCACATCATGATGGATCAGCGCGGGCTGGGCGCCCAGGCGCTTGGCGTTGTCGAGCAGGCGCGAGCCGAGATCAGTCATGACGCGACGGGACGAGCGACGAAATCCTTGATCAGGGCGACGACCTCGGGGCCCGAGTCCTCGAGCAGGAAATGCCCGCTGTCGGGAAAGCGCTTCACCGTCGCCTTGGGGAAGCGCTTGATCCAGCCGTTCAAGAAGGCCTCGTCGAAGACCCAGTCCTTCAGGCCCCAGGGCAGGAGCATGGGCACCTCTTTGAGCGTCTCGAGCTTGCTCTCGGTGTCCACGACCGTGTCCCAGGCCGGATCGCCGGGCTGGAGCGGGATGTCCTGCACGAAGCGGTGCACGGCCCGGCTCGCGGCCCAGCCGTCGTAGGGCTCGTGATAGCCGTCCATCTGCTCGGGCGTGAGCGTGACCTTCGCCGTGCACGAGCGCAGGACCACGCGCCGGATGAAGCCGAGGGCGCGCAGGGGTATTCCGGTCAGGTTGCCGCGCATGATGGTGAGGCCCGGCGGGAACGGCTTCTCCGCGGGCAGGCGGAAGCAGGAGGTATTGAGTGCCACGATCGCCTTAATCCGCTCCGGGTGCCGCACGGCCCAGGACATGCCGATCATGCCGCCCCAGTCGTGCACGATGAGCGTCACGGGGCCGGTCGGGGCGATCCGCTCCATGAGCGTGTCGAGGTCGTCGACCCGGCTCTTGAGCGTGTATTTATATTTTTTATCGTTGGGGCGATCCGACAGGCCCATGCCGATATGGTCGGGCACGATGCAGCGGAAATTTGGAGACAGGGCTTTGACGACCTCGCGGAAGTAGAACGACCAGGTCGGGTTGCCGTGCACCATCAGCACGGTCTCGCCCTTGCCCTCGTCGAGATAGTGCATGGCGTAGCCGCCGAGGTCGAGGCGGCGGCCGGTGAAGGGGTAGAGCGGTTTCCAGGTATCAATCATCAGATCGGATCAGGAATCAGATTCATCGAGCCATGTGATAATAAAATACTCGCCCTCAGCTTGAGGCTTTTCGGCTAGAAATCGAAGCGCAGCCATGCGGCATTCCTTCACATATATTTGACGGTCGATGGTCTCTGCATTCAAGCGGTCATCCAACGCTGCATCGTATGATGAGCACTCGAGAACTCTCCATTTGTTCCCTTCCCTTTTAACATGCTCGA
>JAYTSX010000261.1:0-4527 GCA_043745445.1 Elusimicrobiota bacterium
GTGAGCTTAAGAGTGATCTTCCTCGATAAATCCCTGGAAAGCGCCTTCTTCGCGTCCTGGATGATCGGGTTGATCCTGGTCCCGTACATTACCGCGATCATGCGCGTGCAGCATCTTAGCGTCCTTTATTTCGCCGGATTCGTCGTGGCGGTGCCTCCGTTCCTGCTGCTGGCCGCTTCGTTTGGCATTGGTTTTACTCTTTTACTTTTATATTTTTTCCCATCTTCGCGTACCCGCGACGTCGTCTGGGTGTTTTCAAGCCTTTCCCTGACGGTCACCTACGGCCTGGTGCGTTTCGCTCAGCCCGAGAAGCTAATCCGCGCAGACGGACTAAAGGTTGTCGCAGAGTACCTGAACTTCCTTCAGGCGCCGACCGCGCCGTACCTGCCATCGTGGTGGCTCAGCGAGGCGCTCCGGATGGCGGCGGAAGGCCAGTGGAGGGGCTACGCGCCGAGAGCCGCGGGCCTGTGGGCCTCGGCCTGTTTCGTTTACGCCTTGCTGGTGTTGCTCGCCGGGAAGGTCTACTTCATCGGCTACAGCGGCGCGCAGGAAGGCGCGCTGCGCAAAAGAATTCATGAGTTTAAGCTTCTTCCCGAACAAATACTCCTGGGAATTCATTCGGCGGCCGCCCTTCTCTGGAAGGAGCGGACCACATTTTTTCGGGATGTGAAGCATTGGTCCCAGATACTTCTGATCATCGGTCTGGTCTTCGTTTATCTGTTCAGTATCCAGCGCCTGCCGCTCAACTCCGCCGAGCTCCGCAGCCTCGTCTCGTTCCTGAATGTCGGCACCGCGGGCTTCGTCCTCGCCGCGTTGGGTCTGCGCTTTACCTTTCCCGCGATCAGCCTCGAGGGTCGCTCCTGGTGGGTGCTGCGCAGCGCGCCGATCGATGTCGGGCAGATCATGCGTGAGAAATTCGCCTTCTCCGCGGTCCCGATCCTCACGATCGCGGGGACCTTGGCCCTGATGACGAACTGGATCCTTGAGGCGGACCGCTTCACCTCCTGGCTGTCGCTTGTGGCGCTGTTGACCGTGGGTCTTGCCATCTGCGCAATGGGCGTGGGCTTTGGCGCGCTGTTTCCGAACTTTCTCGTTGAGAACATCCATCAGATCGAGTCGTCGGTGGGGGGCTTCGTCTATATGGCCGCCTGCCTGTTTTATGTCGGCATCACCATCGCCGTGCTCGCCGCGCCGATGCAGATGCACTTCGCCGAACGCTTTGGAACAGGCGTGTGGGACTCCCGTGTGGCGTTCTATTCCGGCGCGGGATGGTTGGTCTTAAACACCGTTGCTATGATAGTGCCCTGGACGCTCGGCCGCCGGGCGTTGGAGAATCATGAATAAATATATATTTGCCGTTCTGTTGTTCGCCGTTCCTGCCGCCGCGGCTCCGCAAGTCGCGATCGTGATCGACGACTTCGGCTTGAATTACAAGAAGACGCCGCCAGACGAGGAGTGGATGGCGCAGGCCGGCACGATGACTTTCGCCGTCATGCCCGAATCGCCGCGCACGAAGAAGGTGGCGCCGCTCGTGCTCGCGACCGCGAACAAGGAGCTCGTCATCCATTACCCGTTCGATCCCTTCCAGTCGCTGAAGCTGGCGAAGGACAAGGTCGACCCCGAGGATGTGGAGAAAACGAAGAAGCTTTTGGAGAAGTCCATGAAGCAGATTCCGGGCGCCAAAGGCCTTAACAACCACCGGTCCTACAAAGCGACGATGAACCAGCCGATCATGCATGCCTTCATGTCCCAGCTCAAACCTACCGGGTTGTACTTCATCGATTCGAAGGTTTCCGAGAAGAGCGTGGCTTACGCGGAGGCGCACGCGGCGGGGATCCCGGCGGGGATGAACTATGTCTTCCTCGATACCGCGGAGCTGCACACTCAGGCGTTCTGCGCGAAGGGCCTCCGGCAGGCCGTCGCCCACGCGCGCAAGACCGGCTCGGCGATCGCGATCGGGCATCACTATTTCCGCTCGACATTCGACTGCCTCAAGGAAGAAATGCCGAAATACGAGAAGGAAGGCGTCGAGTTCGTGAAAGGCTCGGCGCTCGCGCGCTGAGCGGCAGGACTTTCCCACAAAATTCCGCCGGTGGAATTTTGTGGATAACCGTGACTCGCACCGGTGCGAGTTCGCCTTCGACCGAGGCGGAGTTAGAGGGCTTCGCGCTTTGAGCGCGTCAGGACGACTTCGAAATTCTGAAGGGGGGCGCCCGGGATCGCGCTGAAGGCGCGCACGCGGAGCTCCGACTTCCCTTTAAGCGCGAAGATGACGCGGTGGATCGCGCCGTTGGCCAGCGAGATGTCCGCCTGGCGTTCGGGCGGGCGGGCCTTGGCGGTGTCCGTCGAGAGCGCGAGCGGCGGGGTCATCCCGAGGTCCAGGACGCCCTTGAGCGCGGCGCCGGGAAGCACCGTCGAGGTCAAGGTCGCGGTATAAGTTGCGCGCTCCTTCGCCGGGACGAGCGTCAGCTGGTTCGTCAGGCGTTCGTGGAACTGCTGCTCCTTCAGGTCCACCGTCAGCTCGGACTTTCCGCCCCAGCCCGTCTTGATCGTCATAAGAAGCTCGTAGCGACCGAGCGCGTGGATCATGACCCCTTCCCAGCGACCGTCGAGCTCCTTGAAGCCGGCGCTCTTGTCGGTGCGCGAGGCGGGAAGACCCGGGAGCGCGACGGTGGTCTTGGTCGCCGTCGAGCACTCGGCGGGAGAGAACAGGTCGCCCGACAGTGTCGGCGGCAGGCCGTTTGAGCAGCGCCGCGGCGCCGCGAGCAAGGGCGCGGCGGCGGCGATCAACAGCGCCGCCAGGACGGCGATCTTAAGGTCTCTCATGGGGGAAAGTGTAGCGGCGGTGGGACTCGAACCCACAAGGGCGTGAACCCGATCGATTTTGAGTCGATTGCGTCTGCCATTCCGCCACGCCGCCTACGAGTGCATCTTATCAAATCTCCGCCGCCCGGCGGTTCCGGCTTATAATGGTTTCATAACGCCCCTCGGGGGTATCGTGGGGTATGGACCGAATCAAAGAGCTGGTGCTGGGCAAGCCGCGGGACATCCGTGACCCGGATGTCTTCCACAAGATCTCGTTGGCCGCCTTCCTGGCCTGGGTGGGCTTAGGGGCGGACGGCTTGTCCTCCTCGGCCTATGGCCCGGACGAGGCCTACCGCGCGCTCGGGGGCCACACCCACCTCGCCTTGATCCTCGTGGTCATGACGGCGGTCACGATCTTCGTGATCTCGATCGCCTACTCGAATCTCATCGAGCACTTCCCCGGCGGCGGCGGCGGCTACCTGGTGGCCACCAAGCTTCTGGGCGAGAAGGCCGGCGTCGTCTCCGGCTGCGCCTTACTCGTGGACTATGTGCTGACCATCTCGGTCTCGGTCGCCTCGGCCTGCGACGCGATGTACTCTTTCCTGCCGCCCAGCTGGCTGGGCACAAAGCTCCTGGCGGCAGGCTTCTGCCTTCTCCTGCTCCTCGTGCTGAACATGCGCGGCGTGAAGGAGTCGGTCACATTCCTCATGCCGATCTTCATGTTCTTCGTCGTCTCTCATATCTTTATGATCTTGTACGCCGTCGGCATCCACTTCACGGGCCTGCCCGAGGTCTTCCACGGCGCGGCGACCGACCTGCACCATTCCATCGGCGTCATGGGGTTCGCCCCGGTCGCCTTCATCCTCCTGCGCGCCTACTCGATGGGCGGCGGCACCTACACGGGCATCGAGGCCGTCAGCAACGGCGTCGGGATGCTTCGAGAGCCCCGCGTGCAGACCGGCAAACGCACCATGCTCCTGATGTCCACCTCGCTCGCCTTCACCGCCGGCGGCATCCTCCTCGGCTACCTGCTCGTCAAAGCGGTTCCAGTCGAGGGGCAGACGATGAATGCCGTCCTCCTCGAGAACCTGTACGGCGGCTGGGGCGCTTTCGGCCGCGTCCTGATCGTGGCGACGCTGTTCTCCGAGGCGGCCTTGCTGCTCGTCGCCGCGCAGACCGGCTTTCTCGACGGCCCGCGCGTGCTCTCCAACATGGCCGTCGACTCCTGGGTCCCGCACAGCTTTGCGCGCCTGTCGGACCGCCTCGTCACGCAGAACGGCGTATTTCTGATGGGCGTCTGCGCGATGGCGACGCTCATCTACACCAAGGGAAACATCACGACGCTCGTCGTCATGTATTCCATCAATGTCTTCCTGACTTTCTCGCTGACCGAGCTCGGGATGTCGAAGCACTGGATCGTCCATCGCGCGACCGAGCCGCGCTGGAAGAGCCAGCTCGCCATCCACGGCACGGGCCTCGTGATGTGCGTGAGCATCCTCTGCGTCACGCTGTACGAGAAATTCCTGGATGGCGGCTGGATCACGGCCGTCATCACGACGATGACCATCGTCTTGTGCTTCTGGGTGCGCCGGCACTACCGCGAGACGCGGCAGGGCCTGAGCGGCCTCGAGAAAATCCTCGAGGCGTCGCCCCTCATCGAGGCCGCGCACGAGCCGAGCCGTCTCGATCCGAAGGCTCCGACCGCGGTGCTCACCGTCTCCG
>JAYTSX010000262.1:0-16972 GCA_043745445.1 Elusimicrobiota bacterium
ACCTGCCCGGCGCCGTCTCCGTTCGCGGCCGCGTCGTCCACCGCGGCGAGCCCGAGCACGGCCCCGCTCGACACGAAGAACCCCCCCACGGCGGAGCTCGACGCGCCGACCAGCAAGGCCGTGCGCGGCGGGAAGGCGTCCGATCGGACGCCGACCTCGGTGTAGTTGAGGTCCTCGGAGTTGCCCAGCGCGTCCTCGGCCAGGTAGTAGACGGTATGCGTGCCCGGCGACAGAGTGAACGGTCCCGCATACGCCTCATTGGCGCAGGTCCCGCGCGGGGCGGAGGTGTCCACCGATATGCCGGCGCATTCGGGCGAGAAGGGATCGGCGTCCACGACGAAAAACACCGGCCCCACGCCGGAGGCGACGCCGCCGGAAACCGGGTCGACGGACGGCAAGGTGAACACCGTCGAGGTCGACACGACGAGACCGGGCTGCCCGGGAAGCTCCGGGCCGTGGTAGACCAAGGTAGTCTGCGGGGGCGTCAGGTCGACGGCGACGGCCTGCGTCAAGACGGTGCCGACGTTGCCGGCGGCGTCGACGCTATTAAAGGAGACCGAATGGAGGCCTTCCTCGGGTACGACGAACGGACCTGCGTAGCCGGAGAAGGCCGCAGAATCGACCGACACGAAGATCTGCGCGGACCCGCCCGCCCCGTCGCCGGCGGCTACGGCGTCGTCCGTCGCGGTGAAGTCGATAGGTGTGGCGTTTGTCGCATACAGCAAGGCGGCTGAGGAGACGCTCGGCTGTCCTGCGGACAGCGCCGTTCGCGGTCCGCGCGAGTCCGTCGCGACGGTGACATAAAGCTGCTTGAGGATCTCGACGTTATCGGCGGCATCGAACGAGAAATAGGAGACGGTGTGCGTTCCGGCTGCCAAAGTGAAGGCTCCGCCGTAGAACGGATTCGCGCAGGTTCCCGGAGCGGCGAGCGGATCGGAGAAGCCCAGGCCGCAGGAGTCGGGATCGGCGTCGATAAAGAGTTCGGTATCTGCGACCCCGGAGCCGCTGTCGCTCGCCGCGAGCGTGAACCGCTGCGTGGTGTACGCGGAGGTCGACGTTCCGACGACCGCGTTCCCATTGATGTAGAGGGTCGTCGAGGGGGCCAACGTGTCGACAAGAAACGAAGAGACCGCGGTCCCCGTGCTCCCCCTCACGTCCACGGCGAGCGCAACCGCCACGTGCGAGCCTTCGGACAGCGCGTCCGTCGTGAAGCTCGCCGACGAGGCGCCGACGACGGCGCGGGTCGTGACATCAAGTCCGTCCACGGCGAGCCGCACGGTCGACGTGTCGACGCCCGCGTCCGACGCGTAGGAGGCGATCACGAGCGGCGTCGGGGTACCGATCGCCTGTCCGTCGTACGGGGTCAAGGCCAGCGTGGGCCCCGTGGAAGCGGACGCCGGCACGACGGTGAAGGGCGCGGTCGCGACCGTGGACGTGGACGCGCCGACCTGCCGGATCACGAGGACGTCGTAAGCTCCGGCCGTCAGAATCGGCGCCGAGACGACGACCTGTGTGTTGCGCCAGGAGAGTATCGCGGCCGTGGGGCCGGCCTCGCCGAAGGTCACGAAGGTGTTCGTGCCGGCGAAGACGCCGAAGCCGCTGCCCGTGATCGTCAGCGCCGTGCCCGCCTGGCCGGACGAGGGATTGGCCGTCGCCTCCGGCGTTCCGAAGATCGCATAGATGCCGGGAGTGCTGATGCCTACCGTGATGCTCTGCGTCGCGACATTCAGCGTCTGTGTGGCGGCCGGGACGAACGCGCCTTGCGCGCTCAAAGTGAATATCCGTAGTGAGCGCGATGCGATGCTCTTTGCCGCTAGGGACGACGCGTCGAAGCGGAATTGCGCGCTTGCCGTGGCCCCGAGGCTCTCTGCGTTCGATTGAGTCCGGAAGATATGGCTCGCCAAGGGCCTGCCGGCCGCCGCCGACGCCGTCAAAGCTTCCGCCACTTGCGGGTCCGTTTCCTGCACCTGCACCACGACGGCGTCGTCGGGCGATGCGCTCATCTCGAACTCAGGGAGTCCCCGGACCAGCGTGGTGCTGTCGACGGTATGATAGGGAGCGCGCGGATAGATGACGCGGAACACGCCGAAGTCGCCGGGACCGTCGAACGCGAAGTGTCCCGTGACGATTCCGGTCACAGAGCTGACGACGACGTCGATCATGCCCACCGGCGAGCCGGACGCGTCGATACGCTGGATCGTCATGCCGGCCCACGAATCCTCCGGCAAACTCTGCTGGCCGATTTCAATCCGGATTTCCACGGGCCCGGACACGTCCGCCTCGTTGCGTACGGCCAGCGCCTGATCCGGCGGCAGCGACGCAAAGCCGGTTGGCGCCGCCTTGGCGAAGTATCCCCCGACCGCGTTTCCACCAAAGTTTACCGCCGGGATAGTGAGCCGCACGTTGGGCGCAGACGGCCCAAGCGTCTTGACGATGCCGGTTCCGACCGCAAGATTTCCTTCCTTTATGACCGTGATGAAATGGCTGTCGGCGCCGGTCTCGAGGTTGACGTTTATTTCATACGTTCCCTGTCGGAAGCGATGGCAGCTCGGCTCTAGTGCCGGGCATGGGGAACTGCAGCCAGAACTCCAGCATGACGTCGTCGCGTGGGTGTTCGTGATGGTAAGACGCATCTGAAAATACTTGCCGAACAGGAAAGGAGCGCGCGTTATGTCCTGGAAAATATCGGAATCGAATGCCCATCCGGAAAGATTGATCTGTTCGACTAACTGGAATTCCGCGGCTGAAACCGCCGCGGCCGTGACGCCGCCACGCATCTCAAGCTTGACCGTGCCAAGCGGAATTTTTTGCAACGGCGCACCCTGTCCTCCGGCGTACCAGTCGTCGACGACATTGGGGCGGATCAGGCCCCCGCCTATTTTCGCGTGCAGAACTACATCCTCGCTTCCGCCTTCGGCGAAACCGGCTCGAACCGGTCTTCGCGTCGGGATGATTTGCGAAACGTAAGTTCCAGGCGCATATTCGCCCGTGACTCCGAACAACCTGGTGCGATCGAGGAAATCCCCGCTGCCGGCTCGGTCATCCTCGGAATTATCGAAGACGAGACCGGCTCGGTTTGCCGCGGGGTTACCGGCGGCATCTAGCACTTCAATCGTGAAGAGATGGCCATTGTTGCCCTCGGATATTGATCCCGGAATTTCAATGACCGGCTTCACGCGGGCGGTCGCGTCGGGTACGCTGCGGTCGACCACAAGATCGATCTTCGGTCCGCCCGGGTCGTCGAGGTCGAGGGTGACGGAGCTGATTCCTACGGGGTTGAATAAGTCGATGGCAAGTTTGACGGTCGAAGATCCATCGGGATGGATCTGGATTTCCGTCGCGTCGTAGTTGATCTCGCCGTTTGACGCGGTGGTACCAATCGCGAAACGCACCGTCTGATTGAAGGCGGATAAGTCGACGTTTTCCGCCTCCAGACCGAGCTTAACGTCGAAAATGCCATCCGGCGCGTTCCCGGCGATGGCGTAATGCACCACGTAGGTATGAGTATCGCCCGCTTGGACGCTCGCCGGGATGGAGACTCCGTCCGTGATGGTGAAGTACGGCGGGAGAGCGCCCAGTATCTTGACGCTGGCGTTGGAGACTCGGGAACTTTCCGATGCGTTTTGCAATGGGAAAATGATGCTCCCATTGTCACCGGGCCTGACGATCACTGTGGCAGCTATGCCGGACGAAACGAGAGCAAGGCATGCGACGGCCGTCAGGCTGATACGGCGGATAGCTCGGCGCAACACCGCGTGTCAGTTCCTGAGAAACTTTAACACGACCTCCGCCCCTTGTCAATCATTTTCAAAGTTATCGTCAAATTAAAGACATAACTAGCTTTGCTAACCCTTGCGCGAAGTGCGCCCCGGGTATATAATCGCGATACCTCTCATGTCCGCCCCCTCCACACCGCCGCGCATCGATGTGCTCCACGTTGAAGACGACGACTCCTGGGCGGGGCTCGTCCAGCATTGGCTCGCGCAGCGCGGCATGAACGTCCGCCGCATGCGCTCGGCGGCCGAAATGCGCAGCTACTTGAGCGAATGCCCGGTGCTCCCTCGTTGTCTATTGCTCGATCTGTCCTTAGAAGACGGCGACGGCCTGTCTTTGTGCGACCACGTCAAGCGCTCCTCTCGCCTGCAAAGCTTGCCCATCATCGTCCTCACCGCGAGGAGTATTCGCGCGACGGACGTGCTGACGCATCACGCGCTGTACCGGGTCGAGAAAGATACCAACACGGAGACCGAATTGATTTCCGTCATCGAGACTGTTCTGGATCAGCAAGGGCGCTCCCAGGGCGTCATCGACGCCGGCGATCTTCGTCTCGAGCCTTCAGATAGGAGGGTATATCTTGTCGGCAAAGACATCGCCCAGCTGACTCCTGGCCAATTCGCGGCGCTTTCTCTTCTGGTGCGAACATCGCCCATCCCAGTGACGGACGAGCGCTTATATGCGGCGTTCCTGTCGCGCCACTCATATGACGTGTTCGATCATGAGCACGCGGCTCGTCTCGTTCTGCGCAATTACGTCTCTTTGCTCCGAAAGAAGTTGAACAAAAAAATCGGCGAGCGAATCGTTCGGGCGGAGGCGGGGTATTTTTATCTCGTGACGGATAATTTTCAAATTGATTGACAGTCGAGGGCCGCGGAGCTATAAACTCCTTGGGGCCGCCAGCGACGAGTTTTCAAAGGAGCATCCATGGCTTTGCTGCGCCGAGCGTTAGCGTCTTTCCTGATCTTCAGCATCGTCATCGGGCCCGGCTGCCTCAACATCCAAGCTGCGACGATCCCTCCCGTCATCCTACTGCCGGCTCACGTCGTCATTTCCAATGGACGCGCCTGCACCCCTTGCGTTATTACTGATGGAATCCAAACTATCGTAGGAGCCGCCTCCGCATTTTTGAAAGGCAATTCGCCTGCCATCTTTGGCATGCCGGTCTACAACAGCGCTAATCTCACTTCTAGCATCTGGGGCACGGGTTGGGTGTCCGACATGGACCACTCTGCAGCCATCATGCCCGACGGCGCAGTGGTTATCATAGACGGTTCCGGCACGCAAGCAAAGTTCACTAAGGTCGCGGGAACCGTCACTCCTCCCACCTACCGTGCTCCTGTCGAAACTCAACTGACCCTAATCGCCACGGTAAACAGTAGCGGGACGGTTGTTGCGCTTACCGAACGAGATACAAGCGGCACTTCGTTACTCTTTGCAACGCACGATGCCGCTCCTTCTTCCGGCGTCCAATTGGCTGCTGGCGCCGTGCAAGTACTGCGGCTGACCCGGCTCACTGACCGCAACGGCAACTCGGTCACCTACAACCGCAATGTGCAGGGGCGGTTGACCAAAGTTACCGATGTCCACGGCCGCTACTTCGTCCTCGCTTACAACCCCGCCGGCATGGTCGCCAGCCTCACCGACTCAGCCGGCCGCTCGGTTACCTTCGCCTACGCCGCGAACGGGGACAAGACCGGAGAGATTGGGGCTGATGGCACTTTCGTCTATAACTACGACGCTGCCCACCACTTGACCCGGGTCACCTACCCAAACGGCAGCGTGAGCAACTACAACTACGACGCCCAAGGACGATTGATCTACCAAGACGATGGCGACGGCGTCCATGCCGTAACCTTCACCCGCAACTCTGGTTCGACGATAATTACCGACGCGCTAGGCCGTGCTACAACCTACGACTTCACGACCCGTGGCGGTGCCAGCTTGATCACCAAGGTAACCGATACCTCCGGTCATTACGCCACCTTCGCCTATGACTTGCACCAGAACTTGACCAGCGCTACCGACGAATTGGACCACACCGTTACCTTTGCCTACGACGACAAGGGCAAACCGATTGCGGTGACCGATTCAGCAGGTAACATCGGCCATATCGCCTACCATCCCACATTCAGCCGCCCCGTCTCGCTAACCGACCCGCTCGGCAGAGCCAGCACTCTCAACTATGACGCCGAAGGCAACCTGACCAGCGCTCAGGGCCCCCTCAAGAACGCGTTGTCGTTGACATATGACGGTTCAGGTCACGTGATCTCAGCGAGGAATGCGCTAGGCGGCACGATTAGCATGACCTACGACAACGATGGCGCCGCAATCACAGCGACTGATGAGCTAGACCGCACCACTTTCATGGATCGCGATGCGCTGAGCCGTATCACGGGTATGACAGATCCTCGCAACAATAAGACTACCTTCCGCTACGACGATTCGGACAACCTGCTCGAGCTCAAGGACGCGATGGGCGGGGTCACCACTATCGCCTACACGCAGGGACGTGAGAAAAAACTCCCCACTTCGATTACGGACGCCAAGGGCCATGCCACCACGCTGAATTATGACCCGCAAGGGCGCGTGAGTAGTGCGGTCGACGCGCTTGGGCGGACGACCAGCATCAGCTATAACAATTTGGGAGCGCCCATCTCGGCCCAGACCCGTAACGGCAACACAGCAAGCGTAAGCTATAACAACCTCAACCGGATCACGGGCCTGACCGTGCCTGAGGGCATTGTCAGCACAAGCTACGATGCGGTAGGGAATCTGGTCTCGGCCGCGCACTACAATGGCGCGGGGATCAACATCAGTTACGATAGCCTCAACCGTCCTGAGCAGCTTGTCCAGACTCTTCCGAACGGCTTTAACTATATAATTAAGTACACCTATGACACTCGAGGTAACCGAATCTCGATGACGACGCCGCAAGGGACCATCCGTTATGGCTACGATGCGCTCAGCCGTATCACCAGCATCACTAACCCATTCGGCCAGACAGTTAGTTTCACTTACGACGCGCTGAGTCGGCGCACGAAGATGATATACCCGAATGGTACGACAACGACGTACGCCTACGATGCGACTGGACGCGTGACTCAGGTAATGCACAAGCGCACTTCCGATCAAGTTGCAATTGCTTTCGACGAGTATGACTACGATCATAACGGCAATGCGACTACCATAACAGACAAGGAAGGCGCGCATATTTACGTTTACGACAAGCTCAACCGTTTGACCTCGGCGGCCCATCCTTCCGGGACGAGTCTTCCAGTACGTAATGAAATCTTCAGCTACGACGCTGTTGGCAATCGTTTGTCTGATGCCGAACGCACTGGCTACATTTACGATGCGGCCAACCGCCTCATCGCCGATTCGAGTTCCACCTACGCTTACGATGCCGACGGCAACGTGACCTCGCGTGTAGACCGGGTGACGGGTTCGACGACCACATTCGTCTACAATAGCTCGGACCAACTTATCCTGGTCAGCGCCTCGACCCATACGATTGCGACCTACAAATATGACGCGGTTGGTCATCGCGTGGAAAAGAATGTGGGCGGAGCTGTTACACGGTACATTTACGATGGCCCGAATATGTTGGCGGCGCTCGATGGGAACAACAACGTGCTGCAGTTCCTGACCCAGGGACCAGGCCTCGACGCGCCGATGCTGATGCGCCAAAGTGGAACGGATTACTTTTATCATGAGGACGCACTCGGAAGCGTAACTGCGCTGACAGATTTGACCGGGCACGTGTTAGAAACTGCTGAATTTCAAGCGTTTGGCAAAGGGGTAATTAGGGATGCATTGGGAACCCCGCATGCCTCGTCGACAATTGGCAATTCGTTCTTGTTCGCAGCGCGAGAACTGGACGTCGAAACTGGACTTTATTTTAATCGTGCGCGTTATCTAGATCCTTCGATTGGCCGTTTTGTCAGTGAAGATCCGTTACTGCAAATAAACAGATATTCCTACGCATTAAATAATCCGATCACTCTTCGTGATCCTTCAGGGCGAATAAGCTGTTGGGGACCAATAGCCGAGGGGATTGCGAAGGGCATAGTAGTTGGCGTTACCATAGGACTGGTTGTTTGGAGCGTCGCAACTGCTATCGCGATATTCGGGTTCGTTGCTTCTCTGACCTTGATTGCGGTGGGCCAGCTCCTTGCGGCTGTCGGTTTGTGCGCGTTACTCTGGGAAATGGGCAATGCCAAGATCAATAAGGACTGGCCAAAACTAGCCTATCTCGCAACCACCGCCGTTGTCACTGCTGCATTCCACGGAGTTACCTCAGCCTTGGATGCCGCACTGATATCCGAAGCCGAGGCAGAACTGCCGGCAGCGCAAGAATTGTTAATGCCAGGCGGGAGGGCGATCGGCCGTCCTGGAGATGGATGGCGAGTTCGCGAATTGACGGGTGGGTTAGCAGAAACTGAAGCTATGTACAATCAGCTTGCGCGTGGAGGAATTCCCATTAGCAACTATAATGGGCGAGGCGTCAGACTTCCCAATGGCGGATTCGTCGGCATGCGCACTGAAATGTCTAATAGCCCTGGAACTGCTGCAACGATCGATGTAAATATTCCGGGAGTTCCAATTCATAAAGTAAAATTTGTTCCATGACCAAATTCGACGCTGTTGTTGAAGATGTCCTTTTGGAAGCCCGTGAAGATTATGTGGGACTTTGGTCCATTGTTCAGCAAATCCGCGACAGGGGGCTGGCGGGTGACGTGGAAATTCGCGACGCCGCACTGGATGTCATTAGAAGATTGCTGTCCGAGCATGATGTTATTGCCGGCTCATTCGGCCCGCCTCGTTTCCCGGATATAACCGCGTCCGCGACATTTTCAAAACATGGCTTTCATGTCTGGTCAATTCCCACAGAGAAAATTCTTCAAGAAATTAGTCGGGAATGGCAAGCCCTCGGTCGCGATCCAATTATCGGCGAGATTATTTGGTTTACGCTCGTTCCCCCCGTCAAATAATCTGGATGAATCTTTCCTGCTTCAGGCGCAATATTAAGGTTTGACTTCTTTGAAAAAATATTGGGACCAACGGGATTTCGCGTTTCGGCTCGTACTGCCACGTGTTCATTCATATTCTTAAATCGTGGCAGCACAGGCCGATACACGCCAAATAATGATGTTGAAAGAGATGCAATGAATCAAGTTCGCGCGGACCCTCTTACAGACGCCATTATTTTGCCAACTCCAATGACAGACAAACGCTGGCCTGCTGAAGCAGGCTGGAATAAAATGACTCGGAATGTGAATAAAGTCGAAATTCATTTCGTATGGAACTCGAAAACAGGCGATATTGACGATTTTAAATTTAAATAGGAGGTAGCCATGCACTTGCGTTGTCGCGGAAGAAACGCCAGCGATCTCACAGAAGAATATTTCGAAATGGGTTATACAGCTAAAGCTGGTTTTCCAATTACACCAGGTAAGGATTACCGCGCCTATGGGATGTGTATTTTTAGAGGTGCCCTGCTGTTTCTAGTAGAGAGCAATAATGATGTGCCCGACTGGTGCCCCGCCGTTTTGTTCGATGTTGTAAAACATGAAATTCCCAGCGGTTGGTGTTTCTCGCTAAATTCGGGCGAACGTTCCGCAATTTGGGGATACAAAGAACTCGTCTTAGACAGTGACTATTTCGATCGCCTCAGTGAGCATGAAGATGCGGCACTTGCAGTGTATCGCGCGCATAAGAATGAAGAAGATTCCGATCAATAGCAACGATTGCTCCTCGGCGGCCGATGGAGGCGGAAGACTTTGTTAAAAATTCGATTGGATTCCCAATCGAAATAATATGGCGGCATTCGACGGAGTGTAGCTGGCCCGGAGGCGGTGTCAAGTGCCGCGCTTGACGACATCTAATGGTTTGGGTCTAAAAAATCAGCGCGGACTTTATGCGGGATACGGCAGCGGCCTATCCCTTATTTTGGGCGACGCCAGAGCCGTTCAATACACCTATAATGTGGGCCATCCAGACTTTCCGATCGGAGGACTGCTCCACATGAATCCGAATGGGATGTGTGGCTTCGGGCTGACTTTTGGGGAAGGCGGAGGACTATCACGTTCGTCGTCCAATACCGATATATATTTTCCATTTAGATAGTGGTTATGCCATGACTGAGAATCGCAATTACTTGCCGCAAATTCAGGAAATCAACCGCCTTTCGAGAAAATCGGGACTTATTTTCTCGCTAGGTATGGCTGTCTCTGTCTTGGTGGCAAACGCAATTAACGGTGACTTGGGAGCGCTCGTTTTTGTTGCGGTTATATCTGGGGCACATCTTACCGTCCGCTCGCTTAAATGTCCCAGCTGCAGTAAACCATTAGTCCCCATGTTTTATCTTAGCACCTATTTTCTTTGGCTGATGGCGCGTAATTGTAAAAATTGCGGCCAACAGTTGTTCATCACATCATGAGCTTGCTGAAATTGACGCCACCCCTCTCAAGGCCTGTCTTTGTGCGACCACGTCAAGCGCTCCTCTCGCCTACAAAGCTTGCCCATCATCGTCCTCACCGCGAGTGTGGCGGTTCAGCCAATCTTGGACACATGCTTGCTGACACTTAGGCCATCCCTCCGAGGTTCTCCAACCTGCGGCGACTCAGCGTCTTGCGCTTGATCGCCGCGCGTCGTTTCAGGATTTTCTTAAGTCTCCCGGCGTACATCTGCTCACCTGGCATCGCCGGCATGCCCGTGTACAACAGCTCAAACCTTGCGCCTAGCCCTTGGTGCATCGGAAACACAGTCAGATTTGGCCTAGTTTAGATGGGTGACGTCGGCTTATTTCGACTCCTGTCGAGACTAGGGATATGATTTCCTGCGGGGTCCAGTGGATACAAGCAAGCCCTACATCAAGTTTAGCCCGAACATTCCCCCCGAAATCAATCATTAGGATTAATCATGGAAAAAATCGAAGTCGAGGTCTATTCAAACGCCACTAATAGCGCCATAGTCCGAATGCCGGAGAGGCAGTTTCCTGGCATAGTAATCCAAGGCGACTCCCTCAGCGCATTGCTCGCTCTTGCCGAAGATATTGCAAATCTCAGCACCAAGACCTCTGACAAAGAATTGGTTGCATCTACACGAGAGCTTGTGAACAATCTAGATACATATCTAAAAAACTACGAGCAAGCTCTTGCGAAGCACGGCATTCCCATTCCGTATCGCAGGAACCGCTGATCGATTTCCTGCTCCGCCACAAGGATTGGTAAGTCCGATCGGCCTATTGGTGAGAAGGAGGATTTGTCAATTCACCAAAATAGCCGTTGTATTGCCCCTGTCAGGAACGGGACCTTCTCCTCGATGTTGCCTTTCCCGCTGAGTGCCACGCTATGCCGCCCTTGTGGAGAAAAGCTCGAGCATCTCATCCGGCCCTAGTACTTCCTCCGGGACCCGATTCCGAGAGGCAAGCACGGCGCAGGCGAGGTCGCGAGCGTCCGCGGGAAGAAAACGCAAGGCCGCGGCCAGCCGGTCGGGCCGATACTTGCTGGACGTGGAGCTCTTCCAGCCTCCCAGTCCCCCCAGCAGCTTAGCAGTCGCGAGCATCTTGAGATGCGCGCCGGGCGCCGCTTCGAGGCTCGGCAGTCCGCAGCGTTGAGCGAGAAGTTGAGCCGCCGAGGCGATCTCCAGGCCCGTGAGATCCAGGTCTCCGACGTAATGAAGGCCGGCTACCGGACGCCCGATGAGGAGCAGATGCGGCAGGCTTGCCAGGACGCCGTTGCCGCCCCCGTAGGCGACCATCCCGTAGGGCGGCGTCTTCATGCGGCTGAGGACCTCTCGCGCCACCGAGAATGGTCCCGCGTTCTCGAAGATGATCGCGTTGGGCGAGTCAGAGACCGCCGCCCACGCGAGAGGCGTCACCTCTTGGAAGCAGCCGATGGTTTCAAGCGACAGGCGGCCCTCGGCGAACAGCACGCTGCGGAGCATCCGGCCCAGCCGCTTCTCGTCTCCTGTCAGCTGTAGTGAGCGGTACTTGAGCGGCGCCTTGCGGAGAAACCAGCCGTTGACGAGCCCCTCGTGAACCTTTAGAAGGAATCGCTCATGCTCCAGGGCGAGTTGGGGCAGTCCGCCGATCCAAGATAAGTTGTTGTGCCAAGGGAAGGCGCGCCACGCGCGGAGGGAGACGGTTTCCGGCTCGCCGGCGAGATCGACGGAGGCCGGCACGGCCGGCGTGAACGTCGTGTCCCAGCGTCCCCCCTTTTTCGACGGCAGCCGTATCACCCGCCGGACCTCGAGCTCGAGGAGCGCTGCGAGGAACCACCGGCGTTCCTCGGCTCCCTGGGGACGGCCGGGAAAGGCCTCGGCGAAGAGACTCCAGAGCGACTTGCCGTCGATTCGCCGGCGCTTCGACCGGCTGACCAAGCGCTCGAACGAGTCGAGGTGCTTCGGCTCGAAGGTGATCAATTGTGCGGGCTCGCGGGATCTTCCTTGCGCGAGAGCTGCGCGGTCTCGATGACGCTCTCGTCCGGCGGCTCGAGTTCCACGACGTGCTGGCCGGTGGCCCGACTTATGCG
Organism: Elusimicrobiota bacterium; assembly: GCA_043745445.1. Taxonomy (GTDB): domain Bacteria; phylum Elusimicrobiota; class Elusimicrobia; order UBA1565; family UBA9628; genus GWA2-66-18. The sequence continues at coordinate 12,312 of JAYTSX010000262.1, forward strand.
GGAGTTGCGCAGGCGAACCGTGTTCGGAAGCGCGTGAAGGGCTCCATAGTCGTCGACGCCCGTCGTATAGATCAACTGGACGCCCATCTCGCGGGCGACCGCCCTCTGAAGCTCGAGGAACTTCGGGCGAGAGGCTCGGCCGATCGGGTTGTCGAGGAGCAGCACGCTCGACGGGCTGCGCGAAAGGCCGCGGGTCCGAGCGCGAAGCTGGGCCAGTGTGCAGTAAAGCAGGATCGCGCAGGTCAGACGCTCGCCGCCGCTGAAGCGGGTCATCTCCGAGATATCCACGGCCTGCGCCTTGAGGTCAGGATCAGGGTTGAGTACCTTCACGCGCACCGGCCGGGAGAGGCGAAGGACGGCCTGCTGTATTAAGGTGATCGCCGACGGTACGTTGCCGGTGTTCACCCACTCGTCGACGAGCTCGCCGAGACGCGCCCGCTTGTCCGCCGAATCATCTGGGATGGTCAGGTTGATGTGGAGGAACTGGGAGCCGCCAAGGCCGGGAAGCGTGGCCGGCAGGAGCGACTGCTTCTGCGCCCGCTTGAGGAGGCTCAGGCCCTCCTCCGCCACGCCTAACATCTGTTGGACCAGCAACTCGCGGTGCTTTTCCTTGTCGGCGATGTGCTGCTCGGTGACCTTGAGATGAAGCGCGATATCCTCGCGATGCCCCGCGATGCCTACTTCGAGCGCGATTTCGTCGATGGCCGAGAAGCGCTGGACGAACTCGCTCTTGAGGTTCAGGAATCTCGCCTCCGTGACGAACTTACGCAGAACGGCGATCTTCTCGCGGCGCTCGCCGTCGAGGCGTTCGCTCGATTTGTGGGCGGCTGCCAGCTGCCGCTCGATCTCCCGCAGCTCGCCCTTATGATCGAGTCCCACGGCCGCGTCCGCCGCCGCCGGGCGGGCCGCCTGCTCGAGCAGGCCCGCGAAGCGCGACTTTATCCCGTCGAGGTTCTCGACAAGGCCCCGGGCCAAGTCGGCTCGATGGGACGCGTCGAGCGCCGCCTGCTCATGCTCGCGCCCCTTGAGCTCGAGCTCCGAGGCCCGGCGCGTTTCAGCGTCGATCTCTACTTTCTTGTCTGCGACCTCCTGCTCCGCCCGCGCCAAGATCATTTCATCCTTGGGACGGTCCCTTTCGGTCACGCCGAGTTCCGTGCACGCCGTGTCAGCGGCGGCGCGCCGACTCTCATACGCCTCGAGTGCCTTTTTGAGGTTGCCGAGGGCGCCCGTCATGGCCATCAGCTGCTGCTGCGCGTCATCCGCGCGTCCTTCCACTGCGGCGTGATCGTCGAGCCCGTCGAGCGCCTTCTGCACGTCCTTTTCGACGATCCCCCCGCTTAAGGCGTCCACGAACATCTTGCGCGAGCGTTTGGCGTGAGCGTCTTCGTTCTTCGCGCTCTGTTTGAGGCCCGCTTCGTCCACCGTTTTCTCGAAAACGGACAAGAGGTGCTCAAATTTGGCCTCGAGGTGATCAAGCTGGCCCCGCTTGGGCTTGGGAGACGATCCCTGGAGGTGGGGCATGACGGCTTGGAGCCGCTGCTCCGCTTGCCGGTGGTCCCGATCGCGAGCCGACCAGACGAGGACCTGCTCCCCGGCGGCCGTCTCGGCGGATCGCATGGCGGTCAGCCGTTCAAGGGAGCGCTTTTCTGCCCGCGCGCGCTTCTCCCGCGCCTCTGAAAGGCCGCGCTCCCAGTCGGGCAGCTTGGAGCCGAAAGACCTGATATATCTCTCTAGGAGACCCGCGTGGCGAACAGAGAGCTCCTTGCGGGCGGCGGCGGCCCGCGCCTCCTCAGCGAGACTGGTTAACTCCAGATCGATCCGAGAGATCGTCTCGAAGGCGTCTTTGACGGCCTTTTCCGCCGTCGCGAGGGCCGACTCTTCCGCCTGGACGACAGCCTCCTGCTGACGGAACCAGCCCTTAGGGTGCGCGGCAAAGAACGACTCGAGCGACCGGAGCAGGCTCTCGACCTGCCCTCTCTCCTGAGTTATCTCGTCGATCCGGGCCGTCGCTGTCTCGGCCTCTCGCCGTTTGCGGATCAACGCCTCTTTTCCGGCCGCGAAATCGAAGTAGGCGTCGCTGCCGGGTCCGAGCACGAGGTTGTCTCCGGCGCCCGGGCCGCCGGTGCCGCTCTGCTTGAAGAGCACGAGCGGCGTTTCGAGGTCGAGCTGCGCATCCCGAGCGGCGGCGCAGGCCTTGTCGAACTCCTCATCCCGCACGACGACGCCGAGTGCGAGCAACGGCTGCTTCTGCACGGCTTTTCGGCGCGCGCCGGGAGCGTCGGGGACATTCTGGGAGAGGTAGGTCCAGCCCGACCAGGCAGTCGCCGCTTTCGCCTTGACCGCCTTGAGGACCTTCTCGGCGTCGCGCGTCGGCGGCAGCAACCCGGTTTGTTCGAGCGAGTACAGAGCGCGCTCGTCGGCGGAGTGTTGAATCCGCAGCGAGATGAGCGACTCGGCCGCGTCGCGAAGGCGGCGCCGAAGGGCCTCGGGCACGCTTTCCGCGGCGGCGTCGAGGTCCAGAGACTCGAGCTGGAGCAGGCTCAAGAGGACGGCGTCGGTCTCGAGCTTGCGGCGCCGCTCCTCGCCCGAGCGCAACAGCTCGAACGCGCGGTTGGAACGCTCGGCAGCTTGAGCCGCCTGGCGCGCCGCGCGCTCCCTCTCGGCCTCCTGCAAAGAGCGCTCGCCTCGAAGCTGAGCCTGCCCGGCGAGGGCCTGCTCCGTGGCCTGCTTCGCATCCTCGATAGCTGAGGCTAAGCGAGCCTCGGCGCGCGCCGTCGGCTCGTCGTCCAAGAGGACGCCATTCTTTCCCAGGAGGTCGAGCTCCTCCCGGCTCTCTTTGATCCACTTCTCGAAGCCGCGGGCCTCCTCGATCGCCGCGGCCGCCTGCGACTGCGCGGCGGCGCTCTCGACGCGAAGGCGCTCCACTTCCGCGCGAAGGCCGGCCTCGGCCTGTCGCGCGGCCTCCTCTTCCTTTTTGAGCGACGATTGGTGAGCTAAAAGGGCGGAGGCGAAGGTCGACGCCGCGCCGGCAAGTTCCTGGATGAGCGGAGCCTGCTCCTTGTGTCGGCGCTCGAGGTCTTTCCGGTATTCCGCGGCCTGGAGCTCGAAGCGCAAGGCCTCGCGAAGATTTCCGGCCGCTTTCCAGATCTTAAGCGAGCGCTGTGCCTCGAAGTGCCGGGCTCGCGCCTCTTCATCCTGGGTTTTCGCGCTATCGATGAGCTTCTGAGCGAGGTGGCGTTCGATCCACGCGACGCGCTTCTGAAGAGACCGGGCGCGAAGCTGCGCCGTCTCGGACTGCTCGCGCGCGGCGGCCGCCTCGGCGCCCCGGGTCCGGGACTCTGACTCCCCCGTCTCGATGCCGGCTCGCAGGCGCTCGTCGAGAGCCGTCAGCCGTCCCGCTGTGGAGCTCAATCCGTCGACGAGCTCGTCTCGCTCATTGCGGACCTTCGCGAGGGGCTCGAGCCGGCTCAGGACGCCGGTCAAGAGGTCGCGCATCGGCAGAAGGGTCTCGATGCGCTCCTTGAGCTCGCGGCGGAAGGTCTCGATATTGGCGCGGACGCCGTCGGCCAGGCTCGGGTCCAGCACCATGTCGAGAAGGAACTTGATGAAGTCCTCCGCCTCGTCGAACTTGAACAGGTCGTCGGCGCCGCCTTCGCGATGGTTCATCCTGACCTGATAGCCGAAGAGCTCGGGATCGATTCGGGCTTGCTCCAGCGTCTCCGCCCACTCAGTATGATTCTCGGTCGCGGAGATGTTGAGATGGGGATGGGCGTCGCGCAGATTCTGCCACTCCTGCCTGAAGGCCGGGAATGAGCGCCTTGTCTTGCGTGCGCCTTCGTGTCTCAAGATCGGAAGTCCTTCGAGCGTCAACTCGGGGTGCTGGGGCGCCACCTTGCAGGAGAAGAACAGCCGGCGCAGTTCGCCACCGTCCGCCCGCTTCTCGTAGAACACGCCCGTGAGCAGGCGCTCGCGCGCGCCCGGGAGCTCGAGCGAGTCGCGCTCGGCGTCCATCTCCCACTCGCAGACGACCACCGAGCGGTCTTTGTCCTGAATGTAGTCCTCAATCTTCCGGCGTTTTGCGTCCGCCTTGGCCCCGAGAAAATCACGCTTGTCGGGCCGCACCGTCGCGAAGAAGAGGTTTAGCAGGGAGGACTTGCCGCCGGCGTTGCGAAGCCAGAGCGTCGAGTCGGTAGGGCTCGACGCGGCGTCCTGAAAGTTGAGAATGACGTCTTCAAAGCGGGCGTTGGCATGGCCGACACAGGCGAGGCGAAGCCGGGTGAGCTTGGGCATTACGCGGCCTCCGCGGCTTTCTCGAGGACTTCCCGGACCTTCTCATGAAGCGTCGTCGCGGCCAACTCCTTGACGAGGACCTCGTAGCGCCAAGTGCTCTGGTAGCGCATGACGCCTCCCTGCTCGACGCAGGTGAAGCAGCCCCAATCGCGCAGCGCGTCCAGGTTCACCTCGATGATCCGCCGCGTCGCCCGAGCCGCCTGCCGGTTGTCGGGGGTATCCCGCGTGGCGCTGCGCTTGTTGTAAACGCGCCATGCCTCATAAAGGCCCGCGACCGCCTCGCCGGCGGCCGGATCGGGACGGTTGCGCGACTCCTCCTCGAGCTTCTTGCAAAGCCCGCGGACGGCCTCCTCCACCTCGTCGACCGTGAC
>JAYTSX010000263.1:0-16943 GCA_043745445.1 Elusimicrobiota bacterium
TGACACATAGACATTGTCTCCAAAGACGGTTGATCTGGACAATGTCTATGTGTCAGGCCTGACCCCCTACAGGTTGGGGGCGGCGGCGAAGATCTCTTCGGGGGTGGCGCCCATCTTGTAGCGCGTCTCGAGCCAGACGCGGCGCGCGATGTAGGCGAGCGGTCCGATCGAATGGACGTGCCGCGCCGCCGGCCGGATGCGCTCAGGAAGCAGCGCGACGCGGCCGCGCACGGCCAGGCGGCGGGAAAATTCCAGATCCTCGAGGACCGGGAACGGGGGGAAGCCGCCGACGGCTTTGTAGATTTCGGGCGTAGTGCACAGGCCGTGATCGGAGGAGGCGAGCCCCGAGCGCACGCGCGCGTTGGACCACATCGACAAGGCCGAGAGCCCGATATCTGAGCCGTACGCAACGGAGAACGCGGTGGCGGCCAAGCCGCCCATCGGCGTAGCGAGCCAATAATGCTCGAGCGCCTGCTGCCAGTTTCCCGGGGGCTGGGCGTCGGCGCGCAAAAAGAAAATCAGGTCGCCCGTCGCCTTCTCCGCGCCCGCGTGCCACTGCGCCCCGCGGTTTGGCTTGCCGAGATCTAAAACCTCGTCGGCCCAACCCCGCGCGGCGTCAACCGTGCCGTCGTCGGAGCCGCCGTCGACGACGATGACTTCCATCGGGCTTGTTTGGGACACCTGGCGCAGGCGCTTGAGCGAGGAGCCGATCTGCGGGCCCTCATTGTAGGCCGCAACGATGACCGAGAACTTCATTCGGCGTCCAACGGGCGGAAGGCAAGTCCGGTCGCGATCTTCGGGAAAAAGTAGGTGGACTTCTGCGGAAGAAGCCCCACCGCCTGAGCCGCGCGGCGAACCTGCGCCACGCTGAAAGTCTTAACGAGCGCGGCGGCGCCGCCGGCGGCCTTCGCCCGTTTTGCGGCGAGTTGTGCGTCGGGCGTGTAGCTCATCTCGTCGGGCGCGACGCCCGCGAGCAATTGCGAGCCGAGCCACTCGACGGCAAGCCCGCTCTTGCATCCCCTCGCAGCCGGCTCACCGAACCAGAAACCCTTCTCGACAAGGCCGAACGCATACGGATTTCGAGATCGCTCGACAAGCTTCTCGAGAGCGGCGAGGGTCGGCGCCTTCTTAAGAGAAGCGAGTTCGCGGGCACGGCCAAGCAGGCTGCGTTTGGCGATGCGGTGAGTCGGAAGAACCACGAGACCTTTGTCCTCGTCGGGAACGAGGTAGGTCAGCACGGCGTCGGTGCCCGCCCCCTTCGTCTTAGCATGATGATCGCGGCTCACCGAAAAGCGGTGATGCCCATCGGCGATAAGAATGGATCGCGGAGCGAGCGATTTGCGAATCGCGGCGACAAGCTTTGGTTCATCGACAACCCACAGCTTGTAAGCCACCTTCGCGTGCGAGACGCCCGTCGCGTCGGGACGCCCTTTCATACCAGCCGCGATCGCGCGGCGAGCGGCGCCGGACGGATCGGCGAAAACGCCGAAGATCGGAGAGATATTAACACCAACGGCATCGAGCATTTTGAGCCGATCGACCTTGGGTTTCGCCAAGGTGCGTTCGTGAGGGATGATCGATTTGGCGGCCTTCGGCGTCGCGCCGAGTGCGGAAAGAATACCGCGTCGCGTATAAGATTTTCCGTTGAGCTTATAGCGCTCTTCGATCGCGTAAAACGCAGGCTTTGGATCCCGCGACAAGGTCCCATCGACGGTCCAGCGGCGCCACAGCGCCGCCGCGCGCGCGTACTTGGCCGGCGGCTGACCCTGGGGCAACTCCAAAAAAACGGCATTCGACTTCCGCCGCCGCAACGCGGCGGCAAGCTCCGGTCCGATCACATCGTACGGGGGACACAGCGCGGGGTTCAGCGAAGGTGCGGCGTAACGCACGCCGCGAAAAGGTCGGACATCAGCCATAAGTCATCATCCCGTTTACGCGCACTCGTTGTCAAGCCGCTCCGAGGGCGGTAGAATGAAGGTTCAATGCGCGTTCTCGTCTTCGGCGGCAGTTTCGATCCTCCCCATCGCGGCCACGCCGCGCTCCTTCTCGCCGCCGCGAAAAAAATCCGTCCGGCGAAAATTTTAATTGTCCCCGCCCACCAAGCTCCGTTAAAGGAAGCGCCGCAGGCAAGCTCCAAAGATCGTCTGCAAATGGCCCGTCTAGGTATTCTCAATTCGTTGCCGTTGAGATGGCGCAAGATTTGCCGCGTCGATGGGCGCGAAGCCGCGTCAAAAAAGAAAGTTTTCACCGTTGACACTCTAAGCTCGTTGTCCGGCAATCTGCATTTTGTCTGCGGCCAAGACTCCGCCGTTTCTTTTCCCAAGTGGAAGAACACTTCTCGCCTGGAATCTCAGGCGGCGTGGTGGTACGGTGCGCGTGCAGGCGCCGAGGGGCGCGCTCCCGGCCATTTCAATATGGTCCCAGGGAGGTTCCCCGCCATCTCTTCGTCGGAAATCCGTTCAAAATTGGCGCTTGATCAGGATTGCTCCAGGGAACTGCTCCCCGCCGTTTTGTCGTTCATCAACAAGCGCCATTTGTACGGCAAAAGGATGGTGACTCGACTCAGCACGACTTTGTCCCCGAGCCGATACGAGCATACGCTGAATGTGGCGGCGCTGGCCGAGTCTCTGGCTCGGCGGTGGGGTTCAAATCCGGTCGAAGCCCGCCTCGCGGGCCTGCTTCACGACATAGGGCGTCGGTATCGGCCGCACGAATTGGCGCGCTACGCGCGCCGACGGAATCTGGCGGTCCCTGAACGGGCCATTATTCTTGCCTTGGACCCGATGCTTCTGCATGCCTACGTCTCCGCCGACATAGCGCGGCGGGAATTCGACGTGACCGACAAAAACATACTTAATGCCATTAAACGCCACACCCTAGGCGAGCGGCGCATGAACCTCCTTGACCGAATTTTATATGTGGCCGATGCTTCTTCTCTTGATCGAACCCACAAAAGCGCCGCGGCCACCCGCGCTCTCGCCTTCACCGATCTCGACGCGGCCCTCAAACGCTGCGTGTCCGAGAAGATCGCCCATGCCGTCTCCCGCGAAGCCTGGCTCCACCCCCTGACCGTTACCCTATGGAATTCCCTCGCACGGCTCTAAACATCCAGCGAGGGCTCGCCCTCATTATGCTCGCCACGGTCCTCGGCACGGCCGTCATTGAGCACGGCTCCCCCTTTGCGGGTAAGCTGCGAACCAATAGCACATGGCCGTTCTGGTTGTCTGTCCGCGAGCCCGGACGCGCCGAAGCGCCGAGGCTCTATCTCGGCGTTTATAATCCCCTGCGCCGCACCCTTGTCCTGATTCGCATCCCTGACACGACCAAGCTCGAGGGCAAGCTGACCGTCGCCCGCGCCTATGTGGACGCTCTGCGCGCCACCGATAACGCGTCGTCGGCGTCTCGGGCCGTCGAAGACCTCGCTCAGATCAAAATATCAGCCTTATCTCTGGAGCCGATCTCCTGGGAAGGAGCCGGCCGCCTGACTCTTGAACTGACGCCCGACGACGATGACGATGAGCCCGCGGCCACCGCCGCGCGCGCCCTTAAAAAACGCGGGCGCTCCCCGCGCGCACTATGGTCACTGGCACGAAACTCGGTCGCCGGCCTGTGGCACGGCAACAAGGGCGCGGCCGACGCACTGCTCTTGACACTCGAACTGCGACGAACCTCGGTTGAAGGCCTCGAGCCCGCCTTGCTCCCGGATGACGCCGCCGCCCCCGGCTACCTGGCCCGCGCCTTCTCCGCTCAGCCCGAAACGCAAAGCAACGACAAGGCCATCGTCGTCGAGGTCCTCAATGCCACCGGTTCCCCGGGCCTAGCGGCTCAGGCGGCTAAAATCCTAAGATCAAAGGGCGTGGACGTGATGTCGCTCGGACAGGCCCGCCCCCGCCAGCGGACGGTCGTCTATGACCGGACCGGTGATTTTAATCGCGCCGCGCGCGTTCGCTCGGCGCTCGGCTGTCCGACGGCGATCGCGACGACCCGGATCGACGCCCTACGCGGCGTGGATGCCAGCGTCGAGCTCGGCGGCGACTGTACATACTAGGAGAGACCATGGAACTCGTTGAGATGCTGAAAGCCGCGGTGACCGCCGGATCCAGCGACATCCATATCGTCATCGGCAAGCCCCCGCTTATGCGCGTCAACGGCGAGATGACCGAAATCCCGGGCTTCACCAAGATCATGGCGGAGGAGTCCAAGCGCCTCATCTATTCGATCCTGTATGAAGAGCAACGCGCCAAGTTTGAGGAAACCTGGGAGCTGGACTGCTCGTTCGCGGTCACCGGCCTTTCGCGCTTCCGCGTCAACGTGTTCCTCCAGAAGAACGGCGTCGAGGCCGTCATGCGCGTCATCAGCTCGAAGATCCCGACCGCCGAGCAGCTGCGCCTACAGAAATCCATCACTGACTTAGCCGACCTGCCGCGCGGGCTCGTCCTTGTCACCGGCCCCACGGGCTCGGGCAAGTCCACGACGCTCGCCGTGATCATGGAGATGATCAACAACAAATACGCCGATAACATCCTCACCGTTGAGGACCCGATCGAGTTCGTCTATGAGTCAAAAAAATCCGTATTCCGTCAGCGGGAAATCGGCCAGAACACGAAGTCCTTCAGCGCCGCGCTGAAATCCGCCTTGCGCCAGGACCCCGACGTCATTCTCATCGGCGAGCTGCGCGATCTTGAGACGATGCAACTTGCAATCACCGCCGCCGAAACCGGCCACCTGTGCTTCGGCACTTTGCACACCCAGGACGCACCGTCGACCATCGACCGCATCATCGACGTGTTCCCGCCGCACCAACAGGCCCAGATTCGCGTGCAGCTGGCCGTGGTGCTCGCGGCCGTCGTCTGCCAGCAGCTCGTCGCGCGTAAGGACGGCGAAGGCCGCGTCGCCGCGCGTGAGATCATGATCATGACGCCCGCGATCTCCAATATGATTCGCGAAGGCAAGACGCACATGATCTACGGCGCGCTCGACACCGGAGCGAAGCACGGCATGATCCCGATGGATAAATCGCTCGCCGAGCTCGTGCGTACCGGCATCGTCTCCCCCGAGGAAGCCCTGCAGCGCGCCAACAACCAGGACACCTTCAAGCAGCTCGCCGGCATCACGGGCCGCAGCGGCGCGTCGCTGATGTAACCATGGCCGCCGCCGATCGCGTCGCCCTGCTGCGCACCCTTGCGCTCTTCGCCCGGTTCCCCGAGGAGCGGCTGAAGGCGCTCGCCGCCTACCTCGAACCTCTCTCGTTCACCGATCGGGCCGTGATTTTCTCCGAAGGCTCGATCGGCGACGGTCTGTATTTCACCGTCTCGGGACGCGTCCGGGTGACCAAGAACCTCGCCGGCGGAAAACAGAAAGACCTGGCCTCGCTCGGCGCCGGGGAGTGCCTGGGCGAAATGGCTCTCCTCGACACGATCGCGCGGTCCGCCGGTGCCTACGCCTCGGGCCCCGCGGAGCTTCTCCGGCTTAAGCGCGACGACCTTAAAAGCTGGCTCGCCGCCGATGCCGCCCTCGCGATGGAATTTTTCTCATCGCTCGTCGCGGTTCAGTCAGGCCGCCTTCGCCGCACCTCCACGGAACTCACCCTCATGTACGACCTCTCGACCTTGCTCGTCGAGCCGGCCACGAGCCCCGTCTCCCTGCTCGCGCGCGCGCTCGAGCGGGTCGTCCCCCATCTCGACGGCGAATGGTCGGCCTGCGCGTACGCCTACAATCCCTACAACGAAGAAATGGATCACGCCGGGGCCGCGGGCCGAGAGCCCTTCGGTCCGGAAGCCGGAGTCATGCCGCAAAAATCGGCGCCCGATCAAACCTGGCTGGACGACCGCACGCTCGCGCTCGTTCTGCGCTCCCCGACGAAGCTGCTGGCAACCTTGCAGTTGCGCGCCCATGCGGCGCTCGATGAGGCGCGCCGCGCCGAAGCCGCCCGTACGCTGTCTGCCGTCGCGCGCCTGCTCACCTCGGCGCTCGAAAATCTTGATTTCCGCGCCGACGAGGCGCTACGCAGCCGTCTAAAAACGAGGACCAATGCCCAAAGCTTTTAAGTCGGTCACCATCTCCGCCGCCCGCGCCATGGACGACAACAAGGCCGCGGACATCGTCGTTCTCGACGTGAGAAAGACGAGTCCGCTGTCCGACTACATCATCATCGCGACCGCGCTGTCGCGTCCGCACCTCGAATCGCTTGAGGACAAGCTTGCCGAGGCGCTTGAGAACGCCGGCGTTCGCGTGCATCATCGCAATCGCCCGCAAAGCGACTTATGGCGCGTGCTTGATTTCGGCGGCCTCATCGTCCACTTGATGGTCGAGGAGGCGCGCGAGCTGTACGCGCTGGAACGGCTGCACGACGGCGCCAAGGAGCTGGCATGGCGGAATTAATTGAAGTCCTGACGCAGACCGCCCGCCTCGGCGCGAGCGACCTGCACCTCGTCGTCGGGAAGCCCCCCATGGTCCGACGCCAGGGGATCATCGAGCCGCTCCCCGGCCTGCCCGAGCTGACGGCCGAGACCTGCCAGAGCATGATCTACTCAGTGCTCGCCGAGGCCCAGCGCGCAAAGTTCGAGGAAAACTGGGAGCTCGACAGCTCGGTCTCGCTGCCGGGCGTCTCGCGCTTCCGGCTCAATGTCTTCCGTCAGAAAAACGGCGTCGCCGCCGTCTTCCGCGTCATCTCCGCCAAGATTCCGACGCCGGCCGAGATCGGGCTCATGCCTTCCATTTCAAACCTCATCGACCTGCCGCGGGGGCTCGTTCTCGTCACCGGTCCAACGGGCTCAGGCAAGTCCACGACGCTCGCCTGCCTCATCGAGCAGATCAACCTCAAGCACCAGAAGAAGGTGCTGACGATCGAAGATCCCATCGAGTTCGTTTATGAGGACAAGCAGTCCGTCATTCTCCAACGCGAGGTCGGCTCCACGACCAAATCCTTCGCCGAGGCGCTGCGCCACTCGATGCGCCAGGACCCCGACGTCATCCTCATCGGTGAGATGCGGGATCTGGAAACGATCCAGCTGGCGATCTCCGCCGCCGAGACCGGGCACCTTTGCTTCGCGACCTTGCACACGCAGGACGCGGCGACGACGGTCGACCGCATCATCGATGTGTTCCCGACCAATCAGCAGCAGCAGGTGCGCGTTCAGCTCTCGACGGTGCTTCAGGCCGTCGTCTGCCAGCAGCTGTTGCCGCGCAAAGGCGGCGGCGGGCAGGTCTGCGCGCGCGAATTCATGAAGGTCACGAGCGGCATCGCCAACTTAATCCGCGAGTCCAAGACCCACCAAATCTACGGCGCGGTCGAAGCCGGCGCCAAGCACGGCATGATCACGATGGACCAGTACCTCGCCTTCCTGCTCAAGCAAAACCTGCTTGAAGTCGACGAGGCCATGGGCGCCGCGCACGAGCCGGAGACCGTCAAGCGCCTCGCCGGCATGGAAATCGCCCCCCACTCAGGAACAAACGTTTGATCATCGCCGCGCTCCGGAAGAAACTCGCCTACGAGGCGCGTAAGTGGGCCGAAACGGCGGGCGTTTCGTTGCCGGAAAATCTCGCGGTCAATGCCCCTCCGGCGCATGTCAAAGCCGATCTCTGCCTGCCGTGGCCGCTGGCCGCGGCGAAGGCCGCCAAGAAGAACCCTCTGGAGCTGGCCAAGTCTCTCGCCGAGCATCTCTCTAAAGTTCCCGAAGTCGAAAGCGCCGTCTCCGCGCCTCCCGGCTTCGTGAACATCATGATCAAGCAGACGGCGTTGTGCGCTAATCTGAAAGCCATCACGCTGGCTCCCAAATCCTACGGCGAAGACGAAGGCGGGCCGAAGACAAAAGTGCTTGTCGAGTTCGTGTCCGCCAATCCCACCGGGCCTCTCCACATGGCCTCGGGCCGGGGAGCGACCCTCGGCGACAGCTTGGTCCGTATCCTGAAACGGCTCGGGCGTCAGGCGGCGGCCGAGTACTATGTCAACGACGGGGGCGACCGCGTCATCCTTCTCGGCGAATCGATCATGGCGCGCTATAAGCAATCGAAGGGCGAGACCGCCGCGGTTCCCGAAAAGGGCTATCAGGGCGAGTATCTAGTCGATTTGGCCGCCGCCGCGCCGGCGGAAAAATCGAGCTGGGACGCCCAGGCTTGGGGCCGCTACGCGATGGACACCTTGCTTGCCTCTCACAAGGACGACATGAGGGTCTTCGACGCGAGCTTCGACCGCTGGTACCTCGAAAGCGAGCTATTCTCCTCTGGCGCCGTGCCCAAGACGCTCGAGTTCCTTAAAGGCCGCGGCATGGTCTTTGAGAAAGATAGCGCCGTCTGGCTCGGCACGATGAATGCCGAGGGCTCCACCGACGACAAGGACCGCGTGCTCGTGAAGAGCACCGGCAAGCCGACCTATTTCCTGCCGGACATCGCTTACCACAAGGACAAGTACGACCGGGGCTTTGAACGCGTCATCGACATCTTCGGCGCCGACCACCACGGCTATGTCCCACGCATGCGGGCCGCGATCGCTGCACTCGGCAAGCCGCCGGAAAGCTATCACGCGATCGTCCACCAGCTCATCCACTTATTCCGCGGCAGCGAAGCCGTGAAGATGTCCAAGCGCGCGGGCACCTTCATTCCCCTGCGCGAGCTTATCGACGAGGTGGGCAAGGACGCCTGCCGATTCTTCTTCGCTCTGCGCACGCCCGACAGCCACCTGAATTTCGACCTTGAGCTCGCCAAAAAACAATCGAGCGAAAATCCGGTGTTCTACGTGCAGTACGTGTACGCCCGCATCTGCTCCATCTTCCGCAAAGCGGCGGAGACCGGACTCTTCTCGTCCGACGCCTCGCTCCCGATGCCCAATGCGCGCTTTTTACTTGCCCCGGAGGAACGCGCTCTCCTGAACAAGCTCTCCTGGCTGCCTGAAGTTCTCCTCGACTGCGAGCGCCTGCTCTCCCCTCATCCTCTCGCCAACTATCTGCTGGAACTCGCCGGCCTGTTCCATCCGTTCTACGAGAAGTGCCCCGTCGTTTCCGCCGAGGACCCCGAACAAGGCAAGGCGCGCCTCCTGCTCATCGCGGGCGTGCGCGACGCCATCCGCGAAGGCCTCGACCTCCTGGGCGTCTCCGCCCCCGAGCAGATGTAAGCGAGGCCAGACCCCAAGATCCTTGACTCGAGCCCCACGGCGTCCTACACTGTCTGCATGAGCTACAACCCTCCGGGCTTGATGTCCGCCGCCGAGATCGAATCGCGCTCCTTTATCCAGAAGGTCTATGCGTGGATGAGCGCCGGCCTCGCGGTGACCGGGGCGTGTGCTCTGTACATGGCCTCCGATCCGCGGATGATCATGGCCCTTGTGCAGAACAAGATCCTCTTCTATGGCCTGATGATCGCCGAGCTCGGCCTGGTCGTCGTCCTGTCGGGATGGGTGAAGACGATGGAGGTCGGCACCGCGCGGCTCGCCTTCCTGTTTTATGCCGCGCTCAGTGGGGTGACCTTATCTGTCATCTTCCTGGTCTACACGGGCGGCTCCATCGCCACCGCCTTCTTCATGACGGGCGGCATGTTCGCCGTCATGAGCGGCTACGGCTACCTGACGAAGACCGACCTCACCTCGATGGGTAATTTTATGATGATGGGCCTCGTCGGCGTCATCCTCGCCTCCATCGCGAACTGGTGGGTGAAAAGCCCCGCCATCGAATGGGCTCTGTCGATTCTCAGCGTGATCATCTTCACGGGCCTGACCGCCTACGACACGCAGAAGATCAAGGCGATGAACATCATCGGCAACGCGGGCAATGACGAGGACACCAAGGAAGCGATCTCAGGCGCGCTGACGCTGTACCTCGACTTCATCAACCTATTCCTAAGCCTCCTGCGGCTGACCGGACGCCGAAGAGACTAAAGGCCGGCGGGCTCTCAGCCCAGATCGGCGGGAAGCCGCGGGGTTTCGGGCTTCTCCTCTCCCTTGCGCACGCGGTCGATTTTCGCGACGGAGGCGTCGAGGCGTTTAAACGAGGTCTGTTCAATGTCGGTGTAGAGTTCCCCGACCTTTCCGACCTGCTCGCCGAGCTTAATAAATCGCGCCTTGAAGGTCTCGTAGGTGGAAGAGAAGTGCGAGATCAGCTTGAGAACTTCCTGGGTCGCCTGGGCGAAATGGAAATTGTCGAAGGACTGGCGAATCACTCCGAGTACGGCGTAAAGCGTAAAGGGCGAGCACAACACGACCTTCTGAGCCAAGGCCTCGTCCACTAAGCCGGGATAATTCTCCTGGATGAAGCCGTACACCTGCTCGTTCGGAATAAACAACAAGACATAATCGAGCGTATTTTCTTCGACGCTGATATAACCCCTCGCCTGCAGCTCTTTAATCCGATTCTTCACATCGCGTTCAAAATCTTTCTTAAGCTTGGCGCGATCATCCTCGCCTGCGGCATGAAGGAGCTTGAGCCAGTTGTCGAGCGGGAACTTCACATCCATGTTGAGCTTCTTGCCCTCGGGAAGCAGGAAGGTGAAATCCGGGCGCGTCGCGCCGGTGTCAAGCGCGCGGTTTTTTCGGTACTGCACGCCCTCCGCCAGCCCGGAGGCGCGGAGAATGTCGTCGGCCATGCGCTCGCCCCATTGGCCGCGGGCGCGTGAGTTGTCCATTAGCGCGCGCAGGCCCTCGGTCGAGGAAGCGAGCTTGGCCGTCTGCTCGGTCGCATCCTTGAGGCCCTTTTCAAGCGATCCGTACTTCTGAGTGCGATCGGCCTCGAAGCGGCGCACCATCTCCTCGTAGGTCTTAAGACGGTCAGCGAGCTTGTCCACCGTGTTCTCGACGGAGGCTTTCTTCTCGTCGAGCTCGCCCTTCTGCTTGACGCGTTCGGTTTCGAATTTTTGCTCGGCCAGTTCAAGCAGAGCGCGAAAGTCCTCTCGCATCTGGACGCGTCCGGCATCCTCGTTCTTACGGGATGAGAAGAAGATGAGATAGCAAATGACGACGGCAACGGCCGCCCCGGAGATGACCGCCAAGAGAATCGTTAATGCGTTCATTTTTTACGGGACCTCGCCGTTAATATGCGCACGGCCTCAAAATCGACGGACTCGAGCTTGCAGGTCCGGCCCGTTTCGAGATAAAGCTTAAGTTTGGCCAGGCCGTCCTCCCAAGCCCAGGCGTAGCCGTCGTAAAGCTTGTCGGCTTTGGCCGCCGAAGGAAAGCCGGAATGAAGCAAGGTCACCTCGCTGCCGCCGCGGGCGGGCAAAATGAAGATCGAGGTCAGGGATGGCACGCCTTTCTCCCCGCGAATCGGCTTCCACAGCCAGGCGACCTTACGCGCCGGCTCCAGGTCCACGAAGACGCCGTCCCGTTCGCCGAAGCCTGGGGCGCGGATTCCCGCCTGGGTCCGCACGCGCGGCCAAATCATGCGGAGTCGGCCCGCGTTGCGCGCGTCGGTCTCCGCTCCCTGCAGCCACCAGCGAGTCAGCTCGCGCGCGGAGGTCAGGCCGCGATAGACCAGATCCGGCTTGACGCGGATCGTCGCGACGAGGCGAATGTCACGGGTGGAGAGACGGGGATTTTCGGCGGACGGCATTTAATTTGAGTGTAGCAGAGGGCCCAAGGTCGGGCCAGGGGTTGACAGCCTTAGTGGGGACCGGGGACGCGGAACTTCGTGCCGCCGGGACCGGCGGTGCGCGGCATGAAGGAGCCCATCAGCCCGGCGAACTTGTCCAAATAACTTTCGTACCCCCGCTCCGTCGCGGGATAGGTCAGCACATAAAAACCGTCTTCGACCGGGATGAGCGCGTAGGCATGTTTGCGCAGGACGAAGCCCTTGCCCGTTTTTGCTTGAGCGCTGATGCCCCACTTATTGGCCTCGGGAGCCCGCACGGCGGACTCAACTGTAAAGGCCTGCGCCTTGAGGCCGGATTGCTTCAGCGTGATCTCCGGGATGATCGCGGTGCGCTTCGCGTTGTCGTAGGAGACTTTGCTGTCGAGGGTCAGAAGGATATATTCGGGGCCGTAGACTTGCGCCAGCGTCTGCTTGATGAAGTCATCAGTTCCACTGTACATCTCAAGGCGGCCGTCGGACAGGCGGTGCGGACGGTACTTTTTGTACCAGCGCACGCTCAGGCTCGGCGCGCCGAGGTAGAAATCGGGTTCAAAAGGACCGATAAATGTCGACTGGGTGAAATCATTGTCCTGCTGATCGGTGATCACCTGCCAGCCCCACGGCACGGACGCGGTGAAATCGTTGTTGATCGACTCGTAGGTCGCGTACTTAGGCGGGCTGCAGGCGGCGACAAAAGTCAGCAGGAGAACCGCGGGCCACCGGCGCATGAGCGTGTTTTTCATCCTCTTAGAGAATCCCGAGTATACCAGGACCGCGCGTTGTTGTCCAGGTCACTCCTCAGGCTCGACCGGCACAGGCAACGCCTTGGCCCGGGCCTCGGCCGTGCGAGCGCCGACCTCGTCTCCGAGCTGGTGGTGAAGCGCGGCCAGGCGCGGCAATATCTCCGCTTCGACGCGGACCGTGCCCAGGCGCTGGGCGGACGCCAGAGCGGAGTGATAGCCCCGCATAGCCTCCGGCAAGCGTCCACGCGCCTCAAGAACGAAGGCATAGGCGGCCTGCAGCTCCGGGTCGAGGAGCAGCCCCGGCCGTTCGCCCGCGAGCTCGAGCAAGCGATCATCCTTATCGGATAGACCAAGCCGACCTAAAGCGTACGCCTTCCATAGCAACGCCTGCACGCAGTCCGGCGCCTGCACGAGCCAGGCGTCGAGCTCCTTCAATACTTTTCCGGCCTGGCGCTTGTCGGCGAGCATCGGATCAAGAGCGTCCGGCCACATGCGGTTGGGGGTGATGATGCGTCGCTCCGCCGGGATGAGCCAAGTATTTTCACCGACTTTCTTGAGATACACCAGCGCGCGGTCATCGGCGTAGACGAGAACCCAGCCGGGATCCTCGTCGATAATGCGCGCGGGCGAGCCCGCGCGACGGTTGAGCACCACCGCGTAGTCGAATCGATAGACCATGTCGAGCTGGCGGAACAGGCGCGGCCAGGCCGCGGCCTCGCGCCGAAATGAAGCCGGATACACGCCCGGACGCGCGTCCACAAAGATAGGCCTCTCGGAGCGGCCGATCAGCTCGGCGCCCGCGTCCGGCTCATTGAACATGCGTCCACGCACGGAGTTGGATTTTAAGTAGTGCGTCGCGCCCGAGAGGATCGGTGAACCGTAGCCCCGCGAGCGAGACAGCGGCACGGCCACGAAGTGCTGGTAGCCCGCGAGGAGAAGGCAGGCGAATATCGACCAACGCATCACCCGCGGCCAAGTGTCGGCGCGGGCCTTGAGCCAATGTCCGAGCGCCAATGCGATGACCGGACAGGCCGCCAGGATCGCCAATGGGCGTAGGCCGGGCAGGACGAACGACAGCGCGATGACCGTCGTGGCGGCCACGGTCGTCACGAATTCCTGCTGAAGCGTGAACCAGCTCGAAACCAGACCGGCGACTGCGAACAGCGTATAAAGAGAAAGCCAATCCGACGGCCAGCCGCCGACGACCGCGGCCGCATCCGCGAATGTGCGGCCGAGCACGGACCAGCCGAGCGGGTTCCAGGCGAGGGTCAACACGCAAGCGCCGAGCGTCGCCCAATATCCCAGACGCTCCCGCGCGACGGTGCGCAGTGAGGTCTTGAACACCTTAAGCCCCACGAGCCACAACGCGAGCAAAGAGGACGCGCCGTGGATATTCGCCCACAGCGCGGTCAGCGCGGCGGCGGCCGCCCCTTGCCACCATTGGAAGCGGTGGCGGGGGCGCAGGAGCCTGATGAACAGCGAGAAAAACAGGAGATCAAAGATTGCGGGCGTTTCCACCAAGCCCGTCCAACCGGCGCACGCACCCAACGCCAGCAGCGACGCCGCCGCGAGCGGACTGCCGTGGTTAATCGGCAGAAGAAGCGCGAAGGCCGCGGCCGCCGCGACGCTCTTGATGAACACGACGGCCTTTACGCCGCCGAACGCGTCAAGCCAGGCCGTGCCGATGTCAAACAGCCAGGAGTCCGTCGTCCACGGGCCGCCCGCCGAGCCGTATCCGAACGGATCCGTCTTAGGCAAGGCGTGATCGGCGATGATTTTCGCCCCGGTCTTCAGATGAATCCAGGTCTCCGGCGCGTGCACCGAACGCCAGGCCAGCGCAAAGACAAACGCAAAGAGCAAAGTCTCGAGAGGCCAGTGAGGGTGGTGCGGCTTTTCGTGCGGGTGCGCGCCGTGCTTCATCAGGAAGCTATCCTACAAAATCGGCTACAATGCGCATCATGGCTCGGTTGGAGAAATAACATGGATTTCGATCTCAGTGACGCTCAGAAGGATATACGCGATACGGTCCGCAAATTCGCGGAAGCCAAAATCAAGCCTCTCGCCCACGACCTGGACGAAAAAGAAGAATTTTCCGCGGACCTGACTCGGCAGATGGGGGCCCTCGGCGTATTTGGCCTCATCGTCCCCGAGGAGTTCGGCGGCTCGGGCCTGGACTACACCTCCTACTGCATCGCCGTCGAGGAGCTCGCGCGCGTGGACGGCTCTCAGGCCGCGACTGTGGCCGCCGGCGTCTCGCTCGGCGTGGCGCCGATCCTCTATTTCGGGACCGACGCGCAAAAAAAAGAGTGGCTGCCCAAGCTCGCCTCCGGCGAGCAGCTCTTCGCCTTCGGCCTCACGGAACCCGACGCCGGCTCCGACTCGCGCGGCTCGCGCACGAAAGCGACTCAGAATGCCGACGGCACGTGGACCATCGACGGCTCGAAGATCTTCATCACCAACGGCTCCAACGAGTTGACCGCGGGCGTGATCGTGCAGGCCGTCAGCAACCGCAACGAGGCCGGCGACCCCGAGTTCACCTGCTTCATCGTGCCCAAGGGCACCCCCGGCTTCAGCGCCAAGCGCATGCACAAGAAGCTGATGTGGCGCGCCAGCGACACCGCCGAGCTGTATTTCGATAAGGTGAAAGTTCCCGACTCCGCGATCCTCGGCAAACGCGGCACCGGCTCACGCCAGATGCTGAAGACCTTGGATTCCGGCCGCCTGTCCATCGCCGCGATGGGCCTGGGTTGCGCGCAAGGCGCATACGAGCTCGCCCTGGCCTACGCCCAGAAGCGCGTCCAGTTCGGTAAACCCCTCTCGCGCTTCCAGGCGATCAGCTTCAAGCTCGCCGACATGGCGATGAAGATCGAGCACGCGCGAATATTTCTGTACCAGGCGTGCTGGCTCCGCGACCAAAAGCGGCCGTTCGGCAAAGAAAGCGCGATGGCCAAGCTTTATTGCTCCGAGGTCGCCCAGTGGGTCGCCAACGAGGCGGTCCAGATCCACGGCGGCTACGGTCTTATGAAGGAGTTCGATGTCGAGCGCTTCTACCGCGACCAGCGCCTGCTCCAAATCGGCGAGGGCACGTCCGAGATTCAACGCCTCGTCATCAGCCGCGCGATCGGTTGTTAAAAAAAGAACTCGTCGAGGTTTACGGCCTCGAGCCGCATCCCGAGGGCGGCTTCTTTAGGGAAACCTATCGTAGCGCCGAGAAGATGACCACGCGCGGCGGCGTGGAGCGTCCGATTTCGACGGGCATCTTGTTTCTTTTGCCTGAAGGAGAGAAGTCCCGCCTTCACCGCATCAAATCCGACGAGGTGTGGCACTTTCACCTCGGCGGCGCCCTGCGCCTGACGCACATCTCCCCCGAGGGCAAGATCGAGAACTTTCTCCTCGGCCCGGATATTAAAAAAGGACAAACGCTCCAACACGTCGTACCCGCCCGCTATTGGTTCGGCGCCGAACCCGAGCCCGGCTCAGGCTTCTGCCTCGTCGGCTGCACCGTCGCCCCCGGCTTCGACTTCGCCGACTTCGACCTGGGCTCACGCGCCACTTTGCTCACGCGCTTTCCCAACGCGAAGGACGCCGTCACGCGCCTGACCGACTAGACCCCTCCTTATCCCCAATTTTCCCACCGGTGAATTTCGCGGATAACTTCAGTTTAGCCGACAATAATTCCCAGGTCTTCCGACCCGTATAAATTGGGGCCCAATGCCCCCTCACATGTCGCGCCGGTATCCCTATAATAAGTCCATGAGCCTCCTGCGCCAAACCCTCGCGCTAATTCTATCCCTAGCGCTCGGCTCGACCCCCGCCCTCGCTCAAGTTCAATCCGTCCACATCTCCGTTCCATCCGCGTCCGGAATATCCAGCGCCGCAGGCGCAAGCTCCAACCCCTCGCTATCCGGAATTCCGGTCTTCAACGCAACCCCCTCTTTATTGCCGTTTCCGTCGTTGTCGTTAACACCCACTCTCGCCGCCCCCTCCGTCGTTCCCATCACGCAGCCGGTCTCTCTGGGAATCACTCCATCCGTTGCCGTTGCCGTTGCCGCCGCCCTTTCCCTTAAAGCCTCCAAGTCAGCGGCCGCCCCAAAGCCCGTCCAATCCACGGCCGCGGCGTTAGCTTCAGTCCAACTCGCGGCGTCGAAGGCCGTTGAGGGCCTTTCCAAAGCGTCCGGCGATTCGGCCCACTCCAAAGCCTCCGAACAATTCTCCGCGCTAATTGCGGACCCTCTCTCGTCACCGTCTTCATCCGACAACTCCCCCACCCCCTCCGCCCAAAACATGGGCGCCCTCACCCCCTCCGGCCTTTCGGCGAGAACTCTCTCCGCTCCCGCCTCCGAGACGAAACCCGAGACTCCCGCGCCGAAAAAGCCCGGCCTCACCCAAGTCTTCAAGGACCCCGAACGCAACAAAGCTTTTTGGCGTTACGTCGGCGGATACAGCATCTTTCTCTTCGGCTTCGAGATGTACGTCGTCGGCCTCCCCTACCTGATCTCCGCGATCACGCGCAATTCCCTCACCGAAAACCATGACGCCCGCGCCGCCAACGAGGAGGCCCTCAAAACTCTCGTCCGCTCCAATCGCTCGCTCGCCCGCATCGCGCACTGGGTCGCGCAAGGCGTCAGCTATGTGACGATCCCTCTCT
>JAYTSX010000264.1:0-16893 GCA_043745445.1 Elusimicrobiota bacterium
GTCGACATACGGAGCAACGATGAACTCGGAAGGCTCGGCGACGCCTTCAATCAGATGACGCTGGGGCTCAAGGAGCGGGATTTCGTCAAGGACGTTTTCCAGAAATATGTGAGCAAGGACGTGGCCCAGAAAATCATGACAATGCCGCTGGACCAGGTCATGGCCGGCGAGAGGCGGCGCGTCACCGTCCTCTTCACCGATGTGCGGCATTTCACCGAGATGTCCGAGAAGCTGAAGCCGGAGGACGTCCTTACCGTGCTTAACGACCACTTCTCGATGCTCATCGAGGTGCTCTTCGACCTCGAGGGGACTTTGGATAAGTTCCTGGGCGACGGGCTGATGGCCATCTTTGGAGCGCCGGTGACCCACTCCAACGACGCCGAGAGAGCCGTGCGCGCCGCCCTACGCATGCAGGAGCTTGTCCGCGACTACAACCTCAAGCCCCAGGCGGCGGAGCACCCCGCGCTCCACATCGGCATCGGCATCCATACCGGAACCGCGGTGGCGGGAAACATCGGTTCCTCAAGGCGCAAGGAATACTCGGTGATCGGCGACACCGTCAATGTGGCCGCCCGGCTCCAGAGCCTGGCGCAGGGCGGCGAGGTCATCATCAGCGGAAGCACCTACGAGGAGCTCAAGGATATGCTCAAGGCGGAAAAGCTTCCGCCCCAGACGCTGAAGGGCAAGCGCGGCCCCATCGACGTTTACCGGGTCCTCGGATTTATTTGACCTGACGGCGTTGCGGGCCGGTTAGGGCGCGGCGATATCGGCAGGCTTGGCGGCGGCGCCGTTGGCGCGCGCGTGCAACAGGACCTTGTTCTCGTCGGCCTTGGGGAGATGGTCGACGTAGGTGTACTCCGACAGCACCGCTTCATAGCGGTCCACGAGGTCGGCGGCCTCTCGTGGCTTGAGGCCCCCCGCCTTAATCTGGGCGTCGGCGGCTTCTTTGATCATGCGCACGAGTTCGAAATCGGAGTACTGAATGCCGGTGAGCACGTCCCGGACGGTCTGGCCCTGGATCGTTTCTTCGATGTAATAGCCCTTCTCTTCCGCGGGGTCCTGGAACACATGAACCTCGTTGACGCGCCCGAAGAGATTATGAATGTCGCCCATCGTGGCCTGGTAGGCGCCCATCAGGAAGAAGCCGAGGTAGTAGGGCTTGCCGTCGAGCGTATGCACGGGCAAGGTGCCGCCGGCGCTGCGGTGGCAGGCGAAATTCGTGATCTTGCCGTCGGAGTCGCAGGTAATGTCCACCAAGCTCGCGCGGCGGGTGGGCTCTTCCGTAAGACGGTGGATCGGCATGATCGGAAACAGCTGGCCGATCGCCCAGGAATCGGGCAAGGACTGGAACAGCGAGAAGTTGCAGAGGTACTGGTCGTACAGCGATTTCTGCATCTCGAGGAGGTCCTCGGAGACGAACTTCGCCTTCGGGAGGAGTTTGCCGATCTCGATGCACAGCTTCCAGTACAGGTGCTCGACCTTGGCTTTATCTTCGAGGCCGAGGTAGCCGAGCTTGAACAACGAGAAAGATTCTTCCAGATGCTGCTGGCCGTCGTGGAAGCTCTCCGCGATGTTCTTCGGGTTGAGAGTCTTGATCGCGTCGCGCAGCTCGCGCACGACCTGGTGCTCATCAGGCGTCTCGCGGAACTCAATGGGCGTGGCCCCGGTCTCGATCGACCCGAACACATTGACGACGAGGAGAGCGTGGTGGGCGACCATCGTGCGGCCGGACTCGGTCACGAGGTTCGGCTCGGGAACCTTCTCCTGCTTGCAGACTTCCTGGACCGCGTACACGACGTCGGCGACATACTCGCGCAGGTTGTAGTTCATCGAGCTGTCGACGGCGGTGTGCGTGCCGTCGTAGTCGACGCCGAGACCTCCGCCGCAGTCGAGATACTCGAGGCCAAGGCCCATCTTGCGCAGCTTCGCGTAGTAACGCGCGCCCTCTTTCACCGCGTCCTTGATCACGCGGATGTCGCAGATCTGGGAACCGATATGGAAGTGCACGAGCTTGAGGCAGTCGGACAATCCTTCGGCCTTGAGCGTCTCGACAGCCGCGAGAATCTCCGGCGTCGTAAGCCCGAACTTGGCGAAGTGCCCGGAGGAGGAGCGCCACTTTCCCACGCCCGTGGTCTGGAGCTTCACGCGCACGCCGATCAGCGGCCGCACGCCCGCGTCCTTGGCGGCGTCAAGCAAAAGCCGGAGCTCGGAGAGCTTCTCAACGACGACGATGACCTTCTTGCCGAGCTTCAGCCCGATCATCGCCAGGCGCATCATGGACTCGTCTTTGTAGCCGTTGACGATGGTCAGCGATTCGGTCGAGTTCATGGCCAAGACCGCCAACAATTCACCTTTGGAGCCGGCCTCGAGGCCGTACTGGTACGCGCGGCCGGCGTCGCAGATTTCCTCGACGACCTCGCGAAACTGGTTGACCTTGATCGGGTACACGCCGAAGAAGCGTCCGCCGTAACCGTGCTCCTTAATCGACTCCGCAAACGCCTCATTGATCAAAGTGACGCGCCGGCGCAGGACATCCTGGAAGCGGATGAGCACGGGCATCTTGATCCCGCGCGAGGCGACATCGTCGACCACATCGAGAATATCGATCGCGCCCTCGGGCTCACGCTTGGGCTGCAAAGTCACATTGCCCTTGGCATTAATGCCGAAATACTTCAGCCCCCAACCTTCGAGGTTGTACAGCTGTTCGGCGGATTCAATCGTCCAGGTCTTCGGCGCGGGCATTAGGAGATTATATCAGTATGGCGAGAAGTGACCAGGATATTTATCGCCGACGCACGGCGTCTTGAGGCACGGCTTGATCAGCACGCGGTAGTCCCAGTCGTCCTTCTCCGCATAGGCGGCTTTGTACGCGGCAAGCGCCTCAGCGCGGCGGCCCAGCGCGTCGAGGAGGTGGCCGACGCGCACGCGGCTCCACACCGTCCAGCGCGTGCACACACCGCCTGCGCGGGCCTCAGCGGCGGCGTTGAACTCGGACAGCGCTTTCTCCTTATCGCCGGCGGCCCACAGCAAGGTGGCGAGAAAGGCATGGCTCTGGGCCAGATAGTTCGCGGGGTAGCGCCCGCTCTTGATGCGGGCCTGATACTCGCGGGCGGCCTTCACGGCTTCATCGTATTGCTTGGCCTCATAAAGCGCCGAGATCAGCGCGGTATCGATCATCGGGCTATCGGGATAACGGGCATGAATCCCCCGCATGAATTTCAAACCCTCGATGGGATCGCGCGCGCCGAACTCGTCCTCGAGGAATATCTCGACGAGAATGAACTGCGCCGAGGTCCTTGCGTAGTCCCCTTTCTCGGCCGCGACGCGGATTCGTTGAATGCCGCGCACCCGATCGCCGCCGAGCATGATTTTCGCGAGCCACCCGGCGAATTTTGGGATCGTGGCGACGTAGTAATCGAACATGCCGAGCCCCAGCTGGGCGTCATAGAGCTCCGGCTCAAGCTTCGCGGCGAGGCGGATGGTCTTCATGGAGGTGCGACCGTGGCCGAAGGCGCGCAACCACTGCCGCTGCACGATGGCCAGGCGGCCTGATATTCCATGCGCCGATCCCAACACGAAAAGCACATCAGGATCGTTGGGATGCTTTTTCAGATATGCTTCCGCGACTTTAATCGCCACATCGGTCTTGGCCTGAAAGGTTTTAAGGAGAGCCGGGTCGGCCTGCTCGGCGCCGTAGGCGAAGCGAATTAAATCGGTGGCCGCCCGCCCCAGGTACGCGTGCGGATACTCGGGCTCGAGCGCGATTGCCTTGACCAAGATGGCGTCCGCGGCGGCGAAGTCCATCAAGTAGATGGCGTCGATGCCCGCATGGAGCAACTGATCCATTTCGGGGGTCACCGAGGTCTTACGCGCGGCGGCGGGAACCGCGAGGAACATCAGAATGAGCAATTGTCGCACGGGCAGGCGATATTCTATCATTGGCTCAGCTCTTTATGAAGGCCATCCTGGCCCGCGACGGCCACGCCGCACTGACCGAAGTTCCGGTCCCCTCAATCGGGGACGGTGAATTTCTTTTGGCCGTCGAAGTCTGCGGCCTGTGCGGCACCGACGTGATGAAGCTCGACACTAAGGCGCGAGGCGCCATCCTCGGCCACGAGCTGTGCGGGATCGTCGAAAAAGCCGGCCCCGGCGCCCCCTTCCTCCCCGGCGAGCGCGTCGTCGTCTCCCACCATGTTCCCTGCCTGACCTGCCACTATTGCCGTAAAAACCAGGAAAGCATGTGCCGGCAGTTCAAGAGCACGAACATCGACCCCGGGGGATTTGCCGAATTCGTGCGCGTCCCCGCTCTTCACGCGAAGCACGCCTCGTTCAAGGTGCCCGAAGGCCTGGGCGCGATCTCCGCCTCTCAGACCGAGCCTCTGGCCTGCGTGCTGAGAAACGTTAAGAGGATCGGGGCTCAGAAAGGCGACGTCATCGGGATCATCGGCCTGGGCGCCATCGGCCAGATGACGGGGCAGCTGTTGAGAATATTTGGAGCGACGGCCGTGGGTCTTGATCTCGACGCGGAGCGCGTGAAGAAGTTTTCGCGCTGGGGAACGGCAACGATGTCGGCCGACGAATTCGCGCAACACGGCAAGGACCAAAGCGAGGGCCGCGGCTTTGACGCGATCATCTTCTCCGCCGGAACCCCCGCCCTGGTCGCCCGCTGCGTCTCCTGGCTGAGAGATGGCGGCATCTTGAACGTCTTCGCGTCGTTCCATCCAGATCCCTTCATGAAATTGGACCTCAACGCGATCTATCACCGGGAATTGTCCGTCCTCTCTTCGTATTCTCCATCGCTTGCGGATTTAAAAGAAGCGTTCGATCTCATCGCGTCGAAAAAGTTTAATCCGTTGTTGCTGGCGCCCATGTCCTTCCCTTTTTCGTCCTTCAACGACGCTATTAAAGCCGTGAAGTCCCGACAGACGCTTAAGTCGGTGCTGGTGCCCCGATGAGAGCCGTCATCTATCACGGCCCGCGCGACATTCGCCTGGAAGACATCCCCATGCCCACACCGGGGCCCGGTGAGATCGTCGTTAAGCTCGGCGCGGCGCTGACCTGCGGGACCGATTTCAAGGCTTACCGCCAGGGCCACCGCGTCCTGCTCGGCGACTACCCTTCCCGCTTCGGCCACGAGCTGGCCGGAACGGTTTCCGCACTCGGTCAGGGTGTCACGACCGCCAAGGAGGGCGACCGAGTCGTCGTCGCCAACTCCGCGCCCATGGATGATTGCTTTTGGTGCAACCACGGCCAGAATCACCTGTGCCGAAAGCTCAAGCTCCACAACGGCGCCTATGCGGAATACGATCTCGTGCCCGCGCACATCGTGAGCCAGAACCTGCACTCGCTGAAAGCCTCCGTTCCCTTCGAAATCGGAGCCTTGGCCGAGCCCTTCTCCTGCGCGATCCACGCCGCCGAGGTTCATGGGGTGCGTGAAGGCGAAACCGCGCTCATCATCGGCGCGGGGCCCATGTGCCTGTTCCTCGTTCATGCCCTGCGCGCGCGCGGCGCGCTCGTCGGCGTGGTGGGCCGCTCTCAGGAAGGGTTGGCGGCGGCGAAAGTCGCCGGGGCCGAAGCGACTTTCAGCGTCCTCGAAGGCTCAGTCGAGGGCCAGGTCCTGGCGTGGGCGGACGGCCGCGGCCCCGACCACGTATTCGAAGCCGTGGGCACGCCTGACACCTATCTGCAAGCGGTCGCCTTGGTGCGAGACGGCGGCAAGGTCTGCCTGTTCGGGGGCTGCGCGCACGGCGCGACGGTCCCGCTCGATGTGCACCGGCTTCACTACAAACAGATCACCCTCCACGGTGTGTTTCATCATACGCCTCCGCACTTCAAAGAGGCCGTACGGCTTCTATCCGAGGGCAAGGTCAAGACCGAGCTCCTCATCAAAGGCGCGGTCAAGCTCGCAGACATCCCCGCCTTCTTCGCCGCGAACGCGGACAAGTCCATCCCCAAATCGGTGGTGACCGCGTGAACGACCGCGATTATATTCGCCGCGCTTTCGCGGTCGCGAATAAAATCTCGCCCCGTGCGACGAGCCCCAATCCCCGCGTCGGCTGCGTCCTGGTCAAAGGCGGAAAAATCATCGGAGAGGGCGCGCACCTCGGCTTTGGCAAGCCGCACGCGGAGCCCAACGCCCTGGCAAAGGCCGGCGCGCGCGCCAAAGGCGCGACCGCCTATTTGACCATGGAACCCTGCGCTCCGTTCTCCGGAAAGAAAACCCCCTCCTGCGCCGCCGCCCTCGCCGCCGCGGGCGTGCGCCGCGTCGTCTGCGCCTCGCTCGATCCGAACCCCGAAGTGGCGGGCCGGGGTCTGGCGCTCCTGCGCCGCGCGGGTGCAAAGACGGCTCGCCTCCCCGAATTTCAAGCCACCGCCGAGGCCCTTAACCGCGGCTTCTTCTCTTTGATGCGCCGCCGCCGGCCGTGGGTCATCCTTAAAACCGCGCTGTCCCTCGATGGCAAGGCCGCCGCCGCCAACGGCCAGTCACGCTGGGTGACGGGCCAGCCCTCACGCGCGGCGGTTCACCGCCTGCGCGCCGAATGCGACGCGATCATGGTCGGGGCCGGCACGGTCCTCGCCGACGATCCCGCGCTGACCTCCCACGGCGCGGGCAAAAACCCTTTGCGCGTCATCGTCGCAGGCAGCCGCCGCCTGCCGCGCGCCGCGCGCGTCTTTGATTCGTCCGCGCCCACCTTGGTGTATCTGACGAAAAACCGGCTGGACCTCACCGGCATCCTCTGGGATTTGGCGAGCCGGGGCGTCGGCACCGTCCTCGTCGAGGGCGGGCCGACCCTCCATGCGTCCTTTCTGCGCGCCGGCCTCGTGGACGAAGCGCGGGTCTTCCTCGCGCCCAAGCTTTTGTCCGGCTCGGACGATCCGAATACCGCCCCGCGAATGAAGGCGCCTTCGCTCTCCCGCCTCGGTGACGACTGGCTCATACAGGGAGTCCTCTGATGTTCACCGGCATCATCAATTATCTCGGCACCGTTAATAAGAGAACGGCGACGACTTTGGAGATCGCGGTGAAGATCCCAAAGCCGAAGCTCGGCGCCTCCATCGCGATCGACGGCGTGTGCCTGACCCTGGTGAAGACCCAAAACGGCCGCCACCACTTTGACGTCGGACCCGACACCTGGAACCGGACAAATCTGGGAGCGCTGAAGGCCGGCCAGGCGGTGAATGTCGAGCCGTCATTGCGGCACGGAGACGAGATCGGCGGACACTTCGTCAGCGGACATGTGGACGCCGCCGCGGATGTGATCTCGCTCGAGCCCTGGGGCGAAGGCTTCTGGCGGCTGCGCGTGGATCTTCCCAAAACTCTGCACGGGCTGGTCGCCGTCAAAGGCTCGATCGCCATCGACGGAATCAGCCTCACGGTCACCGCCGTCGGCGCGAATCATTTTGAGGTCATGGTGGTGCCGCACACCCTTCAGAACACCAACCTGGGTCGCCGCAAGGCGTACGACCAGGTGAATCTGGAAGCCGATCCGCTCGCGCGCTACGCCATGGCGGCGGCCCAAGCCTTGAGGAGCAAAAAATGAAGGCCGCGAAGGGTTTCCACACCATCGACGACGCGATTGCCGATATCCGCAAAGGGCGCATGATCGTCGTCATCGACGACCCCAACCGCGAGAATGAAGGCGACATCGTCATCGCTGCGGAGAAATGCGGCGTCGCCGCCGTTAACTTCATGGCGGTCCACGCCCGCGGCCTCATCTGCGTGCCCCTCCCCGCCTCCCGGCTCGACGCCCTCAAGCTTCAGCCGATGATCGACCCTTCTGCGTCCCTGAGCTCCGTGCCCGGACGGGACACGGCCTTCACGATCTCCGTGGACGCCAAGCGCGGGACCACCACCGGCATTTCGGCCCGGGACCGAGCGATCACGATCAAGGCGCTGATCGACCCCAAGACGCGCCCTGAAGACCTCGGCCGCCCCGGCCATATCTTCCCTTTGAGGGCGCAGGAAGGCGGCGTGCTCGTGCGCGCCGGCCATACCGAGGCCGCCGTGGACCTCGCCCGGCTCGCCGGCCTTAAGCCCGCGGGCGTCATCTGCGAGATCCTTAATGCCGACGGCAGCATGTCGCGCACCGCTCAGCTGAAGAAGTTCGCCCGTAAACACAAGCTCAAGATCGTCACGATCGCCGATCTCATTGAGCACCGCCGCCGCAAGGACCGCCTCGTCGAGCGCCGCGCGAGCGCCAAGCTGCCCACGAAGTACGGCGATTTCATGATCCGTGTTTATGAGGAGACCTTGACCGGCAAGGTGCACCTCGCGATGGTCAAGGGCGAGGTTCGAGGCGCTTCGAAGGTGCTCGTGCGGGTGCACTCGTCCTGCGTGACCGGCGACGCGTTGTTCTCGGCGAAGTGCGACTGCGGCAACCAGCTCGAGGCCGCGATGAAGCAAATCTCGGCCGCAGGCCGAGGGGTGCTCGTGTACCTTAACCAGGAAGGCCGAGGCATCGGCCTCATCAACAAGATCAAGGCCTACGCCCTGCAAGACAAGGGCCTGGACACCGTCCAGGCCAACCTGGCGCTCGGCCTCAAGCCCGACCTGCGCGAATACGGCATCGGCGCACAGATCTTGGCCGACCAGGGACTGACGACGATCCGCATTCTCACCAACAATCCGCGCAAGATCGTCGGCATCGAGGGCTACGGGCTTACGGTTTCCGAGCGCGTCACCCTGCAGATGCCGTCCACGAAACACACCGCCAAATATCTGAACACCAAGCGCGAGAAGATGGGCCACCTGCTGACCGTCCCTGAGGAGCTCCGATGAAAAGAGTCGCCATCGTGAAGTCGCGGTTCAACGAAGAGGTGACCTCGCGCCTGCTCGCGAGCTGCCTGAAGACCTTCAAGTCCGAGGGCTGGACCGACGCCCAACTCAAAGTCGTCGAGGTCCCCGGCGGCTGGGAGATTGCCTGGGCGGTCCAGGAGCTCGCGAAAACCAATCTGTATCAAGCCGTCGTCACGCTCGGCTGCGTGATGAAGGGCCAGACGCCGCAGAACGACCATCTCGCGCGCTCGCTCGTCCAAAGCCTGCACCGCATTTCGCTCGACACGCGCATCCCCGTGATCCTCGGCGTCATCACGCCCAACAATGAAAAGCAGGCGATGACGCGAACGAAGGGCAAGATGGACCGCGGCCACGAGGCCGCCCTGGCCGCGCTCGAAATGATCGCGCTCAAGGAGGAGCTCCGTGGGTCGTAGGCGACTGGCGCGCGAGATCGCACTCCAGGCCCTCTACGTCGCAGACGTAGCCCGCACGCCCGCGCTCGAGGCCTTCGCCATCGTGACCCGGCGTGAAGGCGAGGACCTGGATGAAGAGACGCTCGTGTTCGCCCGCGAGCTGGCGCTCGGCGCAATGGAGCGCGTCGAGCAGCTCGACCTGACCATCCAGGAGCAGGCCGCGAACTGGTCCATGGTGCGCATGGCCGCCGTGGACCGCAATGTTCTGAGGCTGGCGGCGTACGAGCTTGAATCGCGCCCCGACACGCCCGTCGGCGTCATCATCGACGAGGCCATCGAGATCGTGCGCAAGTACTCCACTGAGGAAGCCACACGCTTTATCAACGGCATCCTGGACTCCCTCAAGAAGCTTCGCGACGCGAAGCCCAAGAAGAAGAATGGTCGCGAAAAAGACTCCGAAGGCTGAGATCTCGGCGCTGCGCGCCGAGATCCGCGAGCACGATCGCCGCTACTACCTGCTCGACAACCCCGTCGTCTCGGACACCGAGTACGACAGGCTGATGGCGCGCCTTAAGGCGCTCGAAGAGAGCAATCCCGCTCACGCGGACCCAGACTCCCCCACCCGGCGCGTGAGCGGAGGCGTCGGCTCGGACTTCAAGACGGTCCGGCACGCCGCCGCGATGCTCTCCCTCGACAACGCCTATGAAGAAGCGGACATCCGCGCCTGGGACGAACGCGTGCACAAAAATCTGCCGCCCGGCGAGCGCCCGTCCTATCTGGTTGAGCCCAAGGTCGACGGCCTGTCGTGCGCCCTGACCTACGAAAACGGCGCCCTCGTGCGCGCCGCCACTCGCGGCGACGGCGAGTCAGGCGAGGATGTCACCGCCAACGCCCGCGCGATTTCGGCGATACCGCTGCGCCTGTCCGGCGAACCGCCCAAACGCCTGGAAGTCCGGGGCGAGGTGTACATGACCTTCACCGGCTTCGACACGGTCAATGCCGAGGAGAAGCGCGCCGGGCGCGAGCCTTTCGTCAACCCGCGCAACTGCGCTGCGGGCTCCTTGCGGCAGAAGGACCCCGCCATCACCGCCGGCCGCCGTCTGCGCTTCACCGCCCATTCCTACGGAGTCTGGGAAGGCGCCCCGGAGCCCTCCACCCACTCCGAATTCCTTGACCTCTGCCGGGAAATGGGCCTCGCCTCGAGCCCCTACAAGCGCTGCGCCGACATCGACGCAGTCGTCTCCTGGTACGGCGAGTTCAAGCAACTGGAGATGCCCAAGCTCGCGTACGCAGTCGACGGCCTCGTCGTAAAGGTCGACTCCTTTTCCCAACAGAAGCGACTGGGCTTTACGGCGAAAAGCCCACGCTGGGGAATCGCCTTCAAGTATCCGGCACAACAGGCCACGACGGTCGTGCGCGATATCGAGTACTCGGTGGGACGGACGGGCGCGATCACTCCCGTCGCCAAGCTCGAGCCTGTTTTTTGCGCCGGGGTCACAATCTCCTCGGTGACTTTGCATAATTTCGAGGAAATCGAGCGCCTGGGAATTCAGATCGGCGACCGCGTCCTCATCGAGCGCGCCGGCGAAGTGATCCCCAAGGTGATCAAAGTCGTGGAGAAGGCCGCGCGCGGCGCCAAGATCGGCCCCCCTCGCTCCTGTCCGGACTGCAAAGCTCCGGTCGTGAAGGAAGACGGCCTCGTCGCGTACCGCTGCGACAATCCCTCCTGCCCCGCGCAATTACGGCGCACCTTGGAGCACTTCGCCTCCCGTCCCGCCATGGATATCGCCGGTCTTGGCGACTCCGCCGTGGATCAGCTTGTCGCCAAGGGGCTCGTCAAGGATGCTTCCGGCATCTATGATCTGACAAAGGAACAACTCCTGGGCCTCGAGCTATTCGCCGATAAAAAAGCCGATAACCTCCTGGCCCAGATCGAGACGAGCAAGGCCAAAACGCTCGACCGGGTGATCTTTGCTCTCGGCATCAGGCATGTCGGAGAGAAGACCGCTGAGACGATCGCCGAGCGTATGGACCTCGATTCGCTGATCAATGCGACCGCCCAGGACTACCAAGCCGTCCCCGACATCGGACCCATCGTGGCGAAGTCGCTTCACGATTTTTTCTTTTCTCGCAGCGGCAAGGAATTGATCGCCCGCCTTCGCAAGGCCGGTTTGACGATGATTAAACCGGAACGGATCGTCGCCAAGGGCGCGCCGTTTTCGGGCATGACCTTCGTGTTCACCGGCGCGCTCACCAAATTCACGCGCGAGGAGGCAGAGGAGAAGGTGAAGGCCCTTGGCGGGAAGGCCTCCGGTTCTGTGTCGGCGAAAACGACCTATGTGGTCTACGGCGAGGATGCAGGCTCCAAGCTCAAGAAAGCTTCCGAGCTCGGCGTGAAGACTATGACCGAGGCCGAGTTCGAGGAGATGCTGCCATGACGATCAAAAAGGAACGCGACAAGCCCCGGACCGCTTTGCTTCATGTCGCCGACCGCACGGGCGTCGTCGAGTTCGCGCAGGCCTTGATCGGGCTCGGCTTCGAGCTCGTCGCCACCGGCCCCACCTCCACGGCCTTGCGCCACGCGGGGGCTCCGCATAAGTCGATCTCCGAGTTCGTGGGCGAACGCCTGCCGGGCGACGCGCTCGGCCTCCTCCACCCCAAGCTGATCGCGGCGATCACTGATGAGAAAGTCCGCGTGGACCTCGTCGCGGTCAACCTGTATCCGCTGTCCGCGGCGACCTCGGACCCCGCGCTGAGCCAGAACGAGGTGCTTTCCTACGTCGATCCCGTCGGCCCCGCGCTGCTCCGGGCGGCGGCGCGCAACTTCAAGCACGTGATTGCGCTGTGCGACCCGGACGATTACCAGCAGGCCGTGGACACGCTCAAGTCCTACGACCGCATGCTGCCCGACCGACGGCAGACGCTCGCCGCCAAGGCCTTTCACTACTGCGCCTACTACGATTCGACGGTGGCGCAGTATCTCGGCGGCCAATGGGAGGAGTTCCCTGACGAGGTCGTCATCGCGCTCAAAAAATCCGCCGACCTTCGTTACGGCGAAAACCCGCACCAAACCGGCGCGTTTTATACTTTGTCCGGTGCCCGTCCCTGGGGCCTCAACGCCGCGAAGCTTCACCTCGGCCGGCCGCTCGTTTACGGCCATTACCTTGATCTCGAGACCTCCTGGGAGCTCGTCAACGCGTTCCAAGAGCCCGCCTGCGCCATCGTCAAGCACGGCGTGCCCGCCGGCTTCGCCTGCGGCGAGGATCTCGCCAAGGCCGCGCGCCGCGCTTACGCGGGCGATCCGCGCGGATGCTTTCGCGGCACGGCCGCGGTCAATGTCGAAGTGGACGCGGCCGCCGCCGAATTCTTCGCCGAAGAATTCGTCTCCTGCATCGCCGCCCCCGAGTTCTCCCCTAAGGCGCTCCAATTGCTCAAGACCAAGAAAGATATTCGTCTCGTCACTTTACCCTCCAAATTAATCTCCGCGCACGAGCTCGACCTGCGCGCCGTCGCCGGCGGCATGCTCGTGCAGGAGCGCGACCAGCGCCCGTTCGTCGGCGATCTCAAGACTATGTCCCGTCGCCAACCCACCGACCGTGAGATGCGCGGCCTGGTCGTTGCCTGGCACACCGCGATGCACGCGCGCACCCACGCCGCGGTCATCGCGCGCGGCACCGCCGTCATCGGTATCGGCTCGGGGCAGACCTCGCGCCTGGACGCAGTGCGGCTCGCGATCGTCAAGTCGCAAGAGCGCCATCCGATCCTGGCCGTCGGCGAACCCCTAGTCCTCGCCTCCGACGGCGCTCTGACCGCCGAACACATGCTCGCCGCCGCCGACGGCGGCGTAACAGCCATCATCCACCCCGGCGGCGCCTCCGAGGACAAAGACGCCGCCGAAGCCGCCGACGCCCGCGGCCTGACCCTCGTCTCCACCGGCGTGCGCCACTTCAAGCACTAGCCTGACACCTTTTTTGCGCCCTTGACGCCCGGGCGGGCGGGGGGTACAATCGCGGAATGCAGCGAGAAACGACCGTCGTCCACCTGCGCATCACGAGCGCGACCTTAACGGCTACGGAGGTCGAGGCTAAGCTTGGGATCAAGCCCGACGAAGCCTGGAAGACCGGCGACCGCACGGGGACCTTCGGCGCGATACTGAAGGATCACGGCTATGTCCTCGACTCGACCGCGATGATGACGACGCGGCCCGCGGACCATTTTCGTTCCCTTCTCAAGCGCATCGCGCCTGTCGCCCAAAAGATCGGGGAGCTCTCGGCTCAGGCGAAGGTTGAGGTCGTCGTTTCGATCATCAGCAAAAACATCCCCCCGGTCAGCTTTGAGCGCGACGACCTGCGCTGGCTGGCCGCGATGGGAGCGCAGCTCGACATCGAGATTTCCCTGCTCGTTGAGCGCGCGGCTCCGGCTTCCAGCGAGAAAAAACCCGGCGACAAGGAAGGTCCCGCCTCGGTCTTCTGAACGCTACTTCGGGATCTTGACGCCCTTCAGATCGGGAGACTCAGGATAGGCGAGCCCCATGCGCTTCAGCGTCTTGCGCAGGATCTTGGTGAAGGCGAGGTCGCGATTGGGCTTGTCATCGGCCGCGATCACGTTCCACGGCGCGTGCCAGGTGCTCGTGCGCGCGAGGATCGAGCCGAACGCCTTCTGAAGATCGTCCCAGCGCTTGCGCGTCTCCAGATCCGACGCCGAGAATTTCCAGTTCTTCTCCGGCCGGTCGATGCGCGCCTGAAGGCGCTGGCGCTGGACATCCTTCGACACATGCAGGAAAATCTTGACGACCTTCACGCCTTGACGGGCGAGAGCGAGCTCGAACGCGTTGATGCGAGCGTAGCGCGCCTCGACGGTCTCGGCGTCGTGCGTGCCCCACACCGTCGGCACGATGATGTCCTCGTAATGGGAGCGGTTGAACACCCCGATGACGCCGGGCTTGGGCACTTCTTTCTTGATACGCTCAAGGAAGTCCTGAGCGGCCTCCTCAGCCGACGGCTTCTTGAAGGCCGCGACGCGCACGAAAGCGGGATTAAGGCCGGTCATGCCGTGCTTGATGACGCCGTCCTTGCCGGCGGTGTCCATGCCCTGGATGACGACGAGCACGGCCTGAGTTTTGGCTGCCGCCAAAACATCTTCTAATTTGTCGAGCTTCTTGACCTCTTGGGCGAGCTTCTTGCCGGCCTTCTTCGCGGACAGCCCGTCCGCGTCCTCGGTCGGGACGATGGAGAGGTCCACGGCTTCGCCGGGGGCGGCAGCGGCTCCGTCAAAACGGGCGTTCAGCGCCGCGGCGGAGGCCGCCAGCGCCGCGCGTTCCGCGGGCTTGGCCGCCTCGAGCGCACGACCGATCTTCTCTAGAGATTTGGCGGCCTTCTCGGCCTTCTTGCCTCCCGCCGCGCGCAGGGAAGCGGCGAGAGCGGGCACGCCGGTTTCGGGCTCGGCCAGCGCGGCGGCTACGGCCGAGCGCGCGGCGAAGACAGCGGGCGTCGCGGCCACGGCGGGCGCGGGTGCCAGCTGGGCTTGGAACGCGGCGGTGAGATTGAGGGTCGGCGTCGCGCCGGGAGCGCTCAACGCGGCGTTCAGCGGAGCCAGCTGCAGGTTCATCGCGCCGATGACCGGGCCGCGGGCGACGGGCACGATCGGGGCGGACACGCGCATTTGCGCAGAGGCGGCTGAGACGAAGAACAGCGCCGCCAGTAACGCCGTGAGGGCTCGTCGCATACGCATACTATAAAGGAGCAAGACCGATCGCGCGTGGGCCGACGGGGTACCCTAAAGGCGAAAAAGGACCTAGGGCGCGGTAGGCTGCGTCATCCTCTGGGCCCGCGCAAGTCCGCGGCCATAAAAGTAACCGGCGGCCCCCGCCAGGTTGTAGGCGACGATGAGAAGGGCCGCGAGTGCGATCACCGTCCGGGCGACGGCGCCCCGCGGACGGGCTTCGCTCACGCGGCTTCCCGCCAGCCGGTCGTGCCAAGTCCGTTTCGCGCCGCCGAGCGCCCAGAAAAAGCCGAGGCCGAACGGGATGCCTGACAGAATGTAGCCCCCCGCCCGCTTAAGCGCCGCTGTCTTGCTCAGCGGCAACCCATCCGCGGCCGATACACGAATGCCCACGATCCACTTCCCGGGAGTCTGGCGGGAATCGGAATTCAGCAGGGTGTGATAGACGAGGAAGAGAATCGGGAACAGCGCGCCCGCCGCCGGTTCGGGAAGGCCGCACGCGACGAGCCCCATCGCGAGGAGGCCGGTCGAGAGGATGAAAATTTTGGCGTCGATGTAGAAAGCAACCAGGCGCTCACGGAAAGCGGCCGGCACTATCGGCTGGGGAGTAACGGGGTTCAATATCTTCAGTGTTTAGGCGGAGAGGCTCGGAGGGCTTCCAGCCAACCTCGGAAACCGACTTTATCATACAAGTAGTCTTCGCTATCGTCATGCTTTCCATCGACGCCGGAAAGGGTCTGCAGGGCATCCCACGCCGCCTGATCGGTGACGCGCGGGTGATTCCCGGCGACAAAGGAACACGCCCAGTCTGCCGCCTCTTCCCGCGTGACATTTCCGTCCAGTAGGCCGATTAGGCGTTTCTCTATCTCGGCGCGATCTGGAAAGAACTCAGAAGCTTCCAACATATTCACCCTGTTCGAGGAAAATCCAGACCGGATACCTAAATTATATGTCCCAGCACTCGTTGGCGTGCTTGAGGAGGTCGGTCTCGGTCTGGGCACGACGCACGAAGTCCTGGACCTCTTTCGACTTCCAGGCGGCGCCCACCTTGGGCCACGCGGAGGCGAGGGACTCGGTCTTGAGATCGGCGACGGCGAACGGCAGGGCGTTCAGGAGCTTGGCGCGGCCGTTGGGCACCACGAGCACCATGCTCTGCGGGCTTTCGGCGCGCGTGACCATCTCCTGCTGGATGCCCCACGGGTAGATCGCGAGCTTCGGACCTTTGAGGGTCGCCGCCGCGACCTTGAGGTTCATGACCGCTTCCTTCCACTGCTCGTCGGTCGCGGCGAGCGAGTCCCACGCATGCGCGGCACGCCCGAGCCGCATCATCGGGCCGGTGACGAAGGTGCGCACACCACGCTTGGCGGCTTGCTCATACACCGCCACGGCGTCTTGAACATTGATCTTGGTCGGGATGAAAACAAGTTCAGGTTCAAGCCCGCGCTGAACTAGGCGGTCAATCGCGGCCCAAGCGGGGGCGTAACCCGAACCCGGCCGAAGCCTTTCATGGACGGCCCCGGTGGCGCCGTCGATGGAAATCTGAACACACGCGATCTTGAGCTCTTTGAGCTTGTCGCACGCCGCGTCGTCAAGATCGAGACCGTTCGTCTCGATCTTAATTTCAACACCCCCCTTCGTGAGGGTCTCAAAAATCTCGATGGCCCAGGGGCTGCCCATGGGCTCTCCGCCGCCGAAGGCGACATACGCGATGCCGTTCGACACGATTTGGCGGGTCAGCGAAAGGGCCTGCTCGCGGTTCATTTCGTCGGGCCACGCCTTGTCCGGCCCCGACTCCTCGCAGCAATGCAGGCAGCGGCCCGTGCAGCGGTTGCTCATCTGCCAGGCAAGAAAGAGAGGGGCGCCGTAGTCGCCCACGGACGCCCCCCTCCGGTCCATCAGGTGAAGCGGATGTAGGGCTGGGCCATCACGCGCTCGGAAACTTCCTCAAGAGAGGGCGTCTCCCAAGCGAGCTTCGGCTCGGCC
>JAYTSX010000265.1:0-4449 GCA_043745445.1 Elusimicrobiota bacterium
ACTCGTAGCGGCGCTCTCGCGTGGCGATGGCGCTCGTCGAGACGTAGATAGGCGTAGAAGGCGGCGAGTTGCGCAGCACCGGCGTATAGCTCTGCACGGTGCCACCATCCATGAGGCTCTCGGCTTGATAGACGTCGCGGGCGCGGACCGACCAATAGTAGGTCGAGCCGAAGGCGAGGTCATTCATGGTCACGGCGGACGCGGTCGTAGTCGTGACTTGCGGCAGAAGCTGGTCGTGGCGGCGCCAGGACAGCTCGTAGACAGGGACGTCGCCGTCCAGGTCGATCGCCCGGCTCCACGAGAGGAGCACTGAACTGTCCCTCGTCACCACGGTGCCCGTGCCTTTGGCGACGGTGAAGGGCCCGGGCGGGACGTTCGAGCGCCCGAGGACGAAGTTCTCGACCGAGGAGGCGCGTCTCTGAAGCGAAAGACCCAGATAGGAGTCCCGCGCGGTCACGCGCCAGTAGTAGGTCGTGCCGAAGGACAGCGGCGCGGTCGCGAAGTCCGCCGTCTCGGAGGTCCCCGTGCTGCGGAGCAGAAAGGGCGAGGTCCCCAGCTCCAAGGTGTAGAGCACGGGATCGCCGTCGTTGTCGGAGGATGCCTGCCAGCGCAGCCATGCGGCCGAGGAGTGCTGTATCACTTGCCCGAGCGGCGAGGAAGGCACCGGAGCCGCGGGCGCCTCGTTGAGGACCAAGCGGCGCAGGGGCGCTCGTCCCGCGGAAGTGAGGTAGAGAATGCGCCCGTCACACGCGGAGCCGATCGCGGAGTCGGCCGTGAGTGTTGCGACGGGGCTGCCGTCAGGTGTGACTTTGATCACGCCCTGCGGACACCCGCCGGGCCCGCACGCGAGTTGGCTCACATAGAGCGAGGAGTCCGCGTCGAGCCAAATGCCTCTGGGGTTCACCAAATTGCCGAACCGTGAAGCGGGCGTCTGATTGTCGAGTGTTCCGAGGCTCGAGTAGCGCAGCACCTGCTGGCAGCCGGTGTCGGCCACGACGAGCTCCTGCTGGGAGCCGACGGCGATCTTGGCGGGCGTATAGCAGCTGCTCGGCGTGGCGCTGATACCGGGCAGCTCGACTTGGCTCAGGAGACTGCCCGCGAAGTCGTAGGCGTTGACGTAGCCCTTGAGCCCGCTCTCCGGACAAGGACAGCCCACGCACTGGACGCAGTAATAGCTCTTCTGATTCTGGAAGCTCAGCAGGAGGCGGGCTCCGACCTTATCGATCGCGGCGGACATGAGACTCGACGTGCTTATGTAGGCTCCCAGGGAGTACGTGGACTGCCCGAGGAAGTAGCCCGTATTGAGGAAGCGCTTGAGCGTTATTCCGCTACCGCCCTCCAGCACGTCCACGACTCCCGAGGGCTCGACAGCGAAGGCGATCGGGGCGCGAGCGCCCGTGTCGAAGCTGAATAGCGGTTCAAGGTTCGGCACGCGATAGCCCGTCACCGAGTAGGTCGTCGCTCCGGCGACGAGGCCGAGCGCGTAAACGTTGCCCACCGAGTCGCGGTCGAGGCCCGCGATCGTGGTGGCGGCGACGCTGAAGGTCGCCTGCTCCACATAGGAGGCCGCTCTCGCGGATGAGGCTGCCGAGGTGGCCAGGAAGACGAGGACGAGTTTATTCAAGACTTCACCTCCGAAAATTCGGGTTGAGCGCCGTAGTCGGGAACGGCCGCGCGCAAGTCGAGGCCTTTCTCCGCATCGAGGGCCACCGGTCGGAGCGGCGGGACGGATAGCGGGCGCGTGACCTCGCGCACGCGCGCGGTGCGGACCAGGCACTCGGCGCGGCCGGGCGAGAGCACGAGCGCGGTGCCGGGTTCCAGCGACTTGAGTTGGTTGGGGTGGACCTTGAAGCGCTCCACCTCTCGCCGCGAGCGGTCGCCCGTCCGGTGATCGCCCAAGAGCGCGCTCTCGACGCGCTCCGTGTCGCTCGTCGTCGTGCAGGTACCGAGGGTCGAGGCCCAGAACTCGGCGTCCTCAGGGTTCGGCGAGCGGAAGCAGACCTTACAGCCGGAGGTGTTGTTGAAGACGACGGACTCGAAGGCCGCCACGTCCATCCCCTCCACGCGCTTGAGCTGGCCCAGGTCCTGGTGTGAGAGAATCGTGCGCAGCTTGGCCGAGCCCACCGTCGCCACGAATGAGGCGAAGACCGGGGTCGCAAACTCGGCGAACTCGTCCAAGATCACGGTGGCCGGCCCCGGTTTGGGCTCGGTGCGCTGGCGCGCGGCCGCCACTGACAGGAGGCCCGAGATCACCATGCGGCCGAGCGGGTTGGCGAGGACTTGGAGATGGCCGACGGGCACCGCGAAGTAGGCGGCCTGCCCGCGCTCGAAGACGTCCTCCAGGCGCACCTGCGGCGCGTAGCTGTTGAGCAGCTCGCCCAAGGGGCCGGTCGTCCACGGGCGCAGCGCGGCGGTCAGCCCGCTCGAGTCGGGGTTGGCCTTGAACTCGGCCTCGGCCATCTCGGCTAAGCGCCGGTCGCGGCACAGCTTGAACGCCTCGGTGCGCGCCTCGGGGAAAGCGAAGTAGTAGTAGCAGTCGCGCAGCGTGAAAGCGCGTCCGGTCGCGCAGAAGATCTCGGCCATGGTCTGCACCTTCGCGTAGTCGACAGCTCGGTAATAGTCCTGCCCCTCGCCCGAGGAGGTGGGCTCGCGGCCGATGGCGCGGGCGATCTGGTTGGCGACGGCGGTCGAGTCCTGGCCCGC
The DNA here is from genome assembly GCA_043745445.1 of Elusimicrobiota bacterium. Lineage (GTDB taxonomy): Bacteria > Elusimicrobiota > Elusimicrobia > UBA1565 > UBA9628 > GWA2-66-18. The sequence continues at coordinate 2,704 of JAYTSX010000265.1, forward strand.
GACCGGGCGGATCGGGTTGAAGGTCATCGAGCGGTCGTCCTGCGGGTTGAAGTAGCGCACCGAGTCGAGCCGTCCGGAGAGCTCGGCGGTCTTGAGAAACTGGTCGAAGTCCCCCCGGTCACCCTTGGCTTCCATAAAGAAGAGGGGCAGCTCCGCCTTCATATCCTGCGCGGCGAGCGCCAGCAGTAGCTGCGACTTGCCCGAACGCGTCGGGCCCACGACCTGCATATGTCCTTCGCGCTCGCGGGCGGAGAGGCTGATCCGGCGCCTGCCGGCGGTCAGGCCCAGGAAGGTATCCTCGCCCCGCCCGGAGCTCAACCGCCGGCCCAGTTCCTCGTCCACGGCCTTTGTCTCCGAGGGCGTCTCCCAGTCCTTCTCGTCCCGCGCGGTCCCCTTTCGCCCAGCGGCGCCGAGTCCCACGGCCGCGCCGAAGCAGGCCGACGCCGCCGTCCAGCCGAGCCGAACGACGCTCCGGCGAGGTTCGTACCAGCGGCAGAAGCCGTGGTGCGCGCCGCTCAGCCAGTCCACGGTGCGCCACGGCATGAGGGCCACGAACAGAGCGACGGAGAGGCCCGTCAGCGCGCCGCCGAGCGCCCGACGCTCGCTGCGCAGGCCGGCAAAACCAGCGAGCAGCGCGGCCATGACGGCGAGGAAGGCCCAGGGGCTCATCGCGCGGCCTCTGCGGTCTCGGCCGCGCCGAGGACGATTGAACGGCTCTCGACCGCGCCTTGGAAAACTCCGCGGCCCGCAGAGCGACGGAACTCGTCCAAGCCGCAGGCGTAGACGAAGGGCGCGCGCTGCGCGCGGGCGTTCTTAAGGATGATGGCCGCCCCGCCCGGCCAGCCCGTGAGGTAGAGAACCACGCCGCCGCGCGTCAGGCGGCGGCGGTAGGTTTCGAAGATTTCTTCGTATCGTCCCTTGGACTTCTGCGTCAGCTCGACCTCGACCGCCTTGGGCTCGGGCGACTCGATCCAGAGGTCGGAGGCGCCTTCGACCACGAGGCGTCGACGGCCGCCCACGTGCGTCCAGACGGCTTTAGGGTGCTGCCGCGCAGCGGAAAGTCCCAGGACTTCCGTGAGAACCAAGCCCACGGCCGAAACCTTCAGCTCGTGGCGGATAATAGCCTCGCTCACGAAGTCGCGGATCTCCGGGCGATGCTCCACCGGCTCGTCGCGCAGGGCGTTGAAGCCCCGCTCGGTCAACGTATAGGCCTTCGGCTGACGCAGGAAGGAGTGCCCGTTGATATAGCCCTGGGCCTCCAGCGCGTGGACGCGATTGAAGACGCCGAGCTTATAGTCCTCTCGCTCCATCTTATTGAAGAAGCGCTCGATGACCTCGGCTTCGCCCAGCGTCGGCTCCAGGCCCAGCCCCACCATCTGGCCGATCCCGAGCACGATCCACTTCTCGAGCGCCGCGAGCATCTTCATGTCCCGCGCCGTGAGCTGGATTTCCCCGCGCCGCACATCCGCCGTCGTCTTCATCGCCAATCGAGTTCTCCCTCTTTTACTGTTGCTGTTTTCCCTTTCCCTACTTTCTGTTCTTTCTGACCTTTCCCTTCTGTTCTTCTTTCCGTTGTCTGTTTGTTTTTTCTGTTTCTGTTGTTGTTGCTGTTGTTTTTTTTCTTCTTTCTCTTTTTTGCTGCCTTTTGCCCTCTGTCCTCCTGACCCCTTCATCCCACACCACTCTTTTGTGGTTGGGAGGGAGGGGTCAGGAGGCGAACGCGCCAACGGCGCGGACGAAGAGGGC
>JAYTSX010000266.1:0-4435 GCA_043745445.1 Elusimicrobiota bacterium
GGCGTGGAGCATCTGCTCTCGACCCAGCGCCCCGACGGCACTTGGGACGAGACCGAATTCACCGGCACGGGCTTCCCCAAGGTGTATTACCTCGAGTACACCATGTACCGCAACAATTTCCCTCTTCAGGCGTTGGGGATCTACCGCAAGGCCCTCGCGACGGGCCTCGCCCGCGCGTAATTTCAGGAGACAATAAATAATGGCTATGTCCATGCAGGCTCAGCTGTCCGTATTCAAGTATCTCGTCACGCAGAAGATGAAGGGTGTGGAGAAGTACCCCCTCGTCATGATGCTCGAGCCCCTTTTCGCCTGCAACCTTGAGTGCGCCGGCTGCGGTAAAATTCAGTATCCGACCGACATCCTGCGTAAACGCATGACCCCGCAGGAATGCTTTGACGCTGTTGAAGAGTGCGGCGCGCCCATCGTCTCCATCGCCGGCGGCGAGCCCCTGATTCATCCCGAGATCGGCCAGATCGTCGACGGCATGATCGCCCGTCGCATTCCTGTCTACCTCTGCACGAACGCGATCCTTCTCGAAAAAAATATCCACAAGTTTAAGCCCTCCCCCTACCTGATCTTCTCCGTCCACCTGGATGGCGTGGAAAAAACGCACGACCGCATGGTCTGCCAGCAGGGCGTGTATAAAACCGCCATCTCCGCCATCAAGCTCGCCAAGAAGCTCGGCTTCTGCGTGATGACGAACTCCACCATCTTCCAAGGCGAGTCCGCTGAAGAGTTCCGGCAGTTCTTCGACGATAATATGGCCATGGGGCTCGACGGTATGATGATCTCCCCCGGTTACGCGTATGAGAAAGCCCCGGAGCAGCAGCTTTTCCTTAAACAAGAGCAGTCCAAGGCGTGGTTTAAAGAAGCTATCAAGGACTGGCGCACGAAGGGTTGGGCGTTCAACCACTCCCCTTTCTACATGGACTTCCTGGAAGGCAAGCGCACATACGAATGCACACCCTGGGGAAACCCCCTGCGCAATGTCTTCGGCTGGCAGCGCCCGTGCTACCTTATGAACGAAGGTGGCTACGCCAAGACCTATAGCGAGCTCCTGACCACGACGGACTGGTCCAAGTACGGCCACGCGTCCGGCAACCCGAAGTGCCTCAACTGCATGACCCACTGCGGCTTTGAGCCCACGTCGGTGGCCGACTCCTTCTCGAGTATTTCTAAATTCTTCGAGATGGTCGCCGACTTCGCCACCATCAAGGCTCCGAAGAAAGTTCAGCTCTCCTACGACCGCACCGGCACCTACGAGGAAGTCCTCGCCAAGGCCGAACCGAAAGAAACCGCGGACACGAAGCACTAGTGGACGCGGCGTTTCTGACGGGCGGGACGGGCTTCGTTGGAGCCTCTCTCGCCCGTCTGCTTTTACAGCAGGGCCTCAAGGTCAAAGCGCTCGCCCGCAAGGGATCCGACCGGCAAAACTTGAAGGGTCTGGATGTCGAGATCGTCGAGGGCGGATTGTCAGACGCGTCTGCGATCGAAGCCGGCGTTAAAGGCTGCCGCTACGCCTTCCATGTCGCCGCCGACTATCGCATCTGGATCCCCAATCCTGACGACATGTACGCGGCCAATGTCGCGGGGACGGAGACGGTTTTACGCGCGGCCGCGAAAGCGGGCGCCGAACGGATCGTGCATTGTTCCTCCGTCGCCGCGGTCAAGGTCCCCGATGACCACGCGCCGGTCGACGAGACCAGCGAGTATCCGTCGCTTGATGTCATCGTCGGCCACTATAAAAAATCCAAGTTTCTGGCCGATGTCTTGGCGCGAAAGCTTGCCAAGGTCGAAGGGCTTCCGGTCGTCATCGTGAACCCCGCCGCGCCCATCGGGCCCTACGACATCAAACCCACGCCAACCGGCAAAATGGTCGTCGATTTTCTGAATGGCCGCATCCCGTCCTACATTGACACGGGGCTGAACATCGTGCATGTCGAGGATGTCGCGATGGGCCACTGGCTCGCCGCGCAAAAAGGCCGCATCGGTGAGCGCTATATTTTGGGCGGCGAAAATTTAACGCTCAAACAGGTTCTGGACCTTTTGGCCGAGGTGTCGGGTCTGCCGGGCCCCAAGTTTAAGACGCCCTACGCCATCGCCCTCGCTTTTGGCGCCGTCGACACCGCCCTCGCCGTCATGCGCGGCACGGTCCCAATGGCCCCGCTCGACGCCATCAAGATGGCGAAGCATTACATGTGGTTCTCATCGGAGAAGGCGAAACGCGAGCTTGGCTTCGCCCCCCGTCCTGCAAAGGAAGCCCTGAAGGACGCCGTGGCGTGGTATCTCGCCAACGGCTACGCCAAGACTCGCAATCCTGCCGCTCCCTACTGAATCGTAACCCGCTTGGAAAAGGCCGTGACCACTTGGTCGAGCGCATCTTGCGCGCTGCCGCTCGACTTCGTTCGGACCGTGACCTTGAGTGCGCCCCCTTCCTCCTTCACTTCGGCCTGCAAGTAAGTGGATTCGGCATACCCCATGCCGCGGGAGCCGGTGACATAGCCTTTATCATTGATCGAGACGTATTTGAAATTGACCTCTTTGGCCGCGTCCGATAGCTGGTTGAGCGTTGCGGCCTTATCACCCTTAACAGTAAGGATCTTTTCCGCCTGAGGTTTGACCAGCGCGGCCATGTTGCAGCCGGCAGCGCCGAACACGAGGGCGAATGCAACGGCGAGTTTTACCGATCGGCGAATGTTATTCATTGAAGTGTCTCCCATTTAGGTCCGGGCGGAGTATAGGTCGCCGTCTCATCCCTGTCAAGGTTTAGACCGGCGCCGGACCCGCTCCACCGTCTTAAAAACGGGTTTCAGCCGGGCTAAAAAATGGGATAATAGACAGGATGCCCCTTTTGATGGAAGATTCGATCGACGAAGCCCCCCGCGCCGCGCTCCCCAAAACCCCGGTTTTGGTCACCGCCGCGACGAAATGGGAGTATGCCCCCCTCCTGAAGGCCCTTGGGCTGACTGAGTCCGCGCCCGGCCGGGCCGAAGGGACCGTGGCTGGCCGCAATGTCGTCCTTATAAAAACCGGCATCGGCGCCAAGAATGCGGCCGACTCCCTCAGCCAAGGCTTTAACCCCTCTGATTTCGGTCTGTCCATCTCCGCCGGTCTGTGCGGCGCCATGCAGCCTGAAGCGAAGACCGGCCACATCGTCGCCGATGCGCGAGAGGCCGATTTGGATCTGGTCAAGCCCCTGCGCGAGACCGCGATCAAGCTCAAGCTTCCGTTCCACTTCGGCAAGATCCTCCACACGAACATCGTGCTTCAGCCTGCCGCGAAGAAGGCTCTCGGAACGGAGCAGCGCGCGCTCGCCTGTGACATGGAGACGGCCTCCCTGCGTCGCTGGGCCGACGGCAAGACCGACGCGATCGCGGTGCGGGTCGTGCTTGACGAAATGAATGAAGCCTTGCCAGCGGATGTCCCCGAGGGCGAGGACTTCGCCTCGCTCGCGCGCTACGCCGCGACGCACGCCGCCGCGCTCCCCGCTTTGATCGGCACGGGCCTCCGCTCGGCCCGCGCGATGAAGACTTTATCCACCTTCATAAAGGCGTACTTGGAGGCGATTTGAACTCGACTCTCACGCAGGCGATGGAAAAAAATACGGCCATGGTCGACTTGTCCATGGAGAAGCTCCTCGCCTCCACCCCCGATCTTCCGGAGTCGATACGCAAGGCGATGCGCTACTCGCTGTTCGCCGGCGGCAAACGACTGCGCCCGACGCTCGTGCTCGAGGCCGCAGAGTGCTGCGGGCTGAGCGCCAGGAAGGCGCTTAAGACCGCCGCCGCGCTTGAGATGATCCACACCTATTCACTCATACACGACGACCTCCCCGCGATGGACGACGACGACCTTCGCCGCGGCAAGCCCACGAACCATAAGGTGTTTGGCGAGGCGATGGCGATCCTCGCGGGCGACGGCCTGCTCACGAAAGCCTTCGAAGCCGCCGCCGAAAACGCATCCGATCTGAAGTTGAAAGGCCGGGAGACCGCAGAGCTGATCCGTCTCATCGCCTACGGCGCAGGCGGAGAAGGCATGGTCGGCGGCCAGGTCGCCGATCTTGCGGCGGAAGGCATGTCGAAGAAGATATCCAAGGCCGCCGCCGCGAAGGTTCTTGAGGCCGTGCACCGCCGCAAGACCGGCGCGCTCATCGTCGCCAGCCTTGACGCGGGCGCGGTGCTCGCAGGCGCGTCTGACTCTAAGCGCGAGGCGCTGCGGTCTTACGGCTCCTGCATCGGGCTCGCCTTCCAGATCGCCGACGACGTCCTTGACGTGGTGGGCGACAAAAAGAAAATGGGCAAGCGCGGTTCAGACCGCGAAAACGACAAGCTGACCTACGCCTCGCTGTACGGCGTGGATGGCGCGCGCGCGAAGGCACGCGCGCTCGTTGAAATGGCGCATGCGCACCTGAAGGGATTTGGCCGCAAGGCCGACA
>JAYTSX010000267.1:0-4397 GCA_043745445.1 Elusimicrobiota bacterium
CACCCGCGTGAGGCCTTCGGCCCGGAGGTGCTCCTTAAGCGCCGCGCGGTCGGACGGATCGCCGTGCACGAGGAATATCGTGCGCGGGCTGGGCGCCGCGGTTTTCATGAACCAAAGAAGGTCGTCGCGGTCGGCATGCGCGGAGAAGGTGTGTAAAGTCCGCACGGTCGCGCGCACGGGATGTTCGGCATCAAAGATCTTGATCTTCTTGGCGCCGTCTTGAAGGCGACGGCCGAGCGTGCCCTCGCCTTGGAAACCGACGATCAGGACCAGGGTCTGCGGCTTCTCGATATTGTTGCGCAGGTGGTGCAGGATGCGGCCGCCCTCGCACATGCCCGAAGCCGACAGAATGATCATCGGCCCGGGCAGGTCATTGAGGTGGCGCGACTCATCGGTCGTTCGCGTGTAGTGGATGGTCTTGAAATCAAAAGGATCGCCTTCCTTGGCGACATAGTCCTTGAACTCGGGAGAGAACGAGAAGCCATCGAGATACTTGCTGAAGATCGCGGTGATGCTGATGGCCATCGGGCTGTCCACATAGACTGGAATATGGGGAATCTGGCCGTGCCGGATCATTTTCTCGAGCACGAAGACGATCTCCTGCGTGCGTTCGAGCGCAAAGCTCGGAATCAGGATCTTGCCCTTTTCCCGGATCGCCTTCGTGACGACCTCCGTCATGATGGCCTCGACATCGTCGACGGTTTCGTGGACGCGGTCGCCGTAGGTGCTCTCGATGAGAAGGTAGTCGACCTCTTTCGGAGCGTTGGGCGAGTCCATCATGAGCGCCTTGCGCCGCCCAAGGTCGCCGGTGAAGAACAACACGCGCTTGCCCTTCTCTGTTTGGACCTCGACCTCGATCATCGCCGAGCCGAGAACATGACCGGCGTTATGGAAGCGAAAGCGGACCTTGGGCGACAAGGCGATCCAGGTCTCGTAGGGTTCGGCCTTGAACAGCGGCAGGCAGGCGTTGACGTCGGCCTCGGTGTAGAGCGGCTGGATCGCCAGGCCGTCCTTCTTATGCAGCTTATTGTAGAAGTACGCGTCGGATTCTTGAAGGCGCGCCGAGTCCATCAGCATCAGCGCCGTCATCTCCTTGGTCGCGTCCGTGCAATGAATGACCCCCTTGAAGCCGTTTTTAACAAGGAGCGGGATGCCGCCGCTATGGTCCATGTGGGCGTGGGACAGAAGAAGCGTGTTGACGAGCTTCGCGTCAAAGGGCGTGCGCCGGTTTTTCTCCGCGGCCTCCTTGCGATGGCCCTGGAACAACCCGCAATCAAGAAGAATTTTGAGCCCTTCGGCTTCCAGCAGATGCCGTGATCCGGTGACCTCTCCGACGCCGCCGTGGAAGCCTATCTTCATAAGCCCAGAGTGTACGAAATGGTAGAATCCCGTTTCATGGCCCGTTCACGGTTTTATCTTTTCGCGCTCCTCGCGTTCGTGTCGGTCGGAGCCGGCTCCGTCTTCCTGCGCAAGCTCCTGGAAGGGATGCCGCCGATCCACACGCTCGAGGATTACGCGCCCTCGTTGACCACGCGCGTGTTCGACTCCAAGGGCACGGTAATCTCCGAATTGTCCATCGAGAAGCGGGCGCTGCTGCCGCTGTCGAAGATCCCCGTGGATCTGCAAAACGCCGTCATCGCGGTTGAAGATGATGCCTTCTTCAAGCACTGGGGCATCTCTCCCAAGGGCATCCTGCGCTCCTCGGTGCGCAACTTCATCGCCCGGCGCGTGGTGCAGGGCGCGTCCACGATCACCCAGCAGCTTGCCAAGCAGATCTTTCTAAAGCCCGAGCGAAAGTTCACGCGTAAAATACGCGAGATTCTTCTCGCGCTCGAGATCGAGCGCAACTTCTCCAAGCCGGAGATTCTTCAGCTGTACCTGAACCAGGTCTATTTCGGCGAGGGCGCCTACGGCGCCCAGGCCGCGGCGCGCAACTACTTTTCAAAAGAGGTCTCGGAAATGACCTTGGCCGACTGCGCCTTGCTCGCCGGCCTCATCCGCGCGCCGCGCGCGAACTCCCCGTTTTTTAAGCCCGAGAACGCCCGCAAGCGACGCTCGGTCGTGCTCCAGCGCATGCTCGATGAAAAGCTGGTGACTTTGGCCGAGGCGAACGCGGCCAACGCTCAGCCGATTCCGCTCGTCAAGCCGCTCGGCTTCGACGCGCAGGCGCCGTTCTTCGTCGAGCATGTGCGGCGGCGCCTTGAGCAGAAATACGGCACGGCGGCGGTCTGGCGCGGCGGCATGAAAGTCTACACGACGCTCGACCTCGACATGCAGAAAAAGGCCGAAGTCATCATGGAGAAAGCCCTGGCCGAGTTCGACATCAAGGCTCAGGTCGAGCATGAGAAAAAGATCAAGGACCTTCTCGCCACGGGTGAGCCGTTGCCTCCTGAGATTTCAACCGCGCCGCTTGCCAAAATCCAGGGCGCGTTCGTCGTCATCGACATCAAGACCGGAGCCGTCCGCGCGATGATCGGCGGCCGGGACTCCCACTTCAATCGCGTGACCCAGGCCAAGCGTCAGCCGGGTTCGACTTTTAAGCCCTTCGTCTGGGCCGCCGCGCTTGGCTCGGGCATGACCGCCGCTTCGATGGTGGACGACACGCCGCTCGCGTTCTATTTCGACGGACGCGACTGGCGCCTGCTTGAGGGCGCGACCGACCAGTACTCCATCAATCTCGCGACCCAGCCGTTTGCGGCCTCGCCTGATTTTAAGATCTGGGTCCCCGGGAATTTCGACGGAAAATTCCTAGGGCGGGTCACTTTACGCAAAGCGCTCGCTGAATCGCGGAACATCTCCTCGATCAACTTAATCACCCAGGTCGGACCGCCCCTCGTCGTCGAGTTGGCCAAACGCGTCGGCATCCGCTCCGAGCTGGAGCCTGCGCCTGCCTTGGGCCTGGGCGCCTCGGTGGTCACCCCGCTTGAAATGACGGCCTCCTTCGGCACCTTCGCCAATGGCGGCATCGCGGTCACCCCCTACACCCTGGACCGGGCCGAGGACGCCGCCGGCCGGCAGCTTGAAGGGCACATCCCCTCCGATAAAGAAGCAATGACGCCTCAGTTGGCCTACCTCGTCACGAACCTCATGAAGGGCGTCGTGCAGAACGGCACCGGCCACAACGCTGCCCGGCTTAACCGTCCGCTCGGCGGAAAGACCGGCACCTCGAACGACAACCGCGATCTCTGGTTTATCGGCTTCACCCCCGATCTCGTCGCCGGCGCGTGGATGGGCTACGACGACTTCACCTCGCTCGGCCGCAAGGACTGGACGGGCGGCTCCACGGTGGTTCCGTGGTGGACCGACATCATGGCGGAAATTCTGAAAGATTACCCGAAGCGTGATTTCCCGGCGCCGGCGGGAATCGTCTTTGCGGCGATCGACAAGACGCAGGGGCTGCTCTATCAGCCCGCCTGCCCGAAGGCCAATAAGCTCCTCGAGGCATTCGCGCAGGGCACGGAGCCAAAAGAATACTGCGACCCCAACCGCAAGGGGCCCGAGGTCATCACGCTGTCAACCGAGGCCCTGAACACGACGGCCATCCCCGACGGCGGCTACGGCCTGTTTAAGCCGTCTACCGCGACCGTCGCTCCGGCGCCCAAGCCCGTGCCCAACGACGATCCCGACGCGCCTCCGGCGTTGCCGACCGACGGGGAACTCGAGCCTGCCCCGGCCGGCGAAGACGCCGGCACGCTGCAGTAGTTTAGCGGTAGACGCGCGGTGCGCGCGAGGCGGTGCGGCGGACCGGCAACTCGACCGCGTCGCCGGGCTTGATTCCGGGAAGCCCCGTCGCGTCGACGAGCACATGCGAGATGCCGCAGCGTCCCACGAATGGAAGGTTGACGCCGTCTTTCTTGCCCCAGAATGACTGGCTGGCGCCGAGGCCGATCAGGCGCTCGGCGGGCTGCATCGTCAGGCCGTCGGCGTAGCCGACCGCGAGTGTCGCGACTTTCATCTTGCGCGGCACGAGGTACTCGCTCGCGTAGCCGATCGAGGAGCCCTTGGCGGCCTCGCGCACAGACAGCACGCGCGCGAAGAAGCGCCACGGCATCTTGAGCGCAGAAGGTTTGACCTTGGATCGGTTGATGCCGTACAGCAGGTTACCCACGCAGGCCAGGTCGAACCGGCGGTGGGGGAAGTCCATGAACACGGTTGAGTTCGCGGCGCGTAGGCGCAGTGCGGGATCGAGGCGCTTGTAGGATGCGGTCAGCCGCTCAAAGGCGCCGAGCTTTTCCTCGGCCTCGACGGCGTTCTTGCCGGGCATGTACCCGAGGTGCGCCGAGATGCCGTCGACCGTCACGCCGCGCAGCTTCGAGAGCGCCGTCATGAGCGCCGGCAATTCCTTCGGAGCGAGGCCCCATCGAGCGAGGCCGAATTCAAGGTCGACCTGCAGGCGT
>JAYTSX010000268.1:0-16591 GCA_043745445.1 Elusimicrobiota bacterium
TTCCGCTCTAAAACACACACCTAATAATTCCTTACGCCCTCTTTTCCGGGGGGAAAAGTAGGGCGCCCATTCGCTTGCAAAAACCGAATTGTCAAAGAACAAAAAATGTTTCCTGGCTTCATGTTTCTTCCCATGAAGCCGGGGGCAATTTTTCTTGCCACTGGGCGGCGCTTTTATGCGCTACCTGAGTGTTGAAATATTAGCATTGCATCTCGACAATGTCAAGCACTCTGTCGAAAATATTTTTTCGCTGCCGCGCGCGATCGCGATTCCTCGACGAGGAATCAGGGTTGGCGACAAAAATATTATATTAAAAATATCCGCGCGCGCCGCGGAATTTCGCGCGAATACATTTCAATTTTCGCGCCCGGGAGTTTTTTCGCGCACCGAAATCGCACAAAGATCGGCCCCAAAAGCGAGATTACAAGGAGTGCCGAAAAAATAGACTATTTTTCGCATACCCGACACTCAACAGCACTCGATGAAACTTAACGCCGCCAGAAAACCAGTGCTCTCTAAGGAACGAGCGTTATGTCGGGTCGCGGCGACAATTTGAGCGTGGAGAGGTCATGCGCCGGCAAAATCACGAGCCGCGGCGCCGCCTCGGAGGCCAAGAGCATGGCGCGCGCGTTCCATGCAAAGCTGGAGACATCCACCACGAACTTCTTGTCGGGAAGAGCGGCGTCGAAGATATTGTCATACACGAAGGCCGCCGGGCCGGTGACCAAGATGGGTCCCGAATCGAGATTAATCCAGGCGCCGAGACCACCGGCCGCCCCTCCATCCAAATCAATCAAAATGACCGTTCCGTCTTTAAAAAGGTCGATTCCGTGATCAAATGTCCCATAGGGCGGATATTTAGAAAAATCCTGCAATTTTAATCGTTCTTCTGGTATAAAAGCCCTCGGATCGGGCATATCCCGCTCCAAAGCCCGCCGTTTGGGATTAACCCAGGCCTGCGATGAAAGGACGATGGTCGCGTTCGGGAAGGCCCCGGCACGCCCGGCCCATTCTGGCGCCAGGTCAGGCAGAATGACCACTTTAACGTCTTCGGGCTTAACCCCCAAAGCCCCTAGACGAGACACGATGTCCCGTCCGGGATTCACCTTAAAGGGAGAGAGCGCTGAGCCCCGTAGCCGCCTGGCTCCCAAGCCGTCCATGTCATCGGGTAGGCCCGCGCCGAAAAGCACCGCCCCTTCCTTAGGATGCCGAATCAAGACGGCCGTAAGCGGGGGCGTCAGACGCAACTCGGGGCTTTTGAGCTCCGACAACAGATTACCGCGAACCTTCCCTTCGCCGACGACAAAAATCTCGACGCGAAGGCCGTCCACTTTACGATGGGCGATCAGCCCCGCGCCAAAAGTTGCCGAGGCCGATCGCGCCGCGCGCAGGATTGGGCGCGGAGCCGGAGGCGCGGGCACGCCGTTGGGCTCGAGTCCGATTTCCGCACAACCCGTGAGACCACCGAACGCCAGCGTCAGCGCGAAGGTCGCTCGTCTCAACGCGATTCCTTCACCGTGACATTCCAAAGAACCTCGCCGTCAGCCGTGCGCGCAACGGCCTCGACATTGGCCAGATGCTCGATCATCTCGTCCACGGCCTCAGCCGCGACGGGAATCTGCCCAAGCGCGGCCATGTTCTCGGTCTTCTCCTTAGTCAGGCGTGCGAGTTTAGCGCGAACTTCCTCGAGAGGGATCGGCGCGCCGAGCGGACGCACCGCGGGATCTGGGCAGTTGCCGATTTTTCGCAGAGCCGCAAGAAGGGTTTTTGATTTCTTCAACGGGACGATCAAAGACAGCTGCTGCTCCGTTGAAGCGGCGGCGAAATTCGCCAGCGGCTGGGTCAGGTGTCCTCCGCTTTTTTCGATAGCGGCCGCGACCTTGGGCAGGGCAAGGGACAATGTCTTAACTGAGATCTCGCCGCTCCAGGTCTCTCGATACGGCGCGAGCGAATAGGTCTTCAGCCAGTAAGGTTTGCCGTGCGGCGCCGGCGCGGCCGAGGCGACGACGGCGAGCAGCGCGATTAATGTGATCATTTCTCGACGGGCCCGCCGGCCTCGACCCAAACGCGCCAGCCGCCGTCCATTGAGATCACATTGGTGTATCCCATTTTCTGGAGATTGTCCGCGGACAGCGCGGAGCGAAAGCCCCCTCCGCAATAAAGAATAACCTCGGCGTTCTTATCGGAGATAGCCGCCTCGACGTCGCGCTCAATGACGCCCTTGCCGAGGTGGATCGCGCCGGCGATCCGGCCCTTGGCCCACTCGTTGTCCTCGCGGGTGTCGACGAGCAAAAGCGTCTCCCCCTTCTTCACGCGCGCGAGCACCGTCGGGACATCGGTCTGCTTGACGCGGGATTTCGCGTCATCGACGATCTTAAGGAATTCAGGGGAGTGGCTCATGCCACTTTTTACTAAATCCGCGTCAGGAGCGCGAGAGGGCGCGCGCGCGCCGGATGACGCCGCGGGCGTAGGCGCGGAAGCGTTCGCGAATCATGGGCTCGGCCAACCTGACCAGATCGCGCTCGATCCAGCCGCGATTGACGGCGGCGTCGCGCAGGCTGCGCTCGAGCGGCTCCAGATCTCCGCGACGATGCGCCGCGATCGCGTCCTCGGACATGCCGTTGGCACTCATACTGGCCAGCACGCGCTCAACGGCCTTAATCTTGCGGCGGGTCTTAGCCTCAGAACTCAGGGACGATTTGAGTTTAGCCTCGAGCTCCGCGATATAAGCCTCCATCGTGGAGCCGTAGAGCGCGATGTTGTTTTTATACTGTTCACCGAGCCATTTCGCGAAGGCGGGGGTGTCTTTTAGAAGCCGCGCGCGGGCCATGCGCGCGAAGCTGCCCGCCTCGGGTTCAACGCCCAGCTCGCTCCAGACGCGGCTTTCGACCGTATAGGACTCGATCTCCAATTCGAGCGCGTCGGCGGGGAGCTCCATGGCGCGCTGAAGCACGTGCTGGAGTTCATGCGCCAGGATAGGAGCGCTGTGGAGCGGATCCATCTTGAGATGTCCGGAGTCCATGACGAGAAGGTCGGAGTCATAACGGAATTCGCCGTTGTTGCCGATGGGCTTGACGTCCAGCATGACCGGAACGCCGCGCACCGTAGCCACTCGATCGATGTCGCGAAGGACACGGCGGCCGGTGCGGGTGCCGGCGAGAAGGCCGACGACAGAAGTCAGCCAGGCTTCGTGTTCGGAGCGGGCCATGCGCAGGCCGGAGCCGAGAGGGGCGGCCGGCGGAGCAATCGCAGGCGGAGGGGTCACCGATGTCGCGGACGGCGTTACGGCTGCGCCGTCAAAGAGAGCACCTGCGTTTGCGGCCTCGTTTTCAGACGAGGGCTCGCGCGCGGGCTGGGGCGAGGCGACAGGAACGGCGGGTGCGGGGATGCTCGCGGCCTTCACGGGGTGAGCGACGGAGGGGGCGCTCATTAAAAGACTGGCTGATGGAACGAGCGATGGTGGAGTCAATGAGAATGAAGGGGCGCTTAGCGTCGGAAGAATTAACGGAATTGGGGTGGACGGGAGCACGGCGCCCGCGCTAAGGGAAATGGTTTTGATCATTTGTGCCGCCGCCGGACATGGCGAGGCCAGGCACAACGCGACGGCTGCGGCGAGAACTCGTCTCACAAAACCATTATAGGAACGGTCAATCGAAATGACATAGGACTAAAGACCTGATTGGAAGTACGGAAAGGACCTAGTGTATTGAGCGTTGCCCGCCAGGCGCGCAAATTCCTACACTCGCCTGGTGATTCCCATTAGGACGGCGGCGCTCTGCATCTTGCTGTCCGCCGGCCGGGCTTCGGCGGCAGTCTCTAATTGGCCGGCCGCGACTCAGAGGGCCAAGAGCCTTCTTATCGATCTAATCCGCGTCGATACGGTCAATCCCCCCGGCAACGAAACTGCGGCGTGCAGGGTCCTGGGAAAAGCCCTTGATCGGGAAGGAATTCCTTACGAAGTATTCGAGTCCACGCCCGGCCGCGGCAGTCTGGTGGCGCGGCTTAAGGGTACCGGGGCCAAGCGTCCCCTGATTCTGATGGCCCACCTCGATGTCGTCGGAGTGGAGCGGGACCGCTGGACGGTCGACCCCTTCGCCGCTGTCGAAAAAGACGGCGCTGTGTATGGACGCGGCGCGGTCGACGATAAAGGCTGGGCGGCGGCGGCATTTGTCGCGATGGCCGAGCTCAAGAAGTTGAAAGCCCCGCTGTCGCGGGACGTCATCCTCGTGGCTGAGGCCGATGAGGAGTCCGGCGGCACGCAGGGGCTGCGTTGGCTTCTGGAGCGGTACCCCGGAAAGCTCGACGCCGAATTTGCCCTCAACGAAGGCGGCAGCACGCGGCTTGAGGACGGCCGCGTAAAACTTCTCGCCGTGCAGACCGCCGAAAAAAGCTACGTCGACCTTAAGCTGACGGCCCGAGGTCCCTCGGGCCACTCGGGCGCGCCGCCGCCGGGGCAGGCCATTTTTGCCCTGGCCCGGGCTTTAGCCCGCCTGGAGAGCAACCGGCCCGCACCCAAACTCAGCCCGGCAACGGGACCTTATCTACGCGCCCTAGCGGATTCCGGCTCTCCCGAAATGCGCGCGGCTGTAGATGATCTTTTCGCCGCGGAACCGGGCCGGCGGGAAAAGGGCGCGCGGTACTTTGACACAACGCCGCGCCTGGCAGCGCTTATACGCGACACGGCGGCGCCGACGATCCTTGGCGGTGGACTGCGCGCCAACGTCATTCCCTCAGAGGCCTGGGCCAACATCAACGTCCGGCTTCTGCCCGACACTACGCTCGACGAAATGCTGCGGCGGCTGCGCGCGGCCATCGATGATCCCGCCATCGAGCTCAGCGTCACGCGCGCTCCCGATGCGCGCTCCCCGATCATGCCCGACTCCGGCGCGCTCTACGACGCCTTGGCCGCGGCGGTTAAAGATCTCAGCCCCGGGGCGACGGTCACACCCTACATGTCGGCCGGCGCCACCGACTCACTTTTCTTGCGCTCGCGCGGCGTGCTCGTCTACGGACTGAAATTCCCTTTGACGGAGCAGGACGAAGCGCGCATGCACGGTCACGATGAGCGCCTGCCTGTGGAGAGCCTCTCTTACGGAGTTCGTTTGCTTTACGAAACGGTGCTCCGGGTCGCGCGTTAGCGTATACTCACACTATGTCGAACATGGAACTCTCGGCTCATTTTTTTCTCGAGCTCTGCGTCATACTTCTCGCTTGCCGCGCCCTGACCTGGATTGGACGCCGCGCGCTTCAGCCGCCCGTGGTCTGCGAGATGGTAGCCGGCGTCTTGCTTGGCCCCTCGCTGTTCGGGCTATTGGCTCCGGACCTCCACGGCATGATTTTCCCCAAAGCAACGATGCCGCTCATCTTTGCCGTCAGCCAAGTCGGTCTGGCCTTGTACATGTTCGTCGTCGGACTTGAGTTCCGCCTCGACCTGCTGTCCAAGGGATGGCGCGCCTCGGCGGCTGTTTCGATCGCGGGCATCGCGGCACCGCTGGCGCTCGGCGCGTTGCTCGGCTCGCACCTGATGTCGGATCCGGCCTACTTCGGGGCCGGGGTGAAAGCTTGGCAGGCGGCAATCTTCACCGGCGCGGCTCTGTCCATCACGGCTTTCCCGATGCTTGCGCGCATTATCATGGAGCGCGGCCTGGCCGGCACGCGCATCGGCACCCTCTCACTTGGCGCGGGCGCCTTCGACGACGCCGCGGCCTGGACGTTTCTTGCGATCATCCTTGCAGCTTTCGAGTCCAATCCTCGCATCGCCGCGATCGCGCTCGTCGGCGGCGCGGCGTACCTCGCCATCGTCGCCTTCGTCGTCAAGCCGCTCGCCGCGGCGCTGGCCGCGCGCGATCCTCAGGCGGCGCTTTCGCCGTCCGGCTTCGGGACGGTGCTCATCGTCCTGATGTTCGCTGCCTGGTTCACGGACTACATTCGCCTTCACGCGGTGTTCGGCGCTTTCCTTCTCGGCATCGTCATGCCAAAGGGCACCTTCGCCGATTCCCTGCGCGATCGCATCGAGCCGATGACCTCGGGCCTGCTCGTGCCGCTGTTTTTCGCCTTCTCAGGCCTCAACACCCGCCTCGACCTGATGGCCGGCCCGGGAATGTGGGGCATCGCCTTCGTCATCCTCCTCATCGCCACGCTCGGCAAGGGCGTCGCCTGCGCCGTGACCGCCCGGCTGGGCGGTTATCCTCCCGCGGAGGCCGTCGCAGTCGGGACCTTGATGAACGCTCGCGGCCTCATGGAGCTCATCCTGCTTAACATCGGTCTTGAGCGAGGCCTAATCACGCCGACCTTGTTCACGATGATGGCGCTGATGGCGGTCGTGACGACCTTGGCCGCGAGCCCTATCTTCGAGCTGGTCCGTCCCTACCTACGCCCCGAGGAAGGAGCGCAGTCCCCTTCGATCGCGAAGCCTTAGCGCGCGAGGGGGACGGCTGCAAAAAAGTCCAGAAGCCGGCTCAGCGGCGTACCGGGACGCGCGCCCGGAGCCTCTTCCACCGCCGCGAGCAGCTGTTCATATCCGCGCTCGCCGCCTCGTCCCGAGAGCAAGCGCTCGACGGCGGTTTTGAGCCCCGGGACGGTCGCCGCCCCGCGTAGGGCCGCCGCGTAGCCGTCGGTGAAATAAAGAAAATCACGCACGCGACGCAGGCGTGTACCGGACTTAAGGCGCTCAAAGCCGACCGGCACGAAGCGCCCGCGCTGCTGGGGCAGCCGGTCGACGCAGCTCCAGACGCGGGGGTCCGATGATCCTAGATGGACGGCGCGCAGCGAGGCGCCCCAAACGCGCTGACACACCTCAAGGCGGTGGTCGAGAAAATGCGCGTACAGTCCGAGCCGGCGAAAGCGCGGCCGGATGTAGCAGCGAGCCAGCACCGGAAATCCCTCGTGTGAAAAGGAGGCGCGCACGCGATCGGCGATCGCCGCGGCGGCCAGTAGCTCCGGCTTGGCTCCCGGGCGATGCCCCCAATAGCCGAAAAGAGTCGTAGGCCGAAGCGACGCTTCTGATTCCACAAGAGCGGAGAGCTCGGGCCGCGCGAGATTTTTCCAGGAGTGCACGCAGCGGTCCCGGGCCAGCTCGTCGAGTAGATCTGCAAAAGGTCCCGGCTCGAGCCGGGTCGAGGCTTCGACGACGGTCCAGCCGCCCCGCGCGAGGAGGGCGCGTCCCAAAGACAGCGGCTCGCCGGCGTTCACGGCGCCTCGGACCCGGGAGAAACCGGGCGATCGGGAGCTTCGGAGCGGCGTGATCTTCATGGGAATCGCCGGCAGCGATCATCTATACTATCATTTCGCTTCAACGGCGGCCACGCTATGGACCAGACACGCGATTGCGATGTGCTTATCATCGGGGCCGGCATGGCGGGGAGCTGCCTAGCCCGCCAACTCAAGCTGCAGCAGCCCGACCTGAGAATCATCGTCATCGAGAAGAAGCAAAGTTTCGATTATTGGGTCGGGGAATCCACCGTCGAAGCCTGGGAAGACTACATGACCCGCGTCCTGCGGCTTGGACCTTTCCTCGAGAAGAACTTTCTCCAAAAGCACGGCCAACGCTATTTCTTCGATTCCCCGGCCAAGGACCTTCGCGTCAGCGAGATGTCGGAATTCGGACGCGTCGGGTATCACTCCATCACCGCTCGCCAAATCGACCGCTCGCTGTTTGACGCCAAGCTGTGCGAGTTCAACCGCGCCAGCGGAGTGGAAGTCCTGCTCGGCACACGCGTGCTTGAAGACGCGGACGCCTTAAGCCTGGATGGTCGCGGCGGCCATAGCGTGAGCACAACGGCGGGGGCCATCCGCTGCCGTTGGCTCGTCGACGCCTCCGGCCGTTCCTCGCCGTTGGCGCGCAAGCTCGACTTGGTGCCCGCGGAGCCCCGACACCAGACAGCCTCTTATTGGGGACGCTATGAGGGCTGCGTGCCAATCGACGAGCTGGGCCCGGACGCGTGGCGGCGGCGCGTACGCCACACCCAGCGCTACGCCTCGACGAATCACTTCATGTACCGCGGCTACTGGATTTGGCTGATCGCCATTTCCGACACCGTGGTCAGCATCGGGGTGGAACTCGATCGCGCCTCGACCGACATTCATATTTCAAACGGCGAGGACCTCACGCGGTTTCTTCGCGGCCACAGGGCCCTCGCCGAGATCCTCGGCGAGAAATCGCGCCAGCTCGATTTCCAGGGCCTGACGAACCTTCCCCGCTGCGCACGACAGCATTTTTCCAAAGATCGGTGGTTCCTCACTGGCATGTCCGGCCTCTTCATCGAGGTTCTGGGCTCCGGCACTTCGCGGCTCTATACCGAGACGAACCGGCTCATCGGCGAACTCATTTTGACGGACCGTTCAGGCGATGGAAAACGCCTTGAGGCGCAACTTCTGCACTTCAACCTCTATGTGCGCACCAGCTACGAGGCCTCTCTGCGCGACCTGTCTGACTATCGCCGCCTCGGCTCTTTTGATCTTTGGAGCAATTACTACGGAGTCCGGCTCGCCTCCTACTGGAACACGCGCTTTCCCAACAACGCCTCGGACCTCAAGAGCTTGGTGGAATTGGCCGACAGACACGGCGCCGACTGCGGCTGCACCTGGGAAAAAGCCCGGGCCGCGATATTCGAGCGGGGATTTTCGGCGGGGGTCAACCGGCTGACCGATGAGTTCCGTTCCCGGCTTGATGAGAAAGGCGTCTACTACGCCGGCAACTCCGGACGGTTTCTGGATTCCGGCTTCTGGGAATCGCGGCCGGGCATCGCCGAGAAGTGCTACGACGGGCCCGACCCGGAACGAGAGCGCGCCGAAGAGGTGGCGCTTTATCGCGCGCTCGCAAGCCGTCTAGCCGGGCGCATGGCTGAACTCGAAGGGCGGACTTTCAGCGAGAGCGCGGCCTCCTCTCGTCTGGCCGACTGGGACGCCGGCCAAACCTTGGCTGAATTGGCGCAACTCCCGGCGGCCAAGGCGCAGGCGTGAGCGCTCCCTCGCCGCGGGACTGGTTCCACCGGCTGGCCACGGACTATGTGGCGGCGCAAGCCATCTTCCACCTCAATCAAGCCGGCGTCTTCGCTCAACTCGAAGCCGGACCGGCCTCCGCGGCCGAGCTCTCCCGGCGTCTGCGTCTGCAGCCCGCCATCCTGACCGGACTGCTCGACTACCTCATCGGCGTCGAGAACCTGCTTCAGCGTCGGCCGCGGGGCCGCTACGCCCTATCGCGTTTCGGCCGCGCCGTACTGGCCCAGTTCGGCGGCGCCGAGCGCGGACGCTTCAATCTCTTCGACGTCCGGGTCGGTGCATACGGTCCCGTCTGGTCGAATCTCGGCGAGCTGCTCGCGGGCCGGGCGCGTTATGGTCAAGAGGTCCGGCGCGACGGCCGGTTTTCCGCCGCCGCCCTGCCGCTGGTGACACGCGGCCTGTTTCCAGCCCTGCGCCGAGAGGCCGCGGCCCTGCCCGCCTCCGGCCTCGTCGAACTCGGCGTCGGCTCCGGACTGCTTGAACGCTTGGCTCGGGGTCCGCGGTGGAAAACGGCTTTGGGAGTCGATCGGGACCGGGCGGCGCTGGCCCTCGCCGCACCGAGGCGCGGAGTGCGCGCCGATGTCTTTGATGTTCCGGCCTGGGCCGGGAAAGTGGCTCGCCCCTCGGAAACTGTTTTCTTCTCCATACACTTTCACGAGTTCTTGGCCGCCGGGCGGCCGAAGTTGGTCGGCCTGCTGCGCGCCATGCGTCACGCCTTCCCCGGGTCATTCTTGATCCTGCTCGAGGAGCCGCGCCAGCCGCAATCCGCCCGCGCCAGACTCGGCCTGACCCGCTGGCTGTATGGACAGTCCAATGTTCTCATCCACGATCTCATCGGACAGGGCCGCATCATCTCGTCTCTGGACTGGGCCCGGCTCATCGCCGCAGCGGGCTGCCGGCTGCGCTCCTCACGGCCGACCGGCTACCTGGACTATGCCGCGCTGGTCATCGAACTGAAACGCGGTCGATGAAGGCCTGCCGTGTGTCCGGCCCGGAACTCCGGGCCGGAGAGGCGAGCAACCGAACCCCTGAGGTAATGGACCGTTCGATGCGCCGCCAGAGAGCACTCGAGGCCAACCTATTCCCGGCGGCCAGTTGATGTCCAACCATGGCGGCGCTGGAGCTTCCCGCCAGGACATCCGGAACGATGAAAATGCGACGGCGCGTCAGAAGCCGGCGCGCACCGGGCGTAAGGCCGAAGTTGGCGGCCTCGATGACGATCGGGCATCGAATGAGACGGGCCTGCCGAACCGACACGGCATGCGAACCGGCGGCCAGGACCAGAACATCGGCCTCGGCGCTTAACGCCTCATCGCGCTTGCTTACACGCGTGTTTTTGGCGAGACGCTCGGGGCGCAACCTGCCGTTTTCGGCGGCGGCGAGCAGAGCGCGGACGGCGAAGCCTTCCGGCCGAAGCGCCGCAAGGCGCTCGTCGCTAACGGCGACGATCCGTGCACCCAGCTCGCAGAGGCGCACCGCCGCACCCTTGCCGACGGCGCCAAATCCCTGGATCGCCACACGGCGCCCCTTCAGTCGCCCATCGCAGGCGGCACGCGCGGCCCAAGCCACGCCTAAGCCGGTCATATGCCGCCGGTACCCCGTCAACTCCCGAATCTTAGGCGGCATTTTGCGCGTGCCGGCTCCCGCCGTGCGAAGCTGCGCCACGCCGAGGGCGTCGTACAAGGCCGACAGCAGGCGATCGCTGGCACCCATGTCCTTGCCCAGTATGACGCGGCTCATCAGCCAGGGCTTGGCCGCGTCGGCAAAGCTGCGCACCATCGCAATCAAGCGGGGATCGTCTGGGCGCGCACGCAGACCGGCTTTGGCGCCAGAAATAGGAACGCCGTGGCCGGCGAGCTTCCAGGTCATGCAACGCGCGAGATTGACCACCATACTTCGGCTGACGGCGGGATGGACGCGCAGGCCGCCGAAGGCTAAGCGGGTGGCGCGGGTGTCGACGGCGAGGTAGCCGATAAGGCCGCAGGACGGGTCACGAACCTCGAGGACCTCCACTCGCCGCTACTGGGCTGCCTTTACGGCGGCGCCCCAAAGGCGCGTGTAGGCTCCCGTCGCCTCATCGATCTCAAGCGCTTGATCGACGGCGACGTCCTTGAGCTCTGTGACCGTTTTTTTACGGTTAGGCCACTCGACGACGATCCTCTGCGCGCGTTCGTTTTTCGCCAGACCGAAGTGCAGCGACAGGCTCGACACCGAGAAGGTTCCGCCCGATTGGACCTCTTTGACCTGGTGGAGCTTACCCGCGTCAACGGTCACGCGCGCACCGATGGCCGAGGCGTTCGTGCCGGGAGCGGCCTTGAGCCGCACATTCAGCCAATGATTGCCCGTCCCCGTGTTGTGAAGCAAAAGGCTGGGCCAGAGATCTCCTTGAATACCGCCGCCGTTGTTGAGGAGGACATCGAGCTGACCATCATGGTCATAATCTCCGAATGCCATGCCGTGACCCTTGCCCCAGAGAGACTTCATCAAAAACGGGGTTTTGTTGATGAAGGTGCCGTCGCCGTTGTTCTGGTAGAAAAGATAAGGCTCGATCTGCTGGATGTACCCCCCGCCGCACCCCATGGAAAAATCCTCATAGCCGTCGTTATTCCAGTCGGCATGGGCAAACGACATGGAGGCCAGGGGCATGAAGCGGGCCTGCTTGCGCATGTCCGTGAAAGTGCCGTCGCCGTTGTTGCGGAACAGGGTCGTCCCCGCCGCCCACTCCCGTTCGGAGAAGCCTTCCTCGGTGAGCAGATTGCTGCAGAGGCAGGCCGCCGCATTTCCGCCCTTATCGTTGGAGGCCACGACATAGGATCCGGCGAGAATGTCCAGCCGCCCGTCGTTGTCGTAATCAAACATCAGCGACATATAGCCCTTGCCGTTATGACCCGCGCCGATGCCCGACGCCTTGGTGGTGTCTTGAAAGCCGCCGTGCCCGTTGTTGACGAAGAGCTTGCGCCAACCCCAGCCTTGAAGGAAAAGGTCAGGGTAGCGGTCGCCATTGATATCTCCGAACGAACAACCTAGGCCGCCGAAATCCTGCTGGCTCGACATGCCGCCTGGGGTGACGAGACCCGCGCTGGCGGAGGTCTCTGTGAAGGTGCCGTCGCCATTATTGTGGTAGAGGCGAGTTGGGCCGCGGAAACTGTTGACCACCAGATCAAGATTTCCATCGAGGTCGTAGTCGCCCCAGCAGGCTCCCGTTCCCCCCGCGGTCGGCGTGGAAAGTCCCACGCGCTCCGTGACATTTTCAAATGACCAATCCCCGCGGTTGCGAAGCAGAGAGGCCTTCCCGGGACCATCGAAGTTGCAGCAATTGCGGAAAATATCGGGACGGCCGTCGTTGTCATAGTCGCCGGTATACGACAGGACCGAATTGCAGGACTGCTTACCCACGGCTTGGTCGCTTAAGGGGGTGAAGGCACGGCCCTTTTCGTTTTTGTAGATCTTAAAAGGGAAGAACTTACGCTCCAGCAGCAAGTCATCGTAGCCGTCGCCGTCCATATCGGTGAACATGGCCGAGCCGTAGCCCCCCCAACGATCGATGCCCGCCGACTGTGTCGCGTCCTCAAAGGGAAGCTCCCATCGCCGCGCCGGGAAAAGTTCCTTCACATGCTTCGTGGAGTATATCTTGGAATCCTTCTTGAAAAAATCGGCGCCGGCCGCCTCGGAGGCGCTCAGCATGACCTGCCAACGCGTATCGAGGATGGCGTCCTGGAGCAACGCATAGGCGCGCTCCGCGTGCTTAAGGGAGTCGACCGGACGCCCGAGACGGTAGAGCGCATGGGCCAAAGCGAAGTCGACGGTGCCCTCCTGGCGCGCCTCGAGGTAGGGCGCGCCGCTGGGGGCGAAAAATGCGGTGAGCTTCTTGAACTCGCCGAGATAGACGAGAGCCATGGCGTAGTTTCCAAGGGCCTTGACCCTTTCGGCCTGCGGCAACTCGGCGAGCCGGGTTTCGATCTGGCGTTGGCGCTCGACGCGCCGGGCGTAATAATCCGTGCTCTTCGCAAAATAAATAATCGGCTGAGGCGACTTGCGCACATCGCCGCGGAGCATCCCGTCGATCTGCGAGCCGACGGTGGGATTGGTCTTCTCGGAGCCGTAGCTGTAGATGTCGTAGGGGGTGACCGTGATGGCGGTGCCCTCCGGGCCGCATCGGCCGGGAATGTCGGCGGGGTTGATCGGCAACTGCGCCCAGCTCAGCGGGATGGGGGACGTGGAAACGACGACCGCGTCAGCGCCACCCGGCCAGCAGAACAGCGCGGCGATTAAGACAAAATGGGTTCGCTTGAGCATGCTTTCTCCTCGTGAGAACTGCGAGAGCATAGCAATTTGGATTCTCGGCCCTCCAACTTGCTAACATGCGGTCGTGAAAAAATCGGCACAGGGCCTCGCCACCCGCGCGATCCACGCCGGGGAGCCCCGGCCGGGAATTCTCGGCGCCGTCACCGCGCCCGTCTTCCAATCCGCGAGCTTCGAATATTCCGGCGCCAACGACCCGCAGGACCTGCGCTACATTCGGCTCAACAACACCCCCAACCACCGTTGGCTGCACGAAAAACTCGCCTCTCTCGAGAACGCCGAGGACGCCTTATCGACCAGCAGCGGGATGGCGGCGATATCGACGACCCTTTTGGCGATTCTGGGCTCGGGAGATCATCTGCTGGCTCAGAACTGCCTTTATGGCGGGACTTACGATCTGCTCACCAACGACCTTCCCGCCCTGGGCATCTCCGCCGATTTCATCGACCCCAACGCCCCCCGCTCCTGGAAGAGCCTGCTGCGCCCTAATACCAAGGCGATCTATGTTGAGACGATCAGCAATCCGCTGCTTGGCGTCGGCGACCTCGAGGCCGTCGTTCGCTTCGCGCGCGAGCACCGGCTGATCGCCCTTATCGACAATACCTTCGCCAGCCCCGTTAATTTCCGGCCCGCGGAATGGGGCTTCGACCTCTCGCTCCACTCGGCGACGAAATATCTCAACGGCCATACCGACATCGTCGCGGGCGCCGTGATCGGGAAAGCCGCGCTGGTCGCCCGCGTCAAGCGCAGGCTCGATCACCTCGGCGGCTGCCTCGACCCCCATACGGCCTTCCTTCTCAACCGCGGCCTCAAAACCTTGGTCCTACGCGTGGAACGACAGAACGCCAGCGCGCTTCAACTGGCGCGTTTTCTTCTCCTCCACCCCGCGGTCAGCGCGGTCAACCACCCGGGCCTGCCGTCCCATCCGGCGGCGCGGCGCGCCCGGCGGCTTTTCGACGGCTTCGGCGGAATGCTGAGCTTCGAGCTGCGGGGAGGCCTCAAGGCCGCGCGGCGCCTCTTATCGCGGCTCGTTTTGCCCATCGTCGCCCCGAGCCTGGGCGGCGTCGAGACTCTCATTACCTTGCCGATAATGACCTCGCATCGCAGCCTAACGAGGGAAGAGCGGCGGCGCCTAGGGATAGCGGATGGCCTGGTCCGTCTGTCGGTCGGCGTTGAAGACGCTCAAGACCTGATTTTGGATTTTGCGCAAGCGTTGAAATAGCGCGCGAGGGGCGGCCGGAGCGAGGGGCTTATTCGCAGATATGGCAGACGCCAAGCCCATCGACGCTGCTCGGCTTATCGCGGTCGGAGTTGACCATGCAAAGAAACCCGAAGGGCTCCGTGGCGTCCGCCGGGCAGCGGAACTGATGGGGATCGGACGGTGAAACATAAATCACATCGCCGACGCCGACCGTCCAGATGTAGCAGCCGGCCTGGGCTTCCCCTTTGCCGCGCATAGGGATGACCACATGCTCGTGCTCGTGCTTCTCAAGCGTGGAGAATCCGCCGGGAGCGATTTCGAAGTAACGCACATGAAAACGCGGCGTTTCGCCGCGTTTGCCGATTAACTCACGGCGAGAGATGCCCTTGTACTCGGCGGTGTCGGTCTTATACGCCTCGAGCGGAACATCCTTCCACTCAAATTTTCCGGGCTCACGCCGGATCACTTTTGAGTGATTGCCGTCGATGGGCGGCGGCGGCGGAGCCTTCATGCCCCCACGCGTACGGTCGGCCGCGTCGCTCACGCTTTAACCGACGTGCGGCGGAGGCGTCTTGCCGCGGCGCGAGACGCGCAGACGGACCTGCGCGCGGCGGATCGCCGCTTCCATCTGCGCCAACTGCATCGGATCGAGGCCGGGGTGGACGACGGACTTCGCTTTCTCAAGCGCCTGACGGGCGCGCTCGGAGTCGATCTGACCCGCGTCCTCGGCCGTCTCGGCAAACAGGGACACCGTGTCGTTCTTGATCTCCGCAAAACCGCCGGAGACGGCGAAGTTCTTCATCTCGCTTCCCGCCGTCACCCGCACCTCGCCGGCGACCAGCTGGACAAGGAAGGATTGATGGCCCGGCAGCACCCCCATCTCGCCTCCGAGCGCGGGAAGAACGACGAAGTCCGCCGGAGCGGACCACGCCACTTTTTCCGGAGTCACGAGTTCGAGCGTCAGGTGCTTGTCGGCCATAAAATCCTCTTACTTCATCGTCTCCGCGTTGGCGACGGCTTCTTCGATGCCGCCGCACATATAGAACGCCTGCTCGGGCAGGGAGTCGTACTTGCCTTCGATGAGCCCCTTGAAGCTCGCGATGGTGTCCTTGAGCTTGACGTATTTACCGGGGCGGCCCGTAAACTGCTGGGCGACGAAGAACGGCTGGGACAGGAACTTCTGGATCTTGCGTGCGCGGGACACGACCAGCTTGTCGTCCTCGGACAGCTCATCGATGCCGAGGATGGCGATGATGTCCTGGAGCTCGCGGTAGCGCTGCAGAACCTTCTGCACGCCGCGGGCGACGTCGTAGTGCTCAGCGCCGACGATGTTCGGGTCCAAGATGCGGGAGGTGGACTCGAGCGGGTCGACCGACGGGAAAATCCCGAGCTCGGCGATCTGGCGCGACAAAACGGTCGTCGCGTCCAAGTGGGTGAACGTGTTGGCGACGCCGGGGTCCGTGAGGTCGTCGGCGGGCACGTAAACGGCCTGAATCGATGTGATCGAGCCCTTGTTCGTGGAGGTGATGCGCTCCTGCAGGGCGCCGATCTCGGTGGTCAGGGTGGGCTGATAACCGACGGCCGACGGCATGCGGCCGAGCAGCGCCGAGACTTCAGCGCCGGCAAGGACGTAGCGGAACACGTTGTCGATGAAGAGCAGGACATCCTGGCCTTCCGCGTCGCGGAAGTACTCAGCCTGGGTCAGCGCGGTGAGGCCGACGCGCGCGCGGGCCCCGGGCGGCTCGTTCATCTGGCCGAACACCAGCACGGTCTTTGAGAGAACGGGCGCGCCGTCGGAGAGCTTCGCCTCTTCCATCTCGCGGTAAAGGTCGTTGCCTTCGCGCGAGCGCTCGCCGACGCCGCCGAACACGGAGACGCCGCCGTGCTCCTTGGCGACGTTGTTGATGAGCTCGAGGATGGTGACGGTCTTGCCGACGCCGGCGCCGCCAAAGAGGCCGACCTTGCCGCCTTTCATGTAGGGCGCCAGCAGGTCGACGACCTTGATGCCGGTCTCGAAAATCTCAGGCTTGGTGACGAGCTCGGTCAGCTTCGGCGCCTCGCGATGGATCGGCAGCATCGTGGGAGATT
>JAYTSX010000269.1:0-4387 GCA_043745445.1 Elusimicrobiota bacterium
TGTGTTCTCCTGGGGCTTTCTGAGTGTGCCAACCTTTCTGGCTGTTGGCGTCCTTGGGGAGCTGAAAAAGGCGGCGAAGGTCGGAGCTTAGCGGCCGACGAAGGCCTTGGCGGGAGCGCCGCGCAAGGATTCGACGATCGGCAAGGGACGCGAGGCCGCGATGGCCGGAGCGCGCGGCGCGCGAAGCGCCGGAGCCTGAGTCCACGGTCCCTTGTTGCAGGACTTGGTGGCGTTGTCCCATTCCCAGGAGACGCGGCTGACGAGGCCGTGGCCCGTGACGGTGGAGCCTCCTTCCTGACAGAGGTCCGCGATTTCCTCGCCGCCCGTGGTGTTCCACGCCTGAGGGTAGGCGCGGTTGGAGCCGGGGGTGGGGAAGGGATCGGTGATCGCTTCGATGGCCTCGTGCGAGGATGTGGCCGACAGGCCGTCGAAGCCGCCGCCGCAGCCGAAGCCGCAGGCGGGCATCACGCCGTAGAAGATTGAGGTGTTGTGCTTCGTGGACTTGAAGCCCTCGTGATAGGCGCAGAATGAGGAGCATGAGCCCGCGCCCTCGATGGTGATCGAGTAGCCGGCGGGGAAGTAGATCATGTAGAGCGAGTTGTCGTCGGCGGGCGCGAGCTTGCCGGCGGCGATTTGGCCGTCGAGCTCGGCCTGGAGCATCTCATCGGTGAGCTTCTTGGCGGCGTTGGCGGGCGTGATCGTGACCGAGCCCATGAAGCGGCCGCGGCCGATGTGCTGGTTGGTGCCGGGGCGGCCGTTGACGGCGGGGAGATTCGTGTCGTACTCGCTGAGCCAGTCCATGTAGTTGCTGTCGAGAATGTTTTCGTAGAAGGGCCCGATCTTGGACTTGGTCTCGGCGGCGACCTTGTCGGTCCAGAACACGGCGTACACCTTCGCGTTTGAAATTACGGGTCCACCGTAATAGAGGAGATTGCCGCCCGCGACCTTCGGGCCTTTGCCGGCCTGGACCTTGGCGCCCTGAACCCATTTGATGCCGTGAGGCGCGGCCTGGGTGGAGACGGCGGAGAGGACGAGGAACGCGAAGAGAAGGGAAAGTGTTTTCATGTGGCTAATATATCACAGATGGGGCAAAAGACCTAGTAAGAAATGGGCCTTTAGGGAAGTGATGGACGAAGAATTGTGCTTTAAAAATAGGGGGAACCCTGTAACAAAAGTGTCCTAGACGGCGGGGCGGCGGCTGTTACACTAAGGGAATGCCCCCGGTCAGGGCCTTTTTCCTCGCGGCGATCGTTTTCGCCGCCGGTCCCCTTCGCGCCGCCGTATTGCGCGAAGCGACGGGACTTGTTCAGGTCCGCGCCGCGGGCGCGGACAGCTGGCGCCCGTCGGGGAAAATGCCACGGAACCTGGGTGAAGGCGACGGGGTACGCACGGGCTTCAACGCGAAGGCGCGCGTCGAGCTGAACGGGGGATCGATCGTCGAGACCGCCGGCAACGCGCATATTTCGATTGAGGTGGACGGGCCCGGGCATACGAGCGTCAACGCGCTGTTTGGAAGCGTGCGGCTGACGGCGTCGGCGGCGGGCGGGCGCTCCGTGTCGGTGCGCACGCCGACATGCGTCGCGCGCGCGCGCGGTGATCGCGTCGTGATGCGGCTGATCGTCACGGGCGGGGGAAACACCACGGTCGAGGTCGAGCAGGGCGTGGCGGGCGTCGAGGATAATCGCGGGCAGACCTTGATGTTGAGCGCGGGCCAGCGCATCGGCGTGGACCTCGCCGGACTGCACGAGCCGTCGACCGCGCCGACGCCGGTGCAGGCTCGCAAGACGGATTTCATGGAGCTGATGCGGCGCGAGGTGGGTTTTGAGCTTGGACGCGGCGCCGACTTCGCAGCCGCCGCAAATGAGTCCCGGCGCGAGGAGCATGAGCTCGGGCATGCGCTGACCGATGCCGATGGGCGGCGGGTGCGGGTCGAGGAATATGTCGTGCGGCCCGCGGCGAATCGTCTGGCGCTCGTCGTGCTGAACGGGCGAGACGACGGGCTGTCGTACTTCGCGTGGAACGCGGTCTTTGACATCGCCCTGCCGCGCGACCTGGGGCCGATTTTTGCGGGGCTGGCGGGGGCGTCTGCGGCGACGCCATGGACGGCGACGGACTTTACGCGGACCTGGTCCAACCGCGCGCAGTCTCTGGTGGAGCGTGGGTCGGGCGGGCATCAGGTGGATGTGAACGGGAACGCCGATCCGCTCGACGATGTCGCCGGAGGCGGAACGGCTTTCCGGACTTTGTTCGATCGGTTCGGGCTGTACGCGAACGGGGTGCTCAAGCGCGGCTGGACCGGCGCGGCGCTGCAAGCCTACGCGGACAAGGTGGCAAGCACGAATAACGATCCTATCACCGGGGCCGCGCTCGCGGGAGCGTTGCCCATCGTCGTGATCAATACCTCGTTCCCGGACGCGGCGTCGGGGCGCAGCGTAACGCTCGAGTCTTACGGGGATGGAACGACGATCACGCGCGAGGAGCTGGCGCTTGAGTTCGGCGGGGGCACGGCGCCGCGCGCGTCGGTCGGTTCGCCGGACCGGAATGTCGAGGAGCGAGTCTCGGTCGGTGGAAGCGTGATTCGAATCGTCCTGCCCTCGGCCGCCGAGGCCGTCACGAGGCAGGTGCCGTGAGACTAATTCTGATCGGCATGCTCACGCTGGCGGCCGCGTCGGCGGATGCGCTTGAGATCACTCCCATCGCGGGCATTCAGGCGCTTGGCGGCGTGCACTTCTTCCGCGGTGATCGCGGTTCGCTGTCGGGTAATGCCGACGCGGTGTTCGCGCCCGCGATCCGTCTGAATGAGGCTTGGTCTTTACTTCCATGTATGCGCTCGGTCTATGAGGGGACGCGACGCGTGAGCGATGTGCTGGGCACGGCGACGCCGGCCCAGGAGCGCATGGAGCACAGCCTCGCGTTTCGCGCGGTGTGGGCGGATCCCGCGTCACGGTGGCGACTGAAGCCGGGGCTATCATACAAGGCGTCGTTCTTGAACGAGACGCGCGACGAGTCCTGGGGCAGCGGCCTGTTCGATGAGCGACTGTGGACGATCGGCGGCGAGGCCGAGTTCCTCACGCGTGAGCCGCATTCCATTCGAGCGTCGCTGGACTGGTTTAACGCGTCGTACCCGAACTACACGAGCCTCGAGTCTCAGGCGGCTCTGGAGTTCGCGGGGCAGTCGCTCGCGCGCGAGCTCGTCGGGGACCGGGTGCTGGACCGAAGCGGGGCGCGCCTGGGCATCGCGTTTGACATGCCGGCGGGGGAGCGCGTGCGCCTGGAGGGTGGCCTGTCGACCGTGTGGTCGCGCTATGCCTCTCAAAGGGTCATTAACGATGCCGGGCTGTTCGACGATATCGGCCGTGAGGATTTCCTGACCGCGCTTTCGGCCGCGGCACGCATGCCGCACGAGTGGAACGCCGACCTGCGTGCGCTCGGTTCGCTGACCCTCGGCCTGGGCGTGCTGGCGTCCAATCAGAACGGCTACGACGCCTCGCGCGGAAAATTCCTGCCCAAGTTTTACGACTATCGGGAGCTGTCCATCACTCCGGCCGTGAAGCTTCTCATCGGGGCGCCCCGGGAGCCGGTGACCGTGGATCTGTCTCTCGGCTGGCGGCGCCGCGCGTATCTGAACCGTCAGGCTCAGGACGCCGCCGGCACCTACAACGGCGGGCCGCTCTCTTCGACGGAATGGAAGATGGCCGGGACGCTGACCTATCCGATCGCCCGGCGCTTCAGCCTGGTGTTCACGCTTGAGCGCGCGAGCGTCGTTTCAAACCAGCGCTACGAACGGTTTTACCGTTACGCCTATGAGGCCACGAGCGCGCTCGCGGGCTTCCGGTGGGACTGGTGAGGAAAATGATAGGCGTCGTTTTGGCGCTGGCCCTTGGCGCGGGTTCCGCGCGCGCCGCCGCGATCACCTGGACCGGCGGCGCCGCGGGCGACTGGTTCGTCGCGGGCAACTGGACGCCGGCGACGGTCCCCGGCGCGTTAGACGCGGTGACGATTGCTTCGGGCACCGTCGTTGCTTATTCGACGGACCCGGCGCTCGGCGTCGCGTCGCTGACCTTGGGCGCTTCGGCGATCGTCCCGCCCGCGATCCTGCGGATTTCAACGGGCATGACCGTGAGCGGCGCCTTGCTGCTTCGTGACGCGGCCGCGCTTCAGGTATCGAGTATCGCATCCGTTTCGGCCGTGGACATCGTGCTGTTGTCCGGCACGAGCGTGGCGTTTATGGGCGGGCCGGTCGCGGCGGGACCCGCGCCTTTCATGCGACTGTACGCGTCGGGCACTTTCAACTTGGCCGGCGGCTCGACTATCACCGTGCGCGGGCGCGGCTACGCGGGTGGCGTGGGTGCCTTTGCCGGGGCCGGCGCGGGCGGCGGCGGCGCGG
>JAYTSX010000270.1:0-16533 GCA_043745445.1 Elusimicrobiota bacterium
TCATCGCGCATGCGCGCCCTTGTCGTGGATGACGATGACTCCCTTCGCCGCTTTGCGGTGCGCTGCCTCGAGAGGGAAGGCTACGAGGTTTTGGCGGCCAGCGACGCGATCGAAGCGCTGAAAATTTGCGGCGCGAATGAAAGGCTCTTTGACGTTCTGATGCTCGACGTCGTGATGCCGGGCATGTCCGGGCCGGAGCTCGCTGAACGCCTGCGCCCGGGGCAGCCGGGAGCGAGCGTGCTCTTCACTTCGGGCGGCGGCCGTGTCGATTGCGGCCTTCCGGAGGAAGCCGAAGCCGGATTTTTGGCGAAGCCGTTCACCGCGCGTGAACTGGTCGAAAGCCTCAACGCATTGCGGCACGGCGTAGACGGTCCATCACGGCGCGCCCAACGCCCCGGTCCGGCAAGGTCTCGACGTAAAGTACCTTAACGCCCGCGGTTTCCGCCGCGCGCAAGGCTGAGAACAGCGCGGCTGCATAAGCACCCGCCCCGCCGCGCACACGCTGGGAATACTCGGGCCGGCGGCCCGGCCACGGAGTCCGATGCACAAGCCCGGCGCTTGCGGCGGACAGTCCGCAGAGTGCGCCGCGCCGGACGAGGGCCGGAGGAACCAGGATCACCCGGCACGACGGCGCGTAGTGCCGGTGCTTTGTGCCGGGGGCGGCGGGCGCGAAACGGCCCGCCGTGCCGAGGGGGACGCCGGCCGCGTGTGAAAGGCTCTCTGCCGTTAAGGTTCCGTGGCGCAGGACGACGGGGCGTTTGCCGCGCGCGTCCACGATCGTCGATTCGAGGCCTTTGCGGCAGGGGCCGCCGTCGAGGATAAGCGGCACTCGCCCCCTCAGGTCACGCAGCACATGGGCCGCGGTCGTCGGGCTTGGCCGTCCCGAGAGATTGGCCGAGGGCGCGGCGATGGGTTCGCCAAGGGCGCGGATCAGGGCGCGCGCGGCGGGGTGGCCGGGGCAGCGTACGGCGACGGTGCGCCCGCCGGCCGTTACGGCGCCGGGAACGCGTGCCGACTTCTCGAGAATCAAGGTGAGCGGGCCCGGCCAAAAAGCGTCGATCAGGCGGCGCGCCAATGGTGTCACCCGTTTGACGACTTCCGCCAGCATGGCTTCGTCTGAGACATGCACGATAAGTGGGTTGTCTGAGGGGCGTCCCTTGGCCTTGTACACGCGCCGCGCGGCGGTCGCGTCGTAGGCGCGGGCGCCGAGCCCGTAGACCGTCTCCGTGGGGAAGGCGACGAGGCCGCCGGCGCGTAGGATCGCTGCGGCCTCAAGAAGGGCTTTGGCGTCCGGCCGTCGAATACGAGTCCGGCTCAAGGCAGCGCGTTCTTGACCTGGGCTAATTCAGCCTGGAAGTCGGCTTCCTTCATGAGCCGCGCACAGATGCGCGCGCCCAAATCTTGGCCCGCGGCGACATCGCTCGGGTGGTGAACTCCGACGATTACGCGCAGGTCGCCGACGTTTCGTCCGTAGGCAGCGAGCGCGTTCGCGCGCAGGGGAAACAGCTGACCCAGTATGCAGGCGTCGAAGACGCCGGCCGCGGCGTGGGTGCTCGGATAAGAGGTGGCTCCGGCCGGTTTCTCAATGCAGGGCTGAACGCGCGCGTCGACGTTGAAGGGCCGGGGGCGCAAATACTTTTTCTTATAGTAGCCGGTGATCTTCGAGACGAACTTTGAGGCGGAATCAAGGAACGGAGCGACGGCGGCGAGCTCCGGCTTGGCGAGGATGCCGGAGCCCGAGAAAAGGGACTGGAAGTCAGGGATCGCCTGGGCCGCGGCGGCGGCGCACTCCTCAGGTTTACGCGCGGCCTGGAGCTTCAGGAGCTCGGCATAGTCTTGATCGGATTGCGGCGAGCCGAGGCCGGGAGGGGCCGCCAAAGTGAAGTCGGTCGAGGGAATGTCCTGCCAAGACGCCGCAGCGGGGAGGGCGAGGAGGAGGGCCGAAACGGTCAGTCGGACGACGGCAGTCGCGCGATTCATGAGTTTATTATACCCCGTCGACCCCGTCCGTCAAGGGCCATAAACGCAATACGGCCGTCGTCGTTGACGGCGTGCGTTGGGGGGGGTATACTGCGCGCATGTTCGAGAGCTCAGAAGTCGGCCGTTCGGTGGACAAAAAAGAGTACGAGAAACGCGTCGCGGTGTTGCGTACACGCTTGCTCAAGGCTCAACACGCCCTGGCGGGCACGAGCCTGCGGCTCGTGGTTCTCGTTGGGGGCGTGGAGGGGGGCGGCAAAACCGACGTCGCGCGCCGCTTTCTCGACTGGCTCGATCCTCGTGGCCTGCGCGTCGAGGCCTACGGAGAGCCCTCGACCGAGGAGGACGAGCGGCCCGAGTACTGGCGTTTTTGGCGGACCTTGCCCTCGGGCGGGCACGGCTCCGTGTTAGTGGGCTCCTGGTACACCCGGCCCATCGTCCGGCGCACTTTTAAAGAGCTCGGCTCCGGCGACTTCGATCAGGCGCTGGACCGGGCGATGGCTTTCGAGGCCATGCTGGTCCGTGAGAAGACAGTGTTGGTCAAGCTATGGCTGCACTTGTCTAAAAAAAATCAGAAGCGGCGTTTTAAGGAGCTCGAGTCCGACCGCGACACCGCGTGGCGCGTGACGAAGCAGGACTGGCTTTTTACCAAGAAATACGACCGCTTCCGCGAGACCTGCGAACGCGCGCTGACCAAGACCAGCGTTGCCCACGCTCCGTGGACCGTGATTGAGGCGACCGATCAGCGCTACCGGGATCTGACCGCAGGCGAAGCCGTCCTGGCGGCGCTTGAGGCCGCGCTCAAACGGGCGGCGGCGCCGGATGTCAAAACCGCCCCGGACCGTGCGAAGCCTCCTAGGATTTCGATTCTCAGTCGCCTCGACCTGTCGAAGCGTCTTGAAGGTGATCATGCGGAGAAGTTTCAAAAACAGCAAACACGCGTCGCTCTTCTGTCTCGCCGCCTGCGAAAAAAGGGCCGTTCCCTAATTTGCGCGTTCGAGGGCGTGGACGCCGCAGGCAAGGGCGGCGCGATCCGCCGGCTCCTAGGCGCCATCGACGTGCGAAACGCGCGGGTCATGGCCGTGGCCGCGCCGACCGATGAGGAGCGCGCACATCCGTACCTGTGGCGCTTCTGGCGCAACCTTCCGCGCCTGGGTCACGCGACGATCTATGACCGGTCCTGGTACGGGCGCGTGCTTGTCGAGCGTGTTGAAGGCTTCTGCCCGGTGGAGGATTGGAAGCGCGCCTATTCCGAGATCGTCGACTTCGAGTCGGAGCTGGCCGAGGCTGGCACCATCGTGTGCAAGTTCTGGCTGCAGATTTCGCCCGAGGAACAACTGAAGCGCTTCAAGGCGCGGGTCAAGACGCCCTTTAAGCAGTATAAGATCACCGAGGACGATTGGCGCAACCGCGGCAAGTGGGACGCTTACCAGGCCGCGGCCATCGACCTGATTGAGAAGACGAGCACGCCCGACGCGCCTTGGACCCTCGTCGAGGCCGAGGATAAGCGCTGGGCGCGCCTTAAGGTGATGAAAACCGTCGCCGACCGCTTGGAGGAGGAGTTGGGTTAGAGCTTTTTCGGCTCAACGGAGAAAACGCTGAAAAGCCGGGGATAGAACGACAGTAAGGTCGGATAACGGTCCCGGTGCGCCTCGTATTCGCGCAAACGCTCGTTGAGCGCCGGCAGGAAGCGCTCCTCGGGCGGCCGCCCGGGGCGCCCGAGGCGCCCCTCGTCGAGGTGATCGACTTCATTGAAGCGGGCCTCGACGGCCCGCACGATAAGATCCATAGCGCAGGCTGACCATTTCATTTTGCAGGCGTCAGAGATCGAACCGTAGCGCGTGCTCGCGTCCGTCACATCTAGCTTTAGGAAGTCCGTCTCCACGTATGCATAGATGATCTCTTGTCGCTCCGGTGCCGGCTCGAAATGAAGCGTTCCGTCCGCAATGGAAACGGGCGCGAGGATCGAATAAACCTCCAGCGGCGTGTCCTTCGGGCGGTTTCTGGAGGCGGCGGACCTGTTCGGATAGGGAATGATGAAGTTGTTGGCTTGTCCCGGGACATACGCGCCGCTCAGTAAAATTTTTTGGCGGATCGGGAGGGAGTAGCCCATGTACGCGGACGTTTGCTTGAGCGTATCGAGCTTGATCGCTTCAGCCCGGGCGACGCTCTCCAGTCGCCGCCTCGCCGGCGATTGTTCTTCGTAGTAATCCATGAAGCGCGAAGCCGCCGCGAAGTCCCGAAAAGCCTGCAGCGCTTGCGAGAGCCCTTCCGGGTCCGCGAAGCGATCGGCGAACGGGATCTCCCAGGCCGGATCGCGCGGGGCCAAGGCCGGCGGCGGGCCGTGGAAAAGCATGACGATCGCGAAAGGATCGCTTCCTTGGGCTTTCAGCGCCGCGGCGTAGGCGGTGACGGCGCGATGCTTCCTCCACGGCTGGAATCGCTTTTCCAGACGAAGCCGGTCGGCGGGGATTGAGGGCGTTGCGGTGGGTCGCAGTCCGGCGAGCTGCTGGATCACGCCGAGAAGCTCAAGCCGCGCGTCGGTTGCATACTCCAGTCCGGCGTCTGCGACGGCGGCTCGCGCCGGAGTGGCGCATATCAGCAGCCAGAGAGAGAGCATGAAGGGCATCGTGGCGCTAGTTTACAATATGGGCGGGAGGCGGCATTGACGGAGCCGGGTGAAGCGGTTACACTTCGCTGAACTATGAGCCACGGCCTGCTCGCCGTTTCGTTGCTTCTTGCCTGTGGCTCTCCGGCGGCGGCCGCCGACCGCCGCGCCGTTGAGGCGGCGCGAGAGAAGATCGACATCAACTTCTTTCTTCTCCTTAAGGATGAGGATAAGACCTCGAGCGCCGAGATCGCGCTCGGCAAGCAGTTGTTTTTCGATCCCCGGCTCTCTGGCGACGGGACGATCAGCTGCGCCACCTGTCATAAGCCCGAGATGGCTTGGGCCGATGGGCTCCCGCGGTCACGAGGCGTCGGTCAGCATGAACTGAAGCGCAACACGCCGAGCATGCTCACGACTCACTACGCGCAGGGGCGCTTTTTCTGGGACGGGCGCGCGCGCTCGATCGAGGAGGCCTTGCTGGCGGCGCTGCAATCGCCGGTAGAGATGAACCGGGACCTGCGAGGTCTTGTCGTCGAGCTCGACCGGATCCCGGACTATGTGCGGCAATTCGTCGAGCTCTATGGCCGCTCCGGCGTCACCCCGGACCATGCCGCGCGCGCGATCGCGGCGTTCATCAAATCCGAGGCCCGCGCCTTGCCGACCGCGTTCGACCGGTCGCGACTCGACCCCACAGCGCTGAGCGAGGCCGCGCAGCGCGGACTGATCCTCTTCGCCGGCAAGGGCGACTGTGTGAAATGCCATGTCGGCCCCGGATTTTCAGACGCGCTTTTCCACAACATAGGTCTCAAGATCGTTCCGGGGACAGAGAACGATATGGGGCGTTACGCGATCGTTCCGCGCGAGCCCTTTAGGAGAGCTTTTCGCACGCCGTCGCTGCTTCATGTCGCGTATACCGCCCCCTACATGCACGACGGCAGCTTAGCCACGCTGCGCGAGGTCGTCGATTTTTATGATCGTGGCGGCGACGCGACGAACCCCGCCAATAACGACATGAGCCTGCGGCCGCTTGGCCTGACGGTCGACGAGAAGTCGTCCCTCATCGCATTCATGGAGGCCTTGAGCGCGCCGGCCAAGCCGGTGACGGCGCCCGTCCTGCCCGCGGCGAAACCTCGGAGCCTGGTTGCCGCCGTCGCTGCGACACGCGCGGCAGCCCTCGTCGTTTCCACGCGCGCTCCTGTGTCCGCGGAGGCGCCGGCAGCGAGCGGGCGACTTGCCGTGGCCGATTCCGCGCTGGACGCGGCTCAGGGGCTCGTGACGAAGCTGACGGGCGGCGAGCGCGCGGTCTGCGCGCGGCGCGTCAGCCCGGGTGAGCTGGTGCTCGCCATCGGCCGGGGTGACTTCACACGGGATCAGGAAGCCGCACTGCGCCAGACGATCCAATATGATCTGATCGCCTACTATCAGTACCGGGCCTTCGCCGAGGATAATCTCGCTCTCTGCGACGAACTGCATTCGTTCGATCAGCGGTCGTCCGGCTTGGAAAGGAGCGGTCCTGATTCCTGCCGCGGGAACGCGCTCGATCTGGCCGCCGCGCGGTCGATGATGACGCACAGCCCCGATCTGGAGAGGGTCTGTCGTCAGAATCTTGCACACGCTTACGGCGACCGCATCAGCACGGAGAGCGCCGCCGGGATCTGCGGGACGATCGCCGCGAAGCTCGAGGATCCGAAGGCCGTCTGCGCCAGCCTAAGTCCGCGGTACCTTCCTCCGGAAGCTGTGAAAGCCTGCGAGAATGACCTCATGACCTATACCTCCGATGTCGCGCCGTCGCGCGCGCGGGACGAAATACCGAGCCATCTCTTAAGGCGGTATCTCGCCTTCGACCTCTTCAAACGCGCCCGGCGAGCCGGCGACCCTAAGCTCTGCCGCGATTCTGAGTTCTGTCGAGTCTTGATGGGTGAAGGACAGGCGCTGGCCGCGGAGTTGGCGGCGAAGACCGCGACCAGGGCCTGCGTGGAGGTGCGCGCGGCGTCGCAGGGCGCGGCGGCCGAAGTCGAAGAGTTGCTGTCCGCGGCCGGAAACTCGCTGGCCCAAGAAAGATCGGGCGGCGCGACCGGGCTCGACACCCGGGAGCGACGCTTGGATCGGCTGCGCGACACTCTGCGCGACGCGCGGTCGCGCTGATGCGCGAACGGGTCAGGAAAAAGGCATGAGGATCGGGATCGGGATCGGGATCGGGATCGGGCTTGGCACCGGGCGTGACCCCGCCAAAGCCGCGCGCGACGCCGTCCGCCAGGCCCGGAAGGCCGTGCCGCGGCCTTCGCTGGCGCTCGTGTTCGCGGGTATCAAGCTCGACCAGTAGAAGGTGCATGCGGCGCTGTGCCGCGTGCTCGATTATCCGCAGGCCGGTTTCTCCTTTGCCGGATCGTGCATCGGGAAGGATCCCGCCGGCGCCGGTGAAAGGATCGCCGACGCCTTGGGCCCGCCGCCCGACCGCTGTCAGCTGGGACTCGTGATCTCCGGCGTCAGCGACGGGCGCGACGATCGCCTGCTGCGCAAGCTTCACGCGCGTATCCCCGGCATGGAAAGCCCGCTTCACTGGAAGAGCTGGCAGTATATCGGCACGAGGCTCGAATGTAATGCCGCCGGCATGGCAATGATTGATCTTCCTTCAGAGGTCGGGCTCGGCTTCGGGTTCGAGCACGGATGGTCGCCGGTCGGTCCGCTTGCGCGCGTGACCAAGGCCAAGGGTTCGCATAGATTTTAAAAAGAACTGGATCGAGTATTATCCTCCCGAGGATATACAGGGCCGTCAGGTTCAGCTCATCGCGGCCAGCCGCCAAGGTCTAATCGAGGGCGCGCGTGAGGCCGCGCGGTCCGCGCTAATGTCGGCTCCGGCGACAGGCGGGAGTACACCTACATCGGCGACGCGGTTAATCTCGCCCAACGCCTTGAATCGAACGCGACGCCCGGCGCCATGCTCGTATCGGCTTCGGTGTACGCGCGTGTGAAGAAGAAGTGGCCGTGCCTCAAGCGTAAAGGGCTGCTGGTGAAGGGCAAGAAGAAGGCCGTGACGGCCTACGAGCTCAGCCGGTCCGTTTAGGGCTTAGGATCGACGGATTTTCCGACCTGGAACGTCGAGTCGGAAATCGCTAAACTGTCGGCATGAGCACGGGCCTTTGGCGGGCATGTCTGCTTCTGTCCGTCGGCTTCACGCTCTATGTGGTGTGGTTGTACCCCCTGCTGCTGCGCCTGCTGGCCCGTCCGTCCGCGGCGCCGTCGCCGGCGGCCGCGGGACTTCCGTCGCTGACCGTGGCGGTGGCTTGCTTCAACGAGTCGGACCACGTGGAACGCAAGGTCCAGGATATATTCTCCGCCGACTACCCGGCCGAGCTCATGACGGTGCTTTTTGTGGACAATGCCTCCACCGACGACACCAAAGCGCGTCTGGACGGATTGGCTGCGCGCTTTCCTTTTCGCGTGCTGGTCAGCCCGCGCGGAAAAATTTCCGCGTTGAACGCGGCGCTGGCGGAAGCAAAAGGGGACGTCGTGGTCTCCACGGACTGCGACGCGTGGTGGGAGCAGGGAAGCCTGCGTGCGTTGATCCGCGCCTTCGACGACCCTGCGGTGGGCGCGGCGTGCGCGGTGCCGGTGATCCACGGGGCGTTGTTCCCGGCGAAGGAGCGCTACCACCGTATGGATTTTGAGGTGCGCCGACTGGAAGGAGAACTCAACGCGTGCACTGCTTTGGACGGACGGTTGATGGCCTTCCGCCGGAGCGCGTTGGAGCGCTTCGACGAAACACTGGGAATCGACGACATGGGCCTGTCCATGACCTTGCGTCTACGCGGGTTACGCTCGGTCGTTGTTCCGCGCGCGCGCATCCATGAAAACTGCCAAAGCACGGTCTCCGGGGAGTTTGCGCAGATCCGGCGTCACGTGCACACGGTGATAGTGTGTCTCTGGGGTGGAAAACGGGTGCTGTTTAATCCGCGTTTCGGCTACTTCGGTCTCCTCACCATGCCGTCGCGCCGTCTCTTTCCGCTATTTTTGCCCCTAGCCTTCGCGCTGACGGCCGTGTCTCTTTGGAACCTCAGCCCCGGGGCGTTCGTGGCGGCCGGGGCGGCGGCCGTACTCGTCACCGTACTGATCGACTCCTTCCCGGCGCTTCAGGCCGCGGCCATCGTGGCGGCGTGGGGGGATTTCTTGATCGGCCGCCGCGGCGACGCGTGGTCGAGAAACCAGTGAACAACCTGAAGCACTTCGTCCGCCCCGGCTTGTTTCAGTTGATCTACCACGCGACGTACGCGTGCAACGCGCATTGCCCGTTCTGCATCCACCGCTCCTATTTAAACAATAAAACTCATCTGGAATTGTCTCTGGATGAACTAGAGAAGATCGCGGCGGGCCTACCGGATTTCCCGTGGCTGCTCCTGACGGGCGGCGAGCCTTTCCTGCGTCGGGATCTGGCGGAGGCCGTGAAGATTTTCCATCAACGCTGCGGCGTGTCTCATGTGACGGTCACCACCAACGGCATGTTTCCGGATCGGATACGGTCCTTCGTGGAGAACACCCTCACGGAGCGCCCCGGGCTCACGTTGAACGTGGCGATTTCCCTGGACGGTCCGGGTGAAGAGCACGACCGCCTCCGCGCCACCCCGGGTAATTTCCGGGTTCTGTCGGAATCCGCCGCCGTGCTTCGGGAGCTGCGCGCGGAATACCCCGGATTGTCTCTGAAGGCCCACACCGTCTTGTCCCAGACGAATACGCCCATGCTGGATCTCATCGCCGCGGACGCACGCACACTTGGCGTGGACCTGCACACCTTCGACTTTGTCCGCGAAACTGAGGGCAACATCGGCGTCCCGTTGGACGCCTTGACCTCCGAAGAAGTCCGCGCCGTTCTCCCGCGCCTTCACAGCATTACCCGTTCCTATCCCGGCTACGAAAATCTCGGGCTGCATTCCTCCTTGTTGAAATTCGCGGCCATGGCCGTCCTGGAGCGCAACTACGACTTGGTCCCGGAGTTCATGGAGAAGAAAATCCAGGTCATCCCGTGCCTGGCTCCTGAGCGGAACATGGTTCTGGACCCCTACGGCAATGCCGGCTTCTGCGAGGTTCGGGAGTGGATCGGGAATTTTCGCGATCATGCCTACAGCCGGGACCTTCTTCTGGCCTCCGAGCCCGCGAAAGCGCTCAGGCGGTCCATCCAGGCGAAGGAATGCTGGTGCTTCCATCCCTGTTACCAGCAGGTCAACGTGCTGTTTCATCCGGGCGAATTGGCATCGGCGCTTTGGACTAGAGCTTCAGGACGTGCCGGGTCACGAAGCTTGAGTTACCTTTGGGGTCGGTGAGGGTGAAAGTGACCGAGGTCTTTCCGTATTTCACCCGGACCGAGATCGAGAAGTTCCCATCGTCATCCGTCTTGACGGGCACGCCGTTGATGTCGAGTATCAACCTCGTGTCGCGCAGAACGCCGGCCGCGCGGACATAATCGGTGCCCGTTTCCGTGTTTTCTTCGGGTGAGACGATCTGGAGCATCTCCGACATGATCTCATTGTCGGTGCCCGCGCGCTTGAGGCCGATCGTATAATAGTGCGCCCCGTGAAATGCCGCCTCGGTACCGAGCAGGTCGATGGAGGCCACGCGCCACCAATAAGCGCCGGGGGGCAAAGAAACGTCTTCTGTGACGAAGCGATCGCCTTCGTCATAGACCCGGTTGAAAACGATTTTGCGGAAGTCGGTGTCAGAGGACGCCTGCACGTGGTAGCCCTTGATGGGCTGACCGATGCGGAGCACGGAGATGTCGCCGCGGACTGATTCGACGTCTCCCTCGGGCTCGCGCGCCGGAGGGGCGGGGCGCGGGTCCGGCGCGAAGCCGCCGCCCGTGGTAAGCGACGAGGCGTATTCATGGTCCCGGATCTCGAGTAAAGCCATATTGGTATTGAGCGTGGGCGGCAGCGGAAGCATGCCGGGAGGCACCAAGGTCTCCATGCCGGCGCGAACCACGACGCTTCCGCCCTGGGCGGAGACGGTGGCCGTGCCGCGGAAGACCTCGACCTTGGTCGTCAGGTTGGGTTCGATCGTGGCTGCGTAGCGCGTGTCGGCCGAGTGCGGCGTCACCCGCGCTGTTCCCGCGACGACCTTCGCCTTGCCAGCGTACACCGAGCCCCGGCTGAGGACCAGATCGGAATCGTCGGCGGGCTTGATCACCGCCATCGAGTTCGGCTCGAGGCCGAGCAGTTCCTTGTCGAGAAGCATCACGCGCGCGCGGCTGTCCTCGTGCGTGCGCAAGGTGTCGCCCCGGAACAGTTCCATGCCGAGGGTGACGTCCTTCCAGGCCGGGGTGTCCTTAGCCCTGCGCGTGACCATGTTGACGAAGTAGGTGAGATGCGCGGCGCGCATGGACACCTTGATCAGCTTCACGGGCACGCGCAAGGTCATGCCGGGCAGGGCGACGGTCGGGTCCGAGCTCGGGAGATGGTTGTGCTTGAGGATCTCGTCCCATTTGGTGGGATCTGCGAGCCATTTGTTGGATATGGACCAAAGCGTGTCGCCCGGCTTGACGATCACATCTTGCATGCGTTCGCTCGTGACCGAGGACGCAGTGGCGTTCAGCGTCAGCGCGAGGAAGAGCGCGAGCGTTCTCAACTTAGTCCTGTTCGGAGGAGTAGGGGATGCCGTCCGCGGCCGGCGGGCGCGATTTCCCGGCGACGCCGGCCACGGCGGCCAAGGTCATCAGGTACGGGAGCATCTGGATGAATTGCGTGGGGATCTTAACGCCGTAGGCCTGTAAAATGATCTGGAGCGACTCGGCGAGGCCGAAGAAAATGGCCGCGCCCGCGGCGCCAAGCGGGGTCCATCGCCCGAGGATGACGGCGGCGAGCGCAATATAGCCGCGGCCCCCCGACATGCCGTCGGTGAATTGATGCTGCTCGAGGGCCAACCACGCGCCTCCTAGACCCGCGAGCGCGCCGGAAAGGAGAACGCCCTTAAAGCGCATGCCCAAAACCGAAATGCCGAGGCTCTCGGCCGCCTTCGGGTGCTCTCCGACCGCGCGCAGGCGCAGGCCGAAGCGGGTTTTATAAACGACCCACTGGCAAAGGCCCGCGATGGGGAAGAACAGGACCAGGAACGGATCGAACGGGCCCCAGTCGGAGAGTCCCTCGACGCGGTAAGAATTCGAGGTGGAGTGGAAGACGAGCTTGAGAATGAAGCGGCACAGCCCCGCGGCCAAGAAGTTGCAGGCGAGACTAGAAACGATTTGGTCCACGCGATGGCGGAGCGTGGCCCAAGCGTGCAGGCACGACAACAGCATCCCGGCGCCGATGCCGGCCAAGACGCCGAGCCAAGGACTTCCTGTCCAGTACGCCGCAAGCGTCGCACCGAGGGCGCCCGCGAGCAGTATGCCCTCAAGCGCGATATTGACGACGCCGCCCAGCTCCGAAAAAGTCCCCGCGAGCGCGGCCAAGCCGTAAGGCCCGGCGATTCGCAGAACCTGGATCAGAAAGCTCACTTCTTAGCCTCACCGCCGAGCTTGTTCTGCGCGATCACTACAATCAGGATGGCCGCGGCCTGAAGAATGTCGAACATCTCGCGGGGGATGGTGCGATTGAGGGTGAGGCCGGCCTGGGACATGAAGGCGAAGAGCAGCGCTGACGGGATAACGCCGATAGGATTATTCTTCGCCACCAAAGCGACTGCAATACCGAGGAAACCCGCGCCCGAGGCGAAACCCTGCTCGAAGTAATGCTTGTAGCCGAGCACGAAGTTGCTGCCCGCCAGGCCGGAGATCGCGCCCGAGGCCAGCATGACTTTGATCGTCGTCGCTTCGACGCGAATGCCGCTCGTACGCGCGGCGTCGGGGTTCACGCCGACCGCGCGCCACTCAAAGCCCGTCGGCGTGCGCCAGAGAAAGTAGGCGATCGCGGCCGCGATCAGGAAAGCGAGAAGCAGGGACGCGTTGACCGGTGAGCCTTTGAATAGCCCGAACATCGTCTCGAAGCTCGGCAAGCCGGCGGCGGCCGGGAGCTCGGCGGTGTGGATCGTCTCGGGCTCATGGAAATGCGCGGAAATGAGGTAGTTGGCGAACGCCATCGCCACGAAGTTCATCATCATCGTCGTGATGACCTCATGCGCGCCGCGCTTAGCCTTGAGCACGGCGGGAACGACGGCCCAGGCGGCGCCGCCCGCGGCGGCGACCATGAGCATGAGCGGGATCAGGATGATTGACGGGAGGCCGGGGAAGCGGAGGCCCACCAAGGTCATCGCGAAGGCGCCGGCGTACAGCTGGCCTTCGGCGCCGATATTAAATAGGCCGCAACGGAAGGCGAGCGAGCAGGCCAGGCCGGTGAATATAAGCATCGTGGCCTTGTAGAGCGTCTGGCCGAGGCCGTAGCCGTCAAAAATAACTTCGCTGAAGATGAGCCGGAACACTTCGGTCGGGCTTTGTTTAAGGGCAAGTGTACCCACGGTCAGCGCGAGGGAAAGGATGATGATCGTGATCGCGACCCAGCGGGCCTCGCGCAGGACCGCCTTCATTCGCCGCTCCCGACGCCGGCCATCCACAGGCCGAGCTGCTCGATCTTGGCGTCAGCGCGCGCGCACTGGCCGACCACCTTTCCGGCGCATAGGACGGCGATGCGGTCCGACAAGGCCATGACCTC
This sequence comes from Elusimicrobiota bacterium, assembly GCA_043745445.1. GTDB lineage: Bacteria > Elusimicrobiota > Elusimicrobia > UBA1565 > UBA9628 > GWA2-66-18. Next base: position 13,213 of record JAYTSX010000270.1, read on the forward strand.
ATCGAGGTCGGCGGAGATGAGGATGACGGCGGCGCCCGCGGCTTTGGCCTTTAAAATTTTCTCGCGAATCAGCCGAGAGGCGCCGAGGTCCACGCCGCGCGTGGGATGCGCGACGACGAGCAGGGCGGGGAGCTTGGAAATCTCCCGTCCGACAATGAGCTTCTGCTGGTTGCCGCCGGAGAAAGCGCCCGCCGGTTGATCCGCTTCGGGGGGGCGCACATCGTAGTCTTTGAGGATATCCGCAGTCAGCCCGCGTGCCGCTTTTTGATCGACGGCCAAGGCCGTTCCGAAGGCTGATTCGCGCTGGCGTCCCAGCAAAGTATTTTCCCAGGCCGGCGCCGGGAGGAGAAGCCCATGCCGGTGCCGGTCCTCTGGGACATACCCGATTCTTCCGTCCACGGTGCAGGTCCCGGCCTCCAAAGTCCTTAACCCGCAGATCACCTCGGCGAGCTCCCTCTGGCCGTTGCCTTCGACGCCCGCAATGCCGAGTACCTCGCCCGCCTTCACGGTCATCGTCGCTTGCTTGAGCGCGAGCTCGCCGCGCGGGCCGAGTGCCGAGGCGTTATCGAGCGAGAGCACGGTTCTCGCCGCGCCCGCGTATCGATACGCGGACGCGTCCCGCTCGTCCTCGCCCAGGTCGCCGACCATCAGCGCGGAGAGTTGATCGATCGAGGTGTCGGCGATCTTTTGCGCGCCCACGGTCTTGCCGCGACGCATGACGGTCGCCTCATCGCACAAGGCCATCACTTCCTTAAGCTTATGGCTGATGAAAACGATGGTCGAGCCCGCGTCGCGCAGGCGACGGAGCGTGATGAACAATTCATCGGCCTCCTGCGGGGTTAGGACCGCGGTCGGCTCGTCAAGAATCAGGATCTTCGCGCCGCGGTAGAGAATCTTCACGATCTCGACACGCTGTTGCTCGCCGACGGATAGATTCTCGACGATCGCGTTCGGATCGACCTTCAGTCCGTATTCCTTCGAGAGGCGCGCCACATCGGCCCGGGCTTTTTCGATATCCCACACTCCGACTAACGCCCCGGCGCCGGCCGCGGCTGGTTCGGAACCGAGAGCCACATTTTCCGCGACGCTGAGAGGCGGGACGAGCATGAAGTGCTGGTGGACCATGCCGATGCCCGCGGCAATCGCGTCCTGGGGACCGGAGAACTTCTCCGCCTTGCCGTTGATTTCGATTAAACCCTCATCGGGGCGGACCATACCGTAGAGAATTTTCATCAGCGTGGACTTCCCCGCGCCGTTCTCGCCCAGCAGAGCGTGAATGGAGCCGGGAGCCACCGTCAAAGTCACGCCGTCGTTGGCCGTCACGCGCGGATAGCGCTTGACGATGCCCGACAGGCGGACCGCGGCCGGCATTTTACTTGGAGGGGACCTTGATCTTGCCGGCGACGATCAGCTTGCGGGCCTCTTCGGCTTTGGCGCGGCTCGCGGCCGAGATCAGAGATTTGTTGTTCGCGTCGTAGATGTAGTCCACGCCTTTTTCTTTTAGACCCAATTCAAGAATCCCTTTGAGAGGCTTGCCGTCCTTCGCCGCTTTGATCGTCCGGAACACGGCCTCGTCCACCTGTTTGGTCACCGAGGTGAGCACGAAGCCGGGGGCGTCATGGTACTGGTCGCTGTCGACGCCCATCGCGAGGATTTTCTTGTCGCGCGCGGCCTCGAAGACGCCCAAGCCCGTTGAACCGGAGGCGTGGTAGATCACATCCGCGCCCTGGCCGATCTGTGAGAGCGCGATCTCCTTACCCTTAGATGGATCCTTAAAGGCTTCCGGCGTCACGCCCGCGTAGGCGGAGAGCACCTTCACCTTCGGATCGGCCCAGGCCGCTCCCGCTTTATAACCCGCCTCGAATTTGTGGATCAGGGGAACATCCATGCCGCCGACGAAGCCGATGACCTTGGTCTTCGAGGTGAGAGCGGCCACGACGCCGCCGAGGAAAGAGGCTTCCTGCTCGCGGAACTTAAGCGCCACCACGTTGCCCGGCATGGGTTTGTTCGGGTTGACGGCGTAGTCCACGCAGGCGAAAGGCTTGGCGGGGAAGGCGGCGGCGACGCGATTGACATCGTCCGTGAAGATGAAGCCGATGCCGATGATCAAGTCGAATTTGCCGCTGGCGAACTGGCGCAGGGCGTTTTCCCGGTCGGCGGCCTCGGAGGGCTCGATGTACTCGTACTCGATGCCGAGTTCCTTCTTGGCGCGCTCGAGGCCGCGGAAGGCGGAATCATTGAACGACTTGTCGCCGCGTCCGCCGACATCGAAAACGAGGCCGACCTTGGTGGCCTTGGCGGGAAGAGCGAGAGCCGCAACTATGGCGGCGGACAGCAGAATTTTCATGGAGCGCATCGGGTACTACCCCCTATATGAGGAATGACGATCTATTATTTCATAAGATTGCGGCCATGTCCACGAACGATGACAAGCGCAATCAGATCGCGGCCGTCCTCCTCGCGGCCCTCGGCTATTTCGTCGACATTTACGACCTGATCCTCTTCAGCATCGTGCGCGTAACGAGCCTCAGGGACATCGGCGTCGCCCCCGAGGCGCTCCTCGACACCGGCCTGAAGCTGATCAACATTCAGATGACGGGGATGCTCATCGGCGGCCTGCTGTGGGGCATCCTGGGCGATAAGAAGGGCCGTCTTTCGGTGTTGTTCGGCTCGATCGCGCTGTACTCGATCGCCAACATCGCCAATGGCTTCGTTCATACGGTCCCGGCGTACGCCGCCTTGCGCTTCATCGCGGGCATCGGACTGGCCGGGGAGCTCGGCGCGGGGATCACCTTGGTATGCGAATTGATGTCCAAGGAGACCCGAGGCTACGGCACCATGGTCGTGGCCGGCGTCGGCATCGCGGGCGGCGTCATGGCCGGCCTCGTCGGAGACTATTTCGGCTGGCGCAACGCTTACTTTATCGGCGGAGCGATGGGGCTGGCGCTCCTGACGTTGCGTGTCGGAGTCTATGAGTCAGGCATCTTTGATAAGGTCAAGAACTCGACGGTCAAGCGCGGCGACTTCTTCATGCTGTTCTCGACGCCGGATCGCGTGCGCCGCTACCTGTCCTGCATCGCGCTCGGAATACCGGTTTGGTTCGTGATCGGTATTCTGGCGACCTTCGCGCCCGAGTTCGGTAAGGCGCTCGCGATGCCCATCCTCCCGACCGGCTCGCGCGCGGTGATGTGGCTGTACGCCGGATGCGCGCTGGGGGACTTCGCCAGCGGCGGCCTGAGCCAGGTGCTGCGCAGCCGAAAGAAAGCCGCGCTTGCTTTTGTGATCGCGACCGCGATTTGCTGCGCCGTGTATCTTAACCTT
>JAYTSX010000271.1:0-4365 GCA_043745445.1 Elusimicrobiota bacterium
GGAGGACAGAGGGTAAAAGGCAGCAAAAAAGAGAAAGAAGAAAAAACAACAACAGAAACAACAACAGAAACAGAAAAAAACAAACAGAGAACGGAAAGAAGAACAGAAGGGAAAAGTCAGAAGGAAAAGAAAGCAAGAAACGGAAAAACAGCAACAGCAAAAGAGGGAGAACTCGATTGGAGATGAAGACGACGGCGGATGTGCGGCGCGGGGAAATCCAGCTCACGGCGCGAGATATGAAGATGCTCGCGGCGCTTGAGAAGTGGATCGTGCTCGGCATCGGTCAGATGGTGGGGCTGGGTCTGGAGTCGACGCTGGGCGAAGCCGAGGTCATCGAGCGTTTCTTCAATAAGATGGAGCGAGAGGACTATAAGCTCGGCGTCTTCAATCGCGTCCACGCGCTAGAGGCCCAGGGCTATATCAACGGGCACTCCTTCCTGCGCCAGCCGAAGGCCTACACGCTGACTGAGAGGGGCTTCAACGTCCTGCGCGACGAGCCGGTGGAGCACCGTCCCGAGATCCGCGACTTCGTGAGCGAGGCGATGATCCGCCACGAACTGAAGGTCTCTGCCGCGGGCTTGGTTCTCACGGAAGTCCTGGGACTTCCCGCCGCGCGCCAGCATCCGAAGGCCGTCTGGACGCACACGGGCGGCCGTCGGCGCCTCATAGTCGAAGGCGCCTGCGACCTCTGGATCGAGTCGTCCGAGCCCAAGGCGATCGAGGTCGAGCTGACGCAGAAGTCCAAGGGACGATACGAGGAGATCTTCGAGACCTACCGCCGTCGCCTGACGCGCGGCGGCGTGGTCCTCTATCTCACGGGTTGGCCGGGCGGGGCGGCCATCATCCTTAAGAACGCCCGCGCGCAGCGCGCGCCCTTCGTCTACGCCTGCGGCTTAGACGAGTTCCGCCGTTCAGCAGGGCGCAGCGTCTTCCAAGGCGCGGTGGAGAGCCGCACGATCGTCCTCGGCGCGGCCGAGGCCGCGGAGGCCGCGCGATGAGCCCCTGGTCCTTCCTCGCCGTCATGGCCGTGATGCTCGCGGGTTTGGCCGGCCTGCGCAGCGAGCGCCGGGCGCTCGGAGGCGCGCTGACGGGCCTCGCCGCCACCCTGTTCGTGGCCCTCATGCCTTGGCGGACGGCGGACTGGTTGAGCGGCGCGCACCGCGGCTTCGGTCGCTGGTACGAGCCTCGCCGGAGCGTCGTGCGCCTCGGTTGGACTGCGGCGTCGGCCTGCTTCGGCGCGGCCGTGGGACTCGGCGCCGCTGGGCGAAAGGGGACCGAGCAGGACGAGAAGGACTGGGAGACGCCCACGGATTCAAAGGTCGTGGACGAGGAGCTTAGCCGACGGCTGCGCTCAGGACAGGGCGAGGAGACATTCCTGGGGCTGACGAGCGGAAAGCGCCAGATCAGCCTCACCGCGCGCGAGCGCGAGGGGCACATGCAGGTCGTGGGCCCGACGCGCTCGGGTAAGTCCCAGCTCCTGTTGGCGCTCGCGGCGCAGGACATGAAGGCGGGCCTGCCGCTCTTCTTTATGGAGGCCAAGGGCGACCGAGGGGACTTCGACCAGTTCCTCAAGACGGCCTCGATCGCCGGACGGCTCGATTCCGTGCGCTACTTCAACCCGCAGGACGACCGCTCGATGACGTTCAACCCGATCCGGCCCGTCTCCGGGCAAGACGCGACCGCCGTGGCGAACCAGATCGCCCGCGCCATCGGCCGCGAGCCTACCTCCTCGGGTGAGGGGCAGGACTATTACCGCGCTGTTGACTACGCCAAGGTTCAGACCATGGCCGAGGTGTTCTGCGCGACCGGTCGGGCCTTCACGCTGCGCGACTGCTACTACTACTTCGCTTTCCCCGAGGCGCGCACCGAAGCGTTCAAGCTGTGCCGCGACCGGCGCCTGGCCGAGATGGCCGACGCCGAGTTCAAGGCCAACCCCGATTCGAGCGGGCTCACCTCCGCCTTACGGCCATGGACGACCGGGCCCTTGGGCGAGCTCCTCAACAGCTACGCGCCCCAGATCCGCCTGGAGGATGTCTTCGAGCGCGGCCACGCCGCCTACTTCGCGGTCCCCGTGGGGCATCTACAGGTGCTTGCCAATCCGCTCGGCCGTATGGTGATCTCGGGGCTCCTATCGGTGGCGGCCGCGCGCCAGCGCACGGAGCCGAAGCCGGGCCCCGCCACCGTGATCCTCGATGAGTTCGCCGAGTTCGCCACACCGGTCTTCGCCTCCTTCGTGGCGACCGTGGGCTCGGCCAAGCTGCGCACTATCCTCTCGCACCAGGACCTGGGCCAGCTCAAGCGAGTGGAGGGGATGGACGTCTCGGCCTTCGAGTCCGTCGTCTTCAACAATACCTCCGGCTGCAAGGTCTGCTTCCGTTCGCCGAACCCGGAGGACGCGGAGTTCTGGGCCTCGACGCTCGGCACGCGGACGACGACGAGCGACACGGAGCGCGTCGAGAGCGCGCTTTTGGGCGACCATCGGACCGGCGACCGCTCGCGCCGCGAGGTGGAGCGCTTCAAGGTCCATCCCAACCAACTCAAGTCGCTTGAGCCGGGCACGGCGCTCGTGCTCTCGCCCGGCCGTGCCGAGTGCCTGGTCCGCACCGCGCGCGTCCGGGAAGTCACCCGGCCGCTTCCCGTCCCCGCCCTGCGACCCGTCGTCGTCGAGGCGGAGAAAGGTCTCGATTTGCGCGCGGCTGTGCCGGACTACGGCGCGCAGCCCGATCTCTCGGAGGTGAAGTCGTGAAGAAAATCGTCCTCGTCGTCCTGGCCGCCGCGGCGGCCTCACCCGCCGGCGCCGCCACTTATGTGGAGCAGGCGACCTTCACGGTCACCGCCTCTGTGGTCGCCGGTCTCGACCGCGACTCGGTGGGCAATCTCTACGCGCTCATGCTGGCGCCGGGGGCGACGAATTACAAGGTGGCGGGCTACCGCACGCCCGCGCTCGAACCGTTGTTCAGCTTCGACACGGGCGTCCGCGCGCCCTTGGCCTTCGCGGTCGAGCCTTCGGGCGTCGTGGATGTTCTCGAAGGAGGCCAAGGTATCACGCTCAAGCGCTTCCTCAATACGGGCTATTTCCTCGGCCAATCCACCTACTCGCTTGGCGCCTACATCAGCACGTCGAGCCTGATCTCGGCCGCGTTCGACCGGGTCGGGGCTCGGCTCCTGCTGAGCTTCCAGAATCAGAAGAGCTACTACTGCGTCCAGTGCGTGGGCTGTCCTTGCCCTGCGAGCGGGCTTAAGGGCTACGTCAACGCTTACGACTTCGCGGGCAACCTCTTGAGCCAAGTCGAACTGCCGGGTATCAGCGCCACGGCGACCAGCTGCTACACGCCCTCACAGATCGCCGTCGGCTCCCAACAGGAACTCGTCGTGGCCGACACCGGCTGCCAACAGGTGCTGCGCTATTCGAGCATCGGAATGCTCGACAATCAGACGCCCGCTTCACGGTTCGGCAATTTGGTGAACCCCAGAGGTATTTGGCTCGACGCAGACTCCTCTCTCTACGTGAGTCAACTGGTGTGCGGTCCCGGCGGCTGTCCGCAGGGCGTGGTCAAGGTCACATCCGACGGCACCCCCGTGACAACGTTGACGGCCGATTCCGCGATCGGCTCCGCGTGGGACGGGCGCGTTCTTTACCTCAGCTCGGCCGGTCGCGCGCCCCTTCGCCGTCTTGTTCTCAACGAGGCGCCTACCGCTCCGGTGCCTTCCACTCCGCTCGGGCAGGTCATCCAGCACTCCTCCGCTGCGTGGCTGCGATGGCAGGCTCCCACTGACGGCGACAGCGATCCCTTGCTCTACACCTTGGAACTCGGGACCTCTCCCTTCCTGCTCAGAAGCACGGGAACCTCCGAGACGGCGGACTTCGTGACGGCGCCGTTGTCCTTCGGCACGACCTACTACTGGCGCGTGACCGCGCGGGACTCCTATCTGGGTCTTTCGCTTCAGAGCCGCGCCTCGTCGGTTGAGAACTTCGTTCTCGGGCGCTCGAACGTCCCGCCCGGGCCTTTCACCGTCGCCAAAGGCACGGGCACCGTGGTGACGAGGGACAGCTCGGTGCTCCTCTCGTGGAGCCGGGCGATCGACCCGGACGGCGACGTCCCGGTCTACGAGCTGTCCTGGCGCCGTCACGACCAGCTTCTGCCGCAAGTCACGACTACGACCGCGTCCGCCGTGACCATGAATGACCTTGCCTTCGGCTCGACCTACTATTGGTCGGTCCGCGCCCGCGACGTCTACCAAGCCGAGAGCCTCATGGATGGGGGCGCCGTGCAGAGCTATACGCCGGTGCTGCGCAACTCGCCGCCTTCTACGCCTATCTACGTCTCGACGAGCGCCATCGCCACGCGAGAGCGCCGCTACGAG
>JAYTSX010000272.1:0-16497 GCA_043745445.1 Elusimicrobiota bacterium
CAGTCCTTGACCGTTTTGCCGTCGCGCAGGCGCGTCGCGATCTCGACGATGGACTCCTCGCCCATGCCATAGGCGACGAGATCGGCTTTCGAATCAAGAAGGACGGAAGGGCGCACCGAGTCAGACCAATAGTCGTAGTGGGCCAAACGACGGAGAGAGGCTTCGACGCCTCCGGCAATCACCGGAACTCCCGGGAAGGCCTCTCTTGCGCGCTGGCAATAAGGGATAGTGGCCCGGTCCGGGCGGAGACCAATTTTACCTCCCGGCGAGTACGCGTCGTCGTTGCGCACCTTTTTATTGGCCGTATAGTGATTGATCATCGAGTCCATATTCCCCGCGGAGATCGCGAAGAACAGCCGCGGGCGGCCGAAGGTGCGCCACGGCTCGGCGCTGCGCCAGTTTGGCTGGGACAGGATGGCGACGCGGAAGCCCGCCTTGTCAAGCACCCGCCCCAGCAGCGACATCGCGAACGAATAATGGTCGATGTACGCGTCGCCGGTGACGAAAACGATGTCCACCTGATCCCAGCCGCGCGCCTCCATCTCGGCGCGCGTCATGGGCAGGAATCGGGGATCGGGTCGAACGGAGGGAGGAGACACTACTCCCATATTATAACCCCTTTACGGTCGATTCTCCGACGAGAAAGACATGTAAATTCCGTCGCGAGTCCTTCCGTTGTAAGGTTTCGCCGGCCAACAGCGTATCATCCACGGACGCAGGCCCGATCCTCACCAGAGGCCCGAAGCGCCCGGAGATAAGCTTTATGAACCGCCTCGAAGCCGCCGCCAGCGCCTCACTCGTCGCACTCGTCGCCGCGGGTCTCGGTCAGACGTATAACGAGCTTTCAAAGCTCGCCGCGACTCCCCCGCCCCGCAAGAACATCCTGCCGAAGCTCCAGGTCGAAACCCGGCCGGAGCGCACCGTGGATGCCGCGATCGGCGCCTACCTCTCGAATGTCGAGGTCGCCGCGGAAGCCGACAAGCGCGTCCAGCTCGGCAGTCTTCTCGCTTCCCTCGAATCCCCTGAGTTTGACGGCGAGGAGATCGACTCCGTGACCGCCGAGAGCCTGTCCAAAGCCATCGTCTCCGTATTCGAAAAGCCCGGCGACGGCGGGACCGAGGATCTTGAGCTGCGCCGGCGCGTGACCGGATTTCTCGCCGGCCGTGTATCGGGCAAAACCAGCCGCGACTTCGTCCTCAAGGCGATGGAGGAGGGGCCGGTCGAGGTCCGGATCGAGGCGCTCAAGCGCGTGGGCTCGCCGCTTGGAGTTCATGGCTCGGTGGTCTACGCAAAGGTGCGAGAGCTCGGCGAGAAGGGACTTGTGCCGGACTCGGCGTATCCCGCGGTCCTGCGCCGCACCGGAGGGGCCAAGGCGAAGGACATCCTCGTGACCTTGATGACCTCGACCGACAACATGAAGCTCATCAGCGGCTGCGCGATCTCCCTCCAGGATTACAAGGACCCCGAGATTATCGGGAAGATCCTGGAGCGCCTCGAGGCGGTCGGCATGCTCGACAGCGCAGGCAAGATGCCTTGGCTCAGCCCCACGCTCCTCGATGAGCATCTGAAGTCCGCGGACAAGAGCCAGATGCGCCGCGGCATGATCGCGATGGCGACGCGGCCGGTCCTGGTGAAAACGGGAATCGGGCATGTCGAAAAGGGTCTGCAGAGCCCGGACGCGGACACGCGCCGCTACGCGGCGGTCGCCGTGAAAAAGGCGGTCGTCGCGAAGTTCGTCGACGCAAAACAGGGCGAAACCCTGCTCGCGGGCCGGCTGCAGGTGGAGACGGAGCCGGTGCTGAAGGCTGAACTGACGGGGGGCCTCGAGAGGATCCACAGCGTTCTCGAGCAGAAGGAGACGGGCGTACAATAAAGAAGGCCCGCAACGTATTGGAGCCTCCCGCTCTCGGCGCGGGGGGCTCCTTCGTTTCAGAACGGCCGGCAGGCAGATTATCGCGCCAAGATATCCCCACTATCCCCAACCACGACACCGACTGTTGTTGACAACAGTTACAGTCAGACGTGTGAACAACAAGTTTTGCGCCATCCAAAGGCGCAACTGCGGCCTACGCGACATTGAGAGCGCCCTTCGCTTCTAAGGCGCGGCGCAGTAGCTTCGCAGGGGCACGAAGCGGAGCGTCTCGGCTTTTCCAAGGACAAGGAAGAAAGCCGGTTTGATGTCGCGCGTGAGGAGGAGATCAAGACCGCCGAAGCGCTTGGCGTGCTCGGACATCCAGGCCTGAAAGCGGGCGAGCTCTTCACGCTGTTCGTCGGGCTTGGGCGCCGACGCCAAGGAAATGTGCGGCTTGAACACATCGTCATACATGTCGCGCTTACGAAAGCCTTTGTCCGTCAAGGTTTGGCGGTTCTTCATGAGACGCGCGGACCATTCCTCGGGAACGGGGCTCAAGGCCAGAGCGACAACCTGCTTCTTCGGCCCGAATAGATCGGGCGCGCCCTTCATCGTGACGGGTCCGCTCGACAAATCCGGACCTTCGAGAGCATAGGTCTCCATCGTCTGCGTCTCGTCCGGCTTCCAGCCTGCACCCATAAACGACAAGGTCACATGAAGATTGTCGGGCTTCTCAAAGGTCAGGCCCGGAAATTTTTTAGTGAGCTCTTCCTGTGCTTTCCCCCACGCCTTGGCAAACTTGGTCTTGCCCAGAGGCAAAGCGGAAAAAAGAAGAAGCGTCCCCTTCCCATCCTTATCGAGTGCGTCGGCGGGGCAGGACAAGCCGGCGGCGGCACAGGGGCTCACGAGCGTTGCAAGAAAAAGAAGTGCGATGAGGCGCGTCACTTCGGCTCGCTCCCGCGTGCGGCGAGCATGTCGTTGAGGCGGCCGATCAAGGCGCGAATCGTGGCCGAGCCGCGCTCAGAGGCCTGCATCACATTGGGCTGGGTCGAGTCGAAGGTCTTGCCGACCGAGACAGCCAGGGCGCCGGGCAGGGCCTGAGCCATGTACAGGTCATTGCCCTCGGGCTTAAAGTCGTCGCCGAAGACGGCGACCTGAGACTCGTCATCGATGAGGCCCTTAGCCTTGAGCATCTCCATCGCTTTGCGCGCGCCGGTGCCCTTATGCGCCTTGAAGTACTGAACATACGGGACATGGCGCATCGTCGGCATCGGCTTGAGCTGAACGAGGTAGCCCAGGCCGTTGGCCGTGTTGGCCTCGGCGAGCGCCGCGTACAAGGCCTGATCGCGGTCAGGATGATTGCGCAGTTCGATCAAGGTCCGGCTGTCCTCATGGAAGATTTTGTAGTCCTCGGGCTTCAGGCCGACCTTGGCGGCGGCGGCCTCGAAGATGGGCGTGATCTTGGCCCGCTCGGCCTCATCGAAGGACACTTCCTTCCAGGCCGGCTCCGTCGGGGTCGAGCCGTCGGCGCCGTACTCGTAGACGCGCGCGCCGGACTGCACCGCGAAGAGCATGCCCGCGCGGGTCTTGGCGTCGAGGCGGTCGCCGAGCAGGTTCGTCATGCCGTTGTGGTCGCCCGAGAAGAAGTGGTTCGTGCAGACGACTACGTTTACACCAAGCTCCCGCAGACGGCGCAACAGGCCGACGAGCTCGTCTGAAGCCGTCACGGCCTTGTCGTCCGGCGTCTTGTCCATCAAGGTGCCGTCATAGTCGGTGATGATGGCCTTAATGCCCTTGGACTTGAGCCGCTCCGCCATCATCGCGGCAAGCTCGTCCAACGAATGCTCGCGAGGGGTCTCGGTCTTGAAATTCGTCGGGGCAAGCTTGCTTCCAAGCCAGCGCGGGGCCAGCCACAGCAGAAGGCCGATTCCACCGAACATCGCGAGCATCGGCCACAACGCGGCCGGGAAAGTGAGCGCGCTGGTGACCGCGCCGATCGAGGCGTAGCCGAAAGCCGCCGCGATGGCGGAAAGCGCCGAGCGCAGGCCGAGCAGTTCGCCGGTGTGCAGGCCGTCCGCCTTCGCCTCCTGCTGGACGATGGTGTCGATCGTGATCTTGTTAGGGACATTGACGAGGCCGATGATCAGGATGCCGAGCAGGAGTGCAGGGATATTGCCCCAGAACGCGAGCGGCACGGCCAGCGAGGAGAGCCCGATGAAGGCGTACCGCATCCAGCCGCGGTCGCTCAGCCGCGTCGAGACGGCGTAGAGGCCGCCCGCGATCGCCATGCCGACCGCCGCCATCGCGAGGCTCGCGGGAAAGAGGTACAGGCCGAGCCACGCGCCGAGCGATATCAGAACGGTCGTGCGAACGACCGTGTTCCAGCGGCCCTGGAGATTGAGCATCGTCGAGCCGGCGAGGAGCTGGCCGAAGAACAATGAGCCCTGGAGCTGGCCCTGCATCTCCGCGCCGCCCTTAAGATCGCGGGCCGCGAACGGAATCAGCATCGAGCCGACAGGATACACGACGAACGAGTACGCCATGCTCAAGAGGGTTCCGGTGCGCAGGACCGGGTTCTTCCACAAGCGCGCCAATCCCTTCGAAGTCGCGATCAGGCCGGCCAACGCGGCGCCCACGAGCGCCAGCGCCGCGAACTGCGGGACGACGGCGTGCAGGCTTAGATACAACGCGCCGCCCACGGCGAGAACACCGCCCCAAATCGCCAGGTTGCGGCGTCCCTCCGCCGACGCCGCGACCGCGGCCGCGCCCGAGGGCTTTTCGACAGGGGGCTTCGCGAGAGCGACATTGGGAATCGTATACCACTGGATGAGAGCGCCCGCCGCGGCCAAACCCGCGCTGATGAGGAACATTCCGGAGAGACCATTGAGCACGCCGAAGGCGGCCGCGAGCGCGTCGACCCAGCGGCCCGACAGAAGGAAGGTCCCCAGCAGAACATTGAGGCCGATGAAGTTGATGTTGGCGGCGGCATTGAGGACCGACAGGCGCTTCGGATCGGACCCGGCGAGCGCGGGCAGCATTTTATCTTCGGAGACCAAGGAGCTGGCCACATTCCAGCTCGTCAAGAGCGCGACGGCGAGCAGCGGCCAAAAGCTGGCCACATGCGTCAGGACAAGGGCCGGAATCGCCAGCGCCAGAACGACGCGGACCACACCGTTGAGCGCGAACATGTTGCGAAAGCTCAAGCGGTCGGCGACGAGGCCGCTCAAAGGTGCGAGAAGGATCGCGGCGACAGCGCCGAGCGACATCAGATCGGTGTAGCCCTGCGTACCGACAAGGGCCTGGGCGAGCATGGGGTAGGAGATGACGCCGGCGAGGATAAAGCCCACGAGGTAGAGACTGCGGCCGACGAGCCAGCCGGTCAGGGCCCGCTTGCGCGTCGCGTCGTCGAGCGACTCGACGGTCCGGCCCGGCCCCGCGTTCTTGAGATCATCGACCCGCGTCGCGAGGCTCAGCAGACCGTTGTAAAACTTCCACTCCACGCCTTTGAGGACCGAGGGCTCCTCGGGCGGCGCGCGATCCGTGACGGAGCCGGGAGGGCTCAGGCTGCGCTCCAGTCGCTGGTCCGGGCTGACGACGAGAAAACGGTCGTGATGCATGCCTAGGAGCATCGAGCGCGAGGGCATGAAGCCGAAATCAGCGCCGTTGATGGGGTGCGACTTGGACTCGGGGTTCATGCTCCAGCGGCGCTCAAGCCTCTCCAGGAACGGCGCCACGCGGCGCGAAGCGCCGCTGTTAGTCAGCACATGAAGATCGAAGTCGCTCGTGGGCGTAGCGGCGCCGGTGGCGAAGCTGCCGAGGAGGACCACGCCCACGACGCGGCCGGAGGCGGAGGGATCCTCTTCCGCGACGGTCTGCGCGATCACCCCACGGAAAGCGTCGAGCACGCGCTGCGCGCCGTCATTTTGGAATTCAGCGGCACCGGCATTGACCGCAGGGCCCATCAGCTTGTCGAAGTGCGCTTTAAGCTCGTCCGGCGCGAGGATGGAGCCGCCATGGAGCGCCTTACGGATGTGCTTGCGCAGGTTGCTCGAGCTGCGCATCGGATTGTAAAGCACCGCGCGATCCAGGAAGTCGACGAAAGCAGGCCGGGCTTCGACGGCGCTCGCCACATCGAAATAGCGATCAAAGAGACGCAACGCTTCACCGCGCACATACTGATCCGAGCCCGAGCGCGAGCCCACCGTGCGCACCCCGCCGATCATGCCCATCATGCGCGAATCGACGAAAAAGCCGCGGGCATCCTTGACCGACGCCTGGCCCGCGATCACCACGGGAGCCGTCGCGCGGATTTTTTTATACTCGCGCCAGTTCTCGACATTGACCTCGAGGAAGTAATGGCGCAGGGAGCTGATCCAAAGGCGAATCTCATGAATCGGCGAGCGGATTTGGTCGACAGAGACTTCCGGCGCGGGAACGACCGGTTTGGAGGCGACGGAGAGCAGGACGCTGCGCGACGCCGCCGGGCCCGAGGCGCCCAGTACGATAAGATTCTTGCGGCGGGGATCGCCGGTACCGCCGACCGAGTAGGTCCGCGCTCCGGGCACGCCCTTCTCCATCTCCGCGTCGTTGCCGTTGCCCTGATCCGCCAGCTCGCGGCCGCCAACGCGCGCCCCGAGCTTCGTCAGCCACGAGGATTTCTCCGCGGCGCGCGGCGCGTACATTCCGTCTCCGAGAATAACGATGTCCTTCGGCGCGAGGCCGCGCGCCATAGCGATGTAACGGGACGCGTTCGCCTTCGTGTTGACCGACACCACGAGGTAGGGATTGTTGGCCGGGTCTTTGGCCATGCGCGCCCGGACCGTCAGCGGGCTGCCGCGCTTAACGAGCTCCTTCTGAAACAGCTCACCCGCACCGCGGACCTGCTCCCAGCCGGACCCGACCGGGAGCTTAATGGTGTAGGTATACGGCCGCACGACGGGCTCAGCACCCGCCGGCAGATTCTTCATGGCCGCGACTCCGGCGGCGGAGATCACGCTCTTCTCCTCGTCGGACATCGCCGGCGCCTCATAGACGAGCGCGGGCTTTCCGGCATCGTCGTAGCGGTACACCCGGCCGCCCGCATCCACGGCGACGTACATTCCGGCGCGGGCTTCGACCGGCAACGAAGACAAGGACTCGAGCACGGACTCGGGACGGTCGCTGATGACATCGACCGTCTTACCGGCGGCCCGTACGGCCTGCACGGCCTTCACCATGTCGGGCGAAAGCTTATTATCAAACGCGGCGTTCGAATCGGCCAGCGTCTCGTCGTAATCGGAGAAAACGGCGCGCTTATCGGCGGCGGCGGTGATGGCGCGCTCGGTCAGTTCGGGACCGGCGGGGCGCAGGGAATTCACTTCGCCCGTTAACGCCGAAATCATGCGCAACATCATGCGATGCGTCCGGTAGCTCAGCGAGGAATCGATGGCCTCCGGAAGCTGCGGCTTGACGACGCCGTCTTGCGAGAGCGCTCCCGGCGCCGCGGGCAAAAGCGCCGAAGGAATCTGCGGGACAGCCGGCTTCAACGGATCCACGGCCGCCGCCCGGACCGCGGTCGCCGTCAAAGCCGCGGGAGCCGCCGGCATCGCGGGGTTGACGAAAGCCGCGACCGGAAGCACCGACGCCGTCAACGGCGAAGGCGAGGCCGTGAGGGTGGGGGTCGGCGCGAGGAGCCCGCCGGAGAGCCCGAGCACGGACATGGTCAGCGGAACGACGGGGGAATTAAGAGAGCCGGCCTGGCCGCCGCCCGACGGAGCGTTCTGAGCCGGAACGCTCTCGATGACGCCGGCGAAGGCGACATGCGCCGCCGAGCCCGGCGACAATAAAACGAGAACCGCGCAGACAAAACTCGCAACGAGTTTTTTCGCTGTTCCGTTCACCTAGGGATTATAGTCGGGACCCCGGGATCACGCCACCGCCTTTAGGCCCAGAGAGCCCGTATTAAGGACCTACTCCATTTTTCGTCATATTTATCACTATAATCTCAGTCACTCCGGGCCTGTAAGTTCTCCCTCCCGGCCGGAGTAAGGAACTCAAGGATACCCAGGTGGACGCCGAGATCGACCGCCTTATCGCCCTGCACGCCGACAAAGCCTATGCCGTCGCTTTGCGCATGACAGGCAACTCGACCGACGCTGGGGACGTTGTCCAGGAGGCTTTCTTGAGAGTCATGAAATACTTCGATAAATACGACCCGGCCTTGCCCTTTGAGGCCTGGATGACGACGATCTTAAAGAACGTCTATTTCACCAGCCTGCGCAAAGAAGCGTCCCGACGCTCGGTGTCGATGTCCTATAAGAAGGATGAAGACTCGGCCTCTCTCGAGGACTTTCTGGCTGAGACCGCCCCCGGCCCGGAGCGCCTGGCCCAAGCACGGGAAAATACCGACCGCGTCCAGGACGCGCTGACCTCCGTCACGCCCGCGATGCGCATGGCGATCATTCTCGTCGACCTCGAAGGTATGCCGCGTGAAGAGGCCGCCTCGGCGCTCGGCTGCTCGCTGTCCGCGTTGGATGTGCGCCTTCACCGAGGCCGCGCCAAGCTCAAGGAGCTCCTGACATGAACTGCCACGCAACTCGCGCCGTGCTCGATCTTCACGCCGAGGGACGGCTGACGCCGCGCCGTGAGAAAGCCGTGGCCGCCCACCTCGCCTCATGCGCGGATTGCCTCGCTCTTGCCGCGCCGGCCGCCTCCGCCCCCATAAAAGCATCCGCGCCTGATTTCAAGTCCCGCCTCGCCGCGGCCATGAAACGCGAGCGAACTGCTCCGAAGAACGAAGCCCCCCGGCTCACGCTGAATCTGTGGCCGCGTGATTTTTCGGGTGTCGCCTTCGCCGCGGCGGCGCTGGCGCTCGTCGCCATCGTCATCGGCTGGTCGGGCGCGCCGAGCCAACAGTACGACCGCGGCGACGAGCTTGCCGCCGGGAGAATGCCATGAGAACTCCAACCGCCGAATCCGCGCATCGTTTAGGCGAACTCGCCTTGCTCACGACGGCCTTCGTCCTGCCGCTCGCGTTCTACCTGCGCTCCTATGACTCGACCGCGATCAAATACACGATCTTGCAGTGGGGCTCCTTGACCATGCTGTTCGGTTGGCTGTGGCAAGGCCTCTCCCGCGGGCGCTTCTCCGCTCCGGCCTCCTCTTGGCCCGCGCTTCTTCCCGCCCTCGGATATGGCGCGTGGATGATTATTCGCTTTGCCAGTGAGCCCCATAAACTTGGGGCGCTGCCCGACTTCCTGACCCAGCTCACCATGCTCATCGGCTTCCTGGCCGCGTTCCTCGGTTTCGCGGGGGCGCGTTGCGCCTCGCGCTTCGCCGCACTCACCGTCGCCGCCGCGTGGCTGGTCGCTCTCTATGCTCTGTGCCAAGCCGCAGGGCTCGACCCATTCATCTGGAAGGGAGCCTTCGGCCCCAGCGTTTTCTCGACCTTGGCCAACCCCTACCTGTGCGCCTCCTTTCTCGCCGTCGCGATTCCGGTGGCGCTGACGCTCGAGCTCGACCCCGAGACGCCCGCGCCGTTTCGCGCCGCCGCCCTGCTGCTGTTGCCTCTCGCGGGGGGAGCGGTCGTCCTGACCGGCTCAACGATGGGCGTCGCCGGTTTCGTCGTCTCATGCGTACTGTACGCGGTGATCGTGCCGGCCTCGTTACGTACCCGGCAGGCGCTGAAATCCGGCGGCCTCGCCTTGCTCGCCGCGCTCGTCGTCGCCGGCGCCGCGGCCCTGACCACCGCGCCCAAAAAAGAAACTTGGTCCTATGCCCGCGAGTTCCGCCGCCTGACGACCGCCGCTGAGCTGGCGATGATCGCGGAGCGGCCGCTCGCCGGCTTCGGGCCGGGCTCCTTTTCCCTTCATTACCCGCGCTTTCGCCCCGCGGAGATCATCAAGCTCGAAGGCGGCCATAACACGATGACCGATCATCCCGAACTGCCGCTTCTCGGCGTCGCCGTCGAGCTCGGCGCCGTCGGTGCGCTGCTCTGGCTGTGGCTGTTCGGCGCGGCGCTGTGGACCGGCGCGCGCGGCGCCTCGGCCCTGCGCCGCGCGGGAGCGCTTACGGAATCGACCTATGCCGCCGGCTTCGCCGCCGCCGCCGCCGGCGCCCTGGCCGCCTCGCATTTCGGCTGGACAGCCTACGCTCCGGGCACGGGCTGGTACGCCTGGCCGCTCGCCGGCCTCGCCGCGGGCTTGGCGCCGCTGGCCGCGCGCCGCGCCGCCGTCAGCGTCTATCCCCTACCCGTCTCCGAAAGCATCCGGCGCGCGTTATACGCGCCAGCACTTCTCGCCTTCGCCGGCCTCGCTGTGTTCCCCGGGCTATGGCTGCGCTCCGAAGTAAACCTTAACTCCGCGATCTACTTCGCGAAGAGCAACGATCTGCCCAAAGCGGTCGAGCTGTTTTCGACAATTCAGCCCGGCAGCCAGGGCTACACGATGTCCTTGTATTTCAAGGGCAACGCGCTCAACAGCCTCGGCAAAGCCGACGAGGCGCTCGCCGCCTACGATGCTCTTCAGCGCCAGGCTCCCGACTACACCCTCGTCCACGCCCAGCGCGGGTCCGCATACGCCAAACTCGGCGACTGGACGGCGGCCGCGGCGGAGCGTTCACGGCAGGCGACGCTCGACCCGCTTTATCTTGAGAACCTGATCGCCTGGTCAGAAGCCGCGCGCGCCGCGGGAAATCTCGAGGAAGCGCGCGTGGCCGCCGGAAAGGCCGAGGCTCTCGACCCAAAGGACGAGCGCGTCCGCCTTCAACTCGCGGCTAACGACCTCATGGAGCGCCGGATCGCGGAGAAGGCCGGCCGCGGCAAGACGAGTGGTCACGGCACCGCGAAAAAGACTCGCTAAAGTCCGCCTCCCGGGGATAACTTCTGGCAATGCGTCCTACGCTTGTTTTGCTACGCTGACCTTCGCGCATGAAGCTCGTCATCGTCGAGTCGCCGAACAAGGTCCGCAAGATCAAAGACTTCCTGGGATCCGAATACCGGGTCGCGGCGTCGTTCGGCCATGTGCGGGACTTGCCGCCGACGGGCGGCCTCTCGGTCGAATTTGTCGACGGCAAGATCAAACCCGTCTATGCGATGATCGAGCGTTCCGCCCGGCATGTCAAGGAACTCACGGAGCTGGCGAAGAAAGCCGACGAAATTCTCCTCGCCACCGACCCCGACCGCGAGGGCGAGGCGATCGCCTGGCATGTCAGCCAGCTTATCGGCGCCCACAAGTACAGCCGCGTCGTCTTTCACGCCGTGACCAAGGCCGAGGTGCAGAAGTCGATGGCCAAGCCGCGCCCCCTCGACTTGCACCTCGTTGACGCCCAGCAGGCGCGCCGCGTTCTCGACCGTGTCGTCGGCTGGGTGGTGAGCCCGACCTTGCGCCAGGTCTCCAAGGACGCGCGCAGCGCGGGCCGCGTGCAGTCCGTCGCCTTGCGCCTCGTCGCTGATCGTGAGAAGGACATCAAAAAACACAACACGGTCGACTACTTCGTTTTGTCCGCCAAGCTCGAGAAAAATGCCTCCCCCCCGCCGTTCGCCGCCAAACTCATCACCTGGAAAAACCACCCCCTCGGCCAGCGCCTGCGCGACCTCGCACTCGCCGAAAAGACGGTCGCGTGGGCGAAGACGGTGCCCTGGCGGGTGTTGTCTTGCGACCGCCGGGATTCCGTGCGCAATCCCCCTCCCCCATTCACGACGGCGACCGTCCAGCAGGCCGCCTCAGTGCGCTTGGGTTTCAACCCCGACGCGACGATGAAGCACCTGCAAGCTCTCTTCGAGGATGGAAAGATCACCTATCATCGCACCGATTCAACCGCCCTGTCGCCCGAAGGTCTCGCCGAGGCGCGCGCCGTGATCAAAAAAGATTTTCCGCCCGAATATTTACCCAAGTCGCCCATCCTGCACGCGACCAAGGCGGCCAACGCCCAGGAAGCGCACGAAGCGATCCGCCCCACGCATCCCGAGTCCGGCGCGGACGGCGGCGGAGGAGGAGACGCGGGCAAGCTCTACCGGCTTATCTGGCAGCGGTTCGTCGCCTGCCAGATGGCGCCGGGCAAAGATCAGATCACGACCATCGACGTCGCCTGCGCGCCGGACGCGTGGAAAACCGAAAAGGGCGACATGGTCCCCATGGGCATCTTCCAGGCCAAGGGCAAGGTTCTGCTCTTCGACGGCTGGCGCAAGCTCGCCGGTGAGGACGCCACCGAGGAGTCCAAGAAAAAAGTCTCGAAGGGCGGAGAGGAGTCCGAGGACGACGAGAGCGACGGAGAGCTGCCGATGCTCAATCCCGGCGATCCGTTACATTTACTCGCCATCGACGCCCTCAAACGGTCGACCAAGCCGCCGCCTCGCTACACCCAAGCCTCCCTGATCAAAAAGCTCGAGGCCGAGGGCATCGGCCGGCCGTCCACATACGCCGCCATCATGCGCGTGATCCTTGAGCGGGGCTATGTAAAGGAAGAGAAGCGCAAACTCCACGCCACGCCCCTCGGTCTTTCGGCCAGCGACTTCCTCGTGCGCAACTACACGGGTAATTTCATCGACATGGACTACACCCGGCGCTTGGAGGACGACCTCGACAAGATCGCCCGCGGGGAGGCCTCCTGGGAGAAGGTCGTCACCGAGGCCAGCTTCGCTGTCATCGCGCTGGCGCGCCGCGCCGGCCTCTGGTACGATCCGCTGGTCCCCCGTCCGCCGCGCTAGCGGGCGTTGATGGCCCAGGGGATGAAGGGGATTCCTTCCTCCGTCCGGTAGCGCCGGTGCTCGGCGAAGTCGGAGTGGACCAGAACTTTTCCATCGAGCAGGTCGGCGAACGACGGGCCGTAGCGAAACACGATCGCCAGCACAGAATCCGGAGTCGCGCGAAAGACGGTTCCGCGGTAGCCGGCAAGATACATCCATTGGCCGTAGTCGTAGTTCGCCTGATAACGCCGCGTCACATAAAGAGACGCGTCCGGCGCCAGCCGGCCCGTCGCGCGAAGCCGGCAGGCGACGGCGAAATCATCCTTGAACTCGAAGATGGCGTTGGACCGCGCGGGCATCAGCGGCGCCATCGTCAGGCCGTCCGTGATGACAAACTGCATCCCGGGCCGGAACTGGGCGTTTATCTGGGCCCAGATTCGGTCGTCCAAGCGCTTTTGCCCGCCCCAGATGTCGTGCAGATCGTAAATCATCAAGCCCGCCAGATAGACGAGGATGATCGCTTCAAACGCGGCGACGGCCCGGGCTCGGCCGTGAGCGGCCCAACGCTCCGTCAGCGCGCGCCAGGCCAACGCCGCCGCGGCGGTCAACGCCAGGCCCGACAGGTAGATGTAGCGATACTCCATGGTGCGCAAGCCCTTGGCAATCCCGGCGACGACGGGCAGTTGGCACAGAACAAACACGACGGCCGCGGTGAGGATGAATGGGAGAAAGGAGATTCCTTTTTTCCGCTCGGGGTCGTGGGAGTCCCGACGGAGGAAAAACCAGCCGAGGGTCAACGCCGCGCCCGCGACGAGCCCCCAGGTCGGAAGGGACGGAGCGACGCTCCCCTTTCCATAGTACTCGCTGAAGGGCGTGAAGGCGCCGGCGTGGATGGACGCCAGCTGACCGACGGCCTCCCGCGCGGCGGGCCAACTCCAAACGCCGCCGTCGGCTTGGAGCGTCGGCGCGACGAAGCGGCGGTAATAGAGCGCCAAAGTGAGCGCCGAAGCGGCCGCGGGAATCCCGGCGCGCAAGAGCGCCTGCCGGTCGCGCCGCCTCCACGCGTCGCACAGCGCCCAGGCGAAGCCGACATACAGCACCGGCAAGATCTGCTCCCCCAAAAACTGCGTGCCCACGGCCGCAAGGGTCAGCGCGGCCAGATCGCCCATGCGGCGACGCCGCGGGACGGAGTATAGCTCGACGAGGATAATAAACCCGGTGACCGGCAGAACGAACTGCCAGCAGTTGATCCAAAACAGCGCGCACGACGAGGTCGGGGCCACGAAGCAGGCGAGCGCGGCGAAGATCGCGGCCTTCTCGCCCAGCCCGGCGCGCCGCAGCAGACGGCCGAGCAGCAGACAGGAAGTCAGGTGCGCCGCGAAGCCCGCCAAAAAATAAGGGGCGCTCGCATCGAGCGCCCACGCTCGCGCCCACACCCCCTGGAAGAGCCAGGTCAGAAAGAAAATTCGGGGTTTGCCGCCCAGCCATTGGTTGTCGACGACGCTCAACCACCCATGGGCTCCGCCCCGCATCGCTTTCGCGAGCGTGGGGAGCTGGCACCAATCATCCAGAACGAAACGCAGCGAGCCCAGACCGGAGAGATAGACGAGGACGAGGAGCGCAAAGAACGGCCATGCGCGCGAGTGAGGAAGTGGTTGCTTCAAGCGGGCCATCATACCATGAATGGCCGACTGAGGCGGGACGTCAGCCGCGGCGGCGAGTCAGGAGATAACCGATGCCGGCACCGATCAGGCCGCCGACCACCGCGCCCGGTATGCCGCCGAAGAAAGCACCGATCATGGCGCCACCCGCCGCGCCGAGGCCCGTGGCCAAGACATTGTTCTGCAACCGCTGGGCCTGCACCTCATCCCGACTGAGCACAGTGTAGCGCGGCGGCTCGGCCGGACGCTTGTCCCCGAGCCGACGCAACTTGACCGGCTCTTTAAAGATCAGGCCGCCCTGCGGCACGGCGGTCACGGGCTGGCCTTTCGAGTCCCAACATTGTCCCGTGGAACAGTCCTGAAGGTCTTTCAAGGAGTCCGGATTTGCGGAGGCGCGGACGGACGCCGTCAGCAGCAGAACCAGGATCAGCATCTTCATGCCCTTAGGATAGGCGGCAGTGCGAGGCGCGTCATGGGCCAATGGTCCTAAGCCTCTCGGGCCAAAATACCGCTTGACGCACGCGCTGGGTTATGTATAATTATTCACAGTTATGAATAAATATACAGACAGAGCCGAGGGCAAGGCCGCCCGCCAGACCGCGATTCTCGAGGCGATCACGCAGGAAGATGTCTCGACGCAGAACGACCTCGTGCGCTGCCTTAAGAAGCGCGGCATCGCCGCGACCCAGGTGTCCATCTCCCGCGACATCGCCGAGCTCGGCCTGGTGAAGGCGTCCGGCGCCTACCGCCCCGCCACCGGCGAGGCCGCCCTCGACGCTGAGATGCCGCTGCGCTCCTTCGTGCGCGGCGTCGTCGCCGCCGGCCCGAACCTGACCGTGATCCGCTGCGACACCGGCACCGCGCCGCGGGTCGGCCTCGTCCTTGACGGCCTGGCCCAACCCGGCCTCGTCGGCACGCTCGCCGGCGACGACACCGTTTTCGTGGCCGGCGACTCCTCCGCCGCTCAGAAGCGCCTGATCGAATTTCTGCAATCAAGGATGGCCAACTAATATGAAGAAGCCTAAAATCGTTCTCGCTTTCAGCGGCGGCCTGGACACCACCTTCTGCGTGCTCTGGCTCATGAAGGAGCTCGGCGCGGAAGTCATCACCGCGACCGTGGACACCGGCGGGTTCTCCACCGAGGAGCTGACGGCGATCGCGGAGCGCTCCAAGGCGCTTGGCGCGGTTAAGCATTACGCGCTCGACGGCCGGGCCGAGGTATTCTCGCGCTTCGCTGTTCCCTTAATACAGGGGAACATTTTACGGGGGCGGGTATATCCCCTCTCTGTCGCGGCCGAGCGCGTGCTCCAGGCGGAGCTTGTGGCGCGCGTCGCCAAGGAAGTGAAGGCGGACGGGGTGTGTCACGGCTCCACGGGGGCGGGCAACGACCAGGTGCGGTTTGATGCGGTCTTTCAAGTTTTGCTTCCCAATGTCAAAGTGCACGCGCCGATCCGCAGCCTCGGGCTCTCGCGTCAGCAGGAGACGGACTATCTCGCGAAGGCGGGCTTTAGCGTGCCCGCGAAGACGACCGCATACTCGGTGAACGCCGGATTGTGGGGTACGACGGTCGGCGGGGGTGCCACGCATAACCCGTGGACGGAGATTCCCGATTCGGCCTTTCCCTCGCTGTCGGCCAAGCCTCCGACGGAACAGACGGAGGTCGTCGTCGGCTTCACGAAGGGTGTTCCGACATCTTTAAACGGAAAGGCAACGGAAGGGGTGGACCTAGTGGGGGCCTTGCATGTGATTGGACGGAAATACGCCGTCGGGCGAGGCGTGCATATGGGGGATACGATCCTCGGTATCAAAGGACGGATTGGATTTGAAGCCCCTGCGCCGTTGATGCTGATTGCGGCCCATAATGAACTTGAGAAACTTGTTTTAACCCGCTGGCAGAGCTTTTGGAAGAACCAGGCCGGCGAATTCTACGGTCAGATGCTCCACGAGGGATTGTATTTTGATCCGGTCATGCGCGACATCGAAGCCATGATCAAGTCGTCGCAGGAGACGGTCACCGGCGAAGCCCGATTACGCCTGCGCGCGGGTCATTTCGATGTAACGGGAGTAAAGAGCCCCTACTCGATGGTCGCCGGCGCCGCCACTTACGGCGAGACGACCAAGCTGTGGACGGGCGACGAGGCGGCGGGCTTTGCCAAGCTCCACGCTCTTCCGATGACGCTTGCCGCGCGCGCCAAAGCGGGGGTCCAGTAATATGAAGGTCACGCTCGACAAGATCGCGTCAACGACGCGAAACGCTAAGATTCCCCGGGAAGTGCTGCTCTCCGACGACATCCAGGCCAAGGAAGGCATGGTGCTCGCCG